>CAIMXQ010000001.1 GCA_903845465.1 uncultured Actinomycetes bacterium
TTCGCAATACACAATTCAATAAGCGTGCGTAGCTCAACGGATAGAGCATCTGACTACGGATCAGAAGGTTAGGGGTTCGAATCCCTTCGCGCGCACAAGTTAAGCTCTCGGTGCCTTTCACACCGGGGGCTTTTCTTTTTTAGGCGCGGATAGCTTTAGCGAATTCGCGGAAATCTTCAACCAAGAGATCAATCTCGGTTTGGCCATGCGCCAATGAGATTAACCATTGCTCATCAAGTCCTGGTGGAGTTATGATTCCGCGGTTGAGTGCGAACAGCCAATGCGCTTCAGCAACACCGAAATCTGTCGCTTTGTAATCGCGGTAATTGCGTACTGGGGTCGTTGACCATGTAACGCAACCTTTGACGCCAAAACCGACGGTGTGGGCTGGAAGTTGGTACTCATCGATGATTTCACCGATTCGTGTAAGTGCCTGCAAATTCATCGCTTCAGCATCAGCGAGAGCCTGATCAGAACAGATGCGATCAATTGCACGGACGCCTGCCATCGCAAGTGGATTGCCGTTAAAGGTACCGAAGTGAGCCATCTTGCCGTTGGTTATGAAGTCCATGTACTTCTTCTTGCCACCGAAAGCGGCAAGTGGAATTCCTCCGCCGATTGATTTAGCAAGTGTGATTAAGTCAGGTTTAACTCCAAGTCGTGCAGATGCGCCATGTGCACCAGCGGTAAGTCCTGTCTTGACCTCATCAAAGATAAGAATGACGCCGTACTGATCGCAGAGTTCGCGAACACGCTCGAGGTATCCAGCATCCGGAAGAACAATTGCGAGGTTTTCTAGAACAGGTTCGACGATAAAGCAGGCAATCTTCTTTGCATTCTTTTCGAACATCTTCTCGAGAGCTTCGATATTGTTAAATGGAACAACATAGATATCTCCAGGAACCAAGTTAGGTTCGATATAAGGAGTTGGCTCTTCAGCATCTCCCGCTTGTGAAACTGGTGGCTTTGCAGAGACAACGAATGGGTCGTAGCTACCGTGATAGCCGCCCTCGATCTTGAGGATGCCCATCTTCTCGGTGGCTGAACGCGCAACGCGAACTGCGTACATAGTTGATTCAGTGCCTGAGTTAGTGAAGCGAACCTGATCGATTCCGAAGCGCTTACAAATTCGCTCGGCAGCATCACTTGATGTTGGTGACGGCGTCACAAAGAGCATTCCCTGATTGAGTGCAGATTGAACTTCTTCAACCACTACAGGATTGAGATGGCCGGCGAGCATTGCGCCAAAGCCCATTGAGAGGTCAAGGAGCTGACGACCGTCGACATCGGTCATATATGCGCCCTTGGCGGAGACAATTGAAATTGGGTATGGATCCCAGTGTTGGAAGCTTGAGGTAACACCTAGAGGCATTGAATTATGAGCTCGGTTGCTCTCGGCTTCAGAGCCTTTGGTGTTCTTAGTAAAGAGTTCCCACTCAGCTGCAAGTATTGCGGCAACTTTTTCAGGGGATATTGGAGTGGATGTTGTTGGTACGTAACGATGTGTTGCACTATGTTGCGATTGGATCGCTGATTGTGTAGTCATTGTAAAGCTGTACGGCAAATGTTTCTGATTTAGAAACGGTTTGAGAAGTACTCTCCTTTTTGGTTGCGAATTAACGCAAGGCAAGTATCTCTTAAGGCAAAAAAGTTTGCAA
>CAIMXQ010000002.1 GCA_903845465.1 uncultured Actinomycetes bacterium
AATGAAGTCGATTCGGAAGAACTCGCTGGACGTCTAGAGGCAGATGGTTGGACTCTTGTTAGTGATGTTGAATTAGCAGAAGTAGCAGTTGTAAATACCTGCGGATTTATTGAGTCTGCTAAGAAAGATTCTGTAGATGCACTTTTAGAGGCCAATTCACTCAAAGGCCACGGCACGACCCGAGCGGTTGTCGCCGTGGGTTGCATGGCAGAGCGATACGGCAAGGAACTTGCCGATGCCCTCCCAGAAGCAGATGCAATCTTAGGTTTTGATGATTACCAAGATATTTCCGAACGTTTGCAATCAATTATCAGTGGAAACTCGCACGCTCCACACACTCCTCGTGATCGCCGTGCGCTTCTTCCGATTGCACCTGTCGAACGTGCGGCAGTGCGCGATGAAAGCTTTGCATCCGCAGTGGGCGCAGGCGGCTCACTCTTTCGCAAGAGGTTAGGCAATGCTCCGTGGGCCCCGCTCAAAATTGCATCAGGGTGCGATCGACGATGTTCATTCTGCGCGATTCCATATTTTCGAGGCTCGTTCGTATCGCGCAGGCCGACAGAGATTTTGCAAGAAGGACTCTGGCTGGCTCAACATGGCGTCAGCGAACTATTTCTTGTAAGTGAAAATACGACTTCGTACGGAAAAGATTTGGGCGACCTCAAATTGATGGAGAAGATACTTCACGAGTTTGCCGAGATTGAAGGCATCGAACGCATTCGACTTTCCTATCTTCAACCCGCAGAGATGAGACCTTCACTCTTGCAGGCGATGATTGAGACCGAGAAAGTTGCGCCGTACTTCGATCTCTCTTTCCAACACACTAGCCCAACTGTGTTGCGTCGGATGCGTCGATTCGGAGATTCAGAGAAATTCCTCCACTTAATTTCCCAGATAAGAGCGCTCTCACCTGAGGCCGGCATCAGATCTAACTTCATTGTGGGATTCCCGGGTGAAACCGAAGCTGATTACAACGATTTAGCCGAGTTCATTTCCGTAGCAAAGCTAGATGCCGTCGGAATATTTGGTTATTCAGATGAAGATAAGACTGAAGCGTTAGACCTTAGCGATAAGGTCGCCGACGAAGTAATTCGCGAGAGAGTAGAGACGCTTTCATCCCTTGCCGATGAAATGGTTTCACTGCGCGCCCAAGCTCGTATTGGCGAACACGTGCGCGTGCTCATCGAAGATGCTGATTTACAGGAGGGGCGAGCAGCCCATCAAGGACCTGAAGTAGATGGCACAACGTCATTTATTGGAACCAATTTTTCAGTGGGTCAATATGTTGACGCAGTCATTATTGATTCTATGGGTGCAGATTTAGTGGCGGAAGTTCAATGAAAGCTCCAGCTTTTATTACCCCTAATACTCTTACTATTACACGAATCCTCTTGATCCCTTTAGGAGTTTTCACTCTATTTTTCGACGGTGGAACTAATTCACATTTTCAAATTCTTTCTTGGTGCATCTATTTCATTCTTGGTCTCACAGATATCGCAGATGGCAAGTGGGCGCGGCAATCGAATCGCATAACAGCACTGGGAACTTTCCTCGATCCCGTTGCGGATAAAGCGCTCATTGGATCGGCGATGATCTCTCTCTCAATCCTAGGACGTTTTCCTTGGTGGATTACCTGCGTAATTCTCTTTCGCGAAATAGGAATCACAATCTTTCGATTGCTGGTCATTAAAGATGGCGTCATTCCTGCGAGTAAGGGTGGCAAACTCAAAACCGGTTTCCAAGGTTTCGGTGTTGGATTCTTTATGTTGCCACTTCCATCTTCTCTCGATTGGTTCAAGTATTCCTTTATCACCGTTACGATAATCTTGACTGTAGTCACTGGGCTCGACTACTTACGCACCTGGTATCAGAAGCGATAGATTTATCTCATGACAACAAGTGTTTATGCCACAACAATTATTGAGACTCTCAAAGCACGGGGCGAAACCGTTTCAGTTGCAGAATCTCTGACTGGTGGGGGATTGGGACATGCGCTCACTGCAGTTCCAGGCGCCTCAGAAGTCTTTATCGGTGGAATCATCGCCTACACATCAGATGTGAAAGTTAATTTCTTGGGAGTACCTCGCGCGATTATTGATGAGTTCTCTGTTGTCAGTGAAGAAGTTGCAGTGGCGATGGCCAATGGCGCCCGCGAGAAGATCGGTACAACGTGGGCGATTTCAACAACCGGAATTGCAGGGCCAGGCGATTACATGGGAATTCGTGAAGGTACAGTCTGGATCGCCATTGCGGGCCCAATCAATCAAACTCTGCTCTTGACCCTTGATGGCGGGCGAGATGGCGTACGCCAAGGCGCTATATCCAGCGCGATTGGTAACTTTGCGCGTATCCTAAGCACCTAAGGAATTCGAGAGGAGCAAGCGATGGCGCTTTTACGTGAAGCAGTCGGTCACACACTTCGCGATGCTCGCACCTCACAATCTCGCACGTTACGTGATGTCGCTCGCGAAGCCCGCGTCTCACTCGGATATCTCTCTGAAGTAGAGCGTGGTCAGAAAGAAGCATCTTCAGAGTTACTCAATGCAATCTGCGATGCACTTGGTCTTACCTTGTCATCTGTGATGACTGGCGTTGCACACGAACTCACATCTCGTGAAAGCGCAAAGCTCTCCGTTGTCGACGCAGCCTAAGTAC
>CAIMXQ010000003.1 GCA_903845465.1 uncultured Actinomycetes bacterium
CAGAGCCCCGATGGCAACTCTTGCCGCGATCTCATTCCTAGGTAATTGGAATAATTATCTTTGGCCATTGATTATTGCCCAGTCGCAAAAAACCTATACCTTGCCAATTGGCTTGACCATGTTTCGTGGCAACGAAGGAGCAACCAATTACGGCTACATCTTTGCCGCATCTTTCTTTGCGGGAGTTCCAGCTTTACTTGTATTCCTCTTTATGCGCAGATCTATCATTCAGAGCTATACCCTGACCGGAATCAATCTTTAGAGCGGGTCTTAACTACCTTAGAGAGATTTCAACAGCTCAATCGAAGCGTCGATCATCTTTTCAGTTGAACCTTGGGTATATCTCGATGATCCAACTTCGTAGCCATGCTCTTCAAAGTGCTTGGACAGTGGGAAGTATTCATAATATCCATTTGCATAGCCCACGATAATTGTTGACTTAAATGGCGAACGTGCTTGGATTGCAGTCCCAACTTCTACTAAGAATTCCCCTGGTAGTCCCAAGAAAGCACAATCACTTGAGATCGCGATCGCTTGGATTTCAAGATCATCCGACCCTGGTCCCCTGCGAGGTCCCTTCCTCTTCCACATATCGTTGCGGCCATAGAGTTCCATCAGCCTTGGCGTTAATTTCTTCTTATTGGCAAGGGAAGGATCATCTTCTAATTGTTTCGCTAGGGAGGCCATCTCAGCCTCGGCAGTCTCGAGGTCAGTTGGGTAGTCTCGATCGACATGGACATACCTTTGACCACTTTTTATTCCGGGCGAAGTTAGAAGATGGCCCACGTAATTTATTTGAGGTGTATCGATTCCCCAGCTTAAGTTAACTGAGCGACGATCCGTACCAAGTTGTAAAGATTCAAGAGCAGCGCGTAATGCGGTTGCTCCGACAATTTCACCATTTAACTTCACTCCATCTTGATCATGAGCAGACCACGTTGGATTAATGTCTCCGCACATACCTTGCAAATAGATACTAACGCCACCCAAGTTTCGTTCCACGAGATCATTTGCTGGGCCCGGAAAATCAGCAGAGTAGTAATAATTATCACTTTCAAGAATGGTTGGATGGCATGCATAAGCTAAAACACTAGCTATTACCTTGCTCTCGCTATCTGTTGCAACTAAGACTTTCATTACTTCTTCGATGGGTCCCTCTGGATCTCGTCGATTTTGAGAAACAGTCTTTAATTCACTCTCTACAAATCGGAATGAACCTTCCCTGGCGCTCTTTTGTGCGATTGCAATTGATTCGACTACTTGCTTGGTAAGAAATGCTGGGTATACATCATCTAAATATTTTGTAAGACCTGCAGGGCCTTGATGTGTATGTGTCGCTGTAACCATGATATTGGTACCTGGAATGCCAAGAGTCTTGAGTGCTAGTTCGCGAATATCCGCAGCTACATCATTGCCGATAGCCAGTAAATCGCAGGCGATGATCGCGCTTTCGACACCGTCATGGGAAATATAAATAGTTCTTGCCTTAAGTTCGTCGTGCGTTCCAATCGAAGGAGTCATGCGATCAAAGTACCCAGCCATCAACATTGGATATTGCGGTGTAATAATTGTTACGCCAACACCAATTTTCATGAAACGACCTTCCTAGTAAGGTTTGCCTGCTCATGGCAATCTTGCTACATCACGAACTAATCCACCATAGTTTTATAGATTTAGTTTGTTTATCAAAGCTGGTATCGAGCATCAA
>CAIMXQ010000004.1 GCA_903845465.1 uncultured Actinomycetes bacterium
CAGAGCCCCGATGGCAACTCTTGCCGCGATCTCATTCCTAGGTAATTGGAATAATTATCTTTGGCCATTGATTATTGCCCAGTCGCAAAAAACCTATACCTTGCCAATTGGCTTGACCATGTTTCGTGGCAACGAAGGAGCGACGAATTACGGATATATCTTTGCGGCATCTTTCTTCGCCGGAGTGCCCGCTTTACTGGTATTTCTTTTTATGCGTAGATCCATCATTCAGAGTTATACCCTGACTGGAATCAATCTTTGATTTGGGCTGTAGTAATTAGGTTAAAGAGATTTCAACAGCTCTATCGATGCATCGATCATCTTTTCGGTAGATCCTTGGGTGTATCTCGATGAGCCAACTTCGTAGCCATGTTCTTCAAAGTGTTTAGACAATGGAAAATATTCATAATATCCATTGGCATAGCCGACAATAATTGTTGACTTAAATGGCGAGCGTGCCTGAATTGCAGTCCCAACTTCTACTAAGAATTCCCCTGGTAGCCCCAAGAAAACACAGTCACTTGAGATTGCAATCGCTTGGATTTCCAGGTCATCCGAACCTGGTCCCCTACGAGGGCCAACGCGCTTCCACATATCATCGCGCCCATAGAGTTCCATTAGTCGTGGTGTTAGTTTCTTCTTGTTAGCAAGGGAGGGATCATCTTCTAATTGTTTGGCAAGTGAAGCCATTTCAGACTCAGCAGTGTCGAGGTCAGTTGGATAGTCTCGATCAACATGGACAAAAGTTTGACCACTTCTAATTCCGGGAGAAGTTAAAAGGTGGCCAATGTAATTTATTTGAGGAGTATCGACGCCCCAGCTCAAGTTAACCGAACGGCGATCTGTACCAAGTTGCAAAGACTCAAGAGCAACACGTAATGCTGTTGCCCCAACAATCTCTCCATTTAACTTAACTCCATCTTGATCATGCGCAGACCAAGTTGGATTAATGTCTCCACACATACCCTGCAGATAGATGCTGACACCGCCCAAGTTCCGTTCCATCAGATCGTTTGCTGGGCCTGGAAAATCAGCAGAGTAGTAGTAATTATCACTCTCAAGAATCGTTGGATGGCAGGCATAAGCTAAAACACTAGCAATCACTTTGCTTTGAGTATCTGTTGCAACCAAGACTTTCATTACTTCTTCGATAGGTCCTTCTGGGTCTCGTCGATTTTGCGAAACAGTCTTTAATTCACTTTCCACGAATCGGAAGGAGCCTTCGCGGGCGCTCTTTTGTGCAATTGCAATTGATTCGACTACTTGCTTAGTAAGAAATGCTGGGTATACATCATCTAGATATTTCGCAAGCCCCGCAGGACCTTGATGCGTATGAGTGGCTGTAACCATGATGTTGGCACCTGGAATCCCAAGAGTCTTAAGCGCTAGATCACGAATATCTGCAGCTACATCATTGCCAATGGCTAGTAAATCGCAGGCGATGATTGCGCTTTCGACACCATCATGTGAGACATAGATGGTTCTTGCTTTAAGTTCATCATGCGTTCCAATTGAAGGAGTCACTCTGTCAAAGTAGCCAGCCATCAACATTGGAGATTGCGGTGTAATGATTGTTACGCCAACACCAATTTTCATGAAACGACCTTCCTAGTAAGGTTTGCCTGCTCATGGCAATCTTGCTACATCACGAACTAATCCACCATAGTTTTATAGATTTAGTTTGTTTATCAAAGCTGGTATCGAGCATCAA
>CAIMXQ010000005.1 GCA_903845465.1 uncultured Actinomycetes bacterium
CGCTCTACCAACATGAAGATCCTGAATCTGTTGGAAACGATATGCGCATGCTTGTCTCTGATATGGCAGGGCGTGCATCTATCGAACTTAAATCTATGGAGCTCGGTTTTGATCTCAAGGGAGATCGCGAACTCATTGGCCGTGTAGTCGATCGCGTAAAGGATATGGAATCGCGCGGATTTACCTTTGAAGCAGCAGATGCATCATTTGAACTTCTTCTTCGCGAAGAAGCGACAGGTAAGCGTCCATCTTTCTTCACTATCAATCATTGGCTCACAACGACTGAACGTGGTGCAAAGAACGCAATCATTACTAAAGCTGAAGTAACAGTTACTGCGCAAGGTAAAGAGATCACATGCTCTGGTGCGGGAAATGGTCCAGTTAACGCATTTGATAATGCACTTCGCGATGGACTCAATCAGCTCTATCCAGAACTCTCCTCCCTAGAACTTACCGATTACAAGGTTCGTATTCTCGAAGGTCGCCTCGGCACAGGCGCGGTCACTCGCGTTCTTGTTGAAACTTCAGATGGCAAGGGCGAATGGAACACAGTTGGCGTGCACGAGAACGTGATTGCAGCATCCGCGATGGCTCTTGAAGATGCGCTGACATTTGGTCTGCTTCGTCAGGGACGTAAGCCCGAGTAATTAACGCGCGTACATATATTCTTGATGTATGCCAACTATTGAGGTGATTCAGGGTGAGTACACCCGCTACCTCGAAAAGGAACGCAATCTCTCAGAGCACACTATCCGTGCCTATCTTGGTGATCTTGAAAGTTTCTTGAACCACCTTGAGATGCAGAAAGTCGATGAGATTTCTCAGCTGACAATTGCTCACGTTCGTTCCTGGCTTGCTAACCAGCAGGTTAAAGGGGGAGCGCGCACAACGCTTTCGCGTCGCGCCGTCTCGATTCGACTCTTTACGAAGTGGGCAACAAAGAAGGGCTACTTAGCTAAAGATGTAGGTGCAACCTTGGCGACACCGAAGGGACATAGAACTCTTCCTGAAGTCTTATCTATATCTGATGCGTCGACTGCAATGGATTCACTCGCTACTCGCGTTGCTGAAGAAGAGACTCCACTATCAAAGCGCGATTGTGCAATTGTTGAAGTCTTATATGCATCAGGTGCTCGCGTCTCTGAACTCTGTGGCCTTGACCTTGATGATGTCGATTACAACCGCAACACCATTCGAGTATTAGGCAAAGGAAATAAGGAACGCACGATTCCGTTGGGCGGACCGGCAATCAAAGCTCTCAATGATTGGTTGAAGAATGGTCGACCATCGATTGCCACAGATAAATCTGCACGCGCTGTCTTTTTAGGTTCTCGTGGTGGTCGGATTGATCAACGAACTGTTCGAACAATTGTTTATGAAGCCCTCTCTGCTTTAGAGGGCGTTGAGAGAATGGGACCACATGCACTGCGCCATTCAGCTGCAACGCATCTCCTTGAAGGCGGCGCAGACCTTCGCACTGTGCAAGAAATTTTGGGCCATGCATCCTTGGCAACTACGCAGATCTACACCCATGTATCGACGGAGAGACTTCAAAAAGCTTTTAAACAGGCTCACCCAAGGGCGTAATTCTGGAAATATGGGTGGATTTTGCACCCCTTGGCGACAGGTAAGATTTGGCCTGCATCAATCGCGAGATTGATGACATCTCAGCATCTATGTATGACTCGCTAGCGACGATTACAAGCCACTTCGGTCCGTGCTTAATTTATTCAATGGCTCTGCCATCTGAATCATTTAAATTGCGGTCGGCGTTGTAGGTGCGACGGTCTAAGTAAATTGCTTAGACATTAACCGAGCAGGTTTTTTAGTGCTGCGCACAAAAAACCTAAGAAGGAGCGTGCCGTCATGGCAGTTGTAACAATGCGCGAACTCCTCGACAGCGGAGTCCACTTCGGACACCAGACTCGTCGTTGGAATCCAAAGATGAAGCGTTTTATTTTCACAGAACGCAATGGCATCTACATCATCGACATCCAGCAATCACTTGCACTTATCGACTCTGCTTATGCATTCGTTAAGGAGACAGTTGCTAAGGGTGGCCACGTCCTATTCGTAGGAACAAAGAAGCAGGCTCACAAGCCAATCATCGATCAAGCAGCTCGCGTTGGCATGCCAACAGTTACAGAGCGCTGGTTAGGTGGAATGCTCACTAACTTCCCAACTGTCTACAAGCGTATTCAGCGCCTCAAGGAGCTTGAAGCTCTTGAGACAGCAAATGACCTTTTGCTTACAAAGAAGGAACTTCTTGTACTTCGTCGTGAGCGCGAGAAGCTCTTTAAGAACCTTGACGGTATTCGTCACATGACCAAGTTGCCTTCAGCAATCTGGGTTGTCGACACAAAGAAGGAGCACCTTGCAGTTGCCGAAGCTAAGAAGCTTGGTATTCCTGTTATTGCAATCCTTGATACAAACTGCGATCCCGATGAAGTTGATTTCAAGATTCCTGGTAACGACGATGCAATTCGCTCAATCGAACTTCTTACACGCGTCATCACCGATGCAATTGCAGAAGGCCTTAAGGCACGTTCTGCAGCAGCTCCAGCACCAGTTGCTACTCAAGAGGCTGCAGCAGCTGAAGCGCTCGAGAAGGAAATCCTTGCTGCTGCAACAGATGCACCAGCAACAACAGTGGTGTCCGAGCCAAAGACAGACAATGCTGTGGCAGGGGTTCCAGCTGCAGATGCGACAACAGAAGGCGCGGGTCTTTAAGCGTGGCTAACTATTCAGCAGAAGATGTAAAGCGCCTCCGCGAAGCAACTGCAGCAGGAATGCTCGATTGCAAGAAGGCACTTGATGAAGCAGATGGCGATTACGACAAGGCTGTTGAAATCATTCGTGTTAAGGGACAAAAGGGCGTTACAAAGCGCGAAGGTCGTCTTACTTCAAATGGTTTGGTCGTAGCAAAGGTTTCAGGTGACCTCGGTGTCATGCTCGAACTTAACTGTGAGACAGACTTCGTTGCAAAGGGCGAGCGTTTTATCGCACTTGGCGATGAACTCGTTGATCAGCTTGTTTCATCAAAGTCAGCAGATGTTGCTTCATTCCTCTCATCAACAATGGCTAACGGCAAGACCGTTCAGTCTGTCATTGATGAAGGAAATGCAATGCTCGGCGAGAGGATTGAAATTCGTAACGTGGCAGTAATCGAAGGACCTGTTGGTCTCTACCTTCACAAGACAAGCCCAGATTTGCCACCACAAGTTGGCGTCTTGGTATCTCTTGCAAAGGAAGCAGCTGAAGTCGGCAAGGATGTTGCACAGCACATCGCAGCATTTGCACCACGCTTCGTTAATCGCGAAGATGTTCCAGCAGACCTTATTGAGACAGAGCGTCGCCTTGCAGAAGAGACAGCTCGCGCCGAAGGTAAGCCAGAGGCATCACTGTCTAAGATCATCGAAGGACGCGTCACCGGTTTTGTGAAGGAAGTTTCACTGATCGAGCAGTCTTTCGCGAAGGATGCAAAGAAGACCGTTAAACAGATCCTCGATGAGGCAGGAACCGCCGTCAAGGCATTCCACCGTTTCCGCGTAGGTCAGTAAACTAATTCCAACGAGCGAGGGGAGCACTCATGCCAGGTACCAGAGGTAACTATGCAAGAGTGCTCCTTAAGCTTTCTGGAGAAGTTTTCGGCGGCAAGAAAGGCATCGGTGTTGATCCCGATGTTCTTGCAGATGTTGCAAAGCAGATAGCAGATGTTGTTCGCAGCGGAACCCAGATTGCAATCGTTGTCGGTGGCGGTAACTTCTTCCGTGGCGCCGAACTTTCTGAGCGCGGCATGGAACGCTCACGCGCTGACTACATGGGAATGCTCGGAACAGTCATGAACTGTTTAGCTCTCCAAGATTTTCTTGAAAAAGAGGGCGTCGATACTCGAGTCCAGACAGCAATTGCAATGGGCCAAGTTGCCGAGCCATATGTTCCACGTCGCGCAATTCGCCACCTTGAAAAAGGTCGCGTTGTGATCTTTGGTGCAGGCGCAGGAATGCCATTCTTTACAACAGATACAGTTGCAGCTCAGCGCGCACTTGAAATTGGTGCTGGCGCTCTTCTGCTTGCAAAGTCCGGAGTCGATGGCGTCTATAACGCAGATCCCCGCAAAGATACGAGCGCAACGAAGTACGACACTATTTCTTATGATGAAGTTCTGCAGAAGTCATTAGCGGTTGCAGATGCAGCAGCATTTAGCCTCTGCCGCGAAAACCACCTTCCTATCGTGGTCTTCGATTTGATGACAAATGGAAATATTGGCCGCGCAGTTCGCGGTGAAAAGATTGGAACTCTCGTTTCTTAAACGAGAGTAACTAAGGGAGTAAACAAAATGGCAGATGTAACCAGCGCACTCGCAGATGCGACCGACAAGATGAATAAAGCTGTCGAAGTCGCAAAAGATGATTTCGGTGCAATCCGTACGGGCCGTGCTCACCCTGCAATGTTTAATAAGATTATGGTCGATTACTACGGAACATGGACTGCTCTGTCTCAGCTTGCATCGATTCAGATTCCCGAGTCCCGCATGGCTATTGTCTCTCCCTTCGATAAAGGCGCGATGACTTCAATCGAAAAGGCGATTCGCGAATCTGATCTCGGCGTAAACCCAGCAACAGATGGCGCAATCATTCGCGTGAGCTTCCCACAGCTCACAGAAGAACGCCGTAAGGATTACATCAAGGTCGCAAAGACAAAGGCTGAAGATTCAAAGATTTCTATGCGAAATATTCGCCGTACAGCGAAAGAGCTGATGGAGAAGTTGGAAAAAGATGGCGATATTGGTAAGGATGATCTCAGCCGTGGCGAGAAAGAGCTCGAGAAAATTACTTCAGATCACGTTGCAAAGATTGATGACCTCTTAAAGCACAAGGAGGCAGAGCTCCTCGAAGTCTAAAGACTTCACCCTTGGGGTTCTCTTACCGTGTCAGATATACATTCGATCAACGAAGCGATTAATAAGCGCGCTGGTCGTAAACTCCTGCCATCAATCGGCGTCAGCGTATTTCTCGTACTTCTCGTCTGGTTTTCACTTGCAACTTACCGTGTAATTTTCGCAGGTCTCGTAACTATTGCTGTCGTACTTGGAATCCGCGAACTCAATCGAGCTTTCTCTGTCGTTGATATTCATATTCCACTCTGGTCACTGACAACAGCGACAATCGGTCTAGGAGCAGCATCCTGGTTCGGGGGAGTCTCAGGACTTGCTGTTGCCACTGCAATTGCCTTTCCTTGTTTGCTTGTACTACTTCTTCCACGCGGAACTGAAAACTTTGTTAAGACTGCATCCGCATCCGCCCTTGCACTGATCTATCTCCCATTTCTTGCCGGATTCCTTATTCTCCTTGCACGCCCCCACAATGGTTTGGCGCGCGTTATGACATTTGTAGTACTCGTTGGATGCAACGACACCTTCGGATATTTAACTGGAGTTCTTCTTGGTAAGCATCCGCTTGCGCCGAAGATTAGCCCTAAGAAGACGATTGAAGGTTTAACAGGTTCTCTCATATTTACTATTGTTGGTGGCTCACTTGCATTTCACTTCATCATGAATTCGCACTGGTATCTAGGTGCTGCAGCTGGCCTGCTCACAGTATTTACCGCAACATCGGGCGATCTCATTGAATCTGCCCTCAAGCGCGATATGGCAATTAAAGATATGGGCTCATTGCTTCCAGGACATGGAGGCATTTTGGATCGCCTTGATTCAGTTCTCTTTGCAGCCCCTGCTTTGTGGCTCGCACTTGAAATCGTGCGTCGCGCGCAAGAGTCAGGGTTTCTATGACGACAGAGCGCCCTGCAGAGTTAAAGCTTGTCTTCGATGAACCAGTTCAGCGCAAGAAGGCACCGAAGCACCTCGCTGACTTTGGTCCTCTCGAGCGTAAAGCATTCGCTAAGGAACTTGGTTTCCAACCATTTCGTGCAGCACAAGTTGCAACTCATTACTTTGCGCATCTTTCCAATGAACCCGATGAGTGGACCGATATCCCTGCTGCAGAGCGCCAAACAATTGCAGATGCGCTGACACCAAAACTCATTGAGCTCGTCACCACACGCACGACAGATGGCGGTATGACTCGCAAAGATTTGTGGAAGCTCCACGACGGAGTTCTCGTTGAATCTGTATTGATGCGTTACACAGATCGCACGACAGTCTGCATCTCATCGCAAGCAGGGTGCGGTATGAACTGTCCTTTCTGTGCAACAGGGCAGGCAGGGTTAACACGCAATCTTTCAGCTGGAGAAATAACAGATCAGATAGTCGCAGCAGCACGCGCATGCGCCAATGGCGAGATGCCTGGCGGACCAACACGACTGTCCAACATTGTCTTTATGGGAATGGGTGAACCGCTCGCTAACTACAACGCAGTGGTGCGCACACTCCGCAATATCACCGACCCGAACCCAGATGGACTTGGAATCTCTGCACGTTCAGTAGTGGTCTCAACTGTGGGACTTGTTAATGGAATCGAAAAGCTGATGGATGAAGGAATCAACTGCACGCTAGCGGTTTCACTTCATACCCCTGATGACGAACTCCG
>CAIMXQ010000006.1 GCA_903845465.1 uncultured Actinomycetes bacterium
ATTCCCAAGCTGAAGTAACGCGCTACCTTGATCAACCCGAGCCCACCATGACCGTTGTATTTGTTCATAAAGGTGGCGTCAAAGGTAAGGCGCTGCTCGATGCCATTAAGAAGGTAAAGCCTGAAATAATTGCATGCGATGCCATTAAGAAGGAATCCGAGAAAGAAGATTTTGTTAAAGGGTTATTTCAAGATGCAGGGCGCAAAGCAACACCTGGTGCGATAAAGGCGATGGTGGGCGCGCTTGGCAACGAGCTTCGCGAATTGCAATCCGCGGTCTCTCAAATTTCACTCGATGCACCAGCGGGCGCAATCGATGAAGCAATGGTGGATAAATTTCACCAAGGAAGAATCGAAACAACTGGATTCGATGTTGCTGATGCAACTATCGATGGCAACTTACCCGTGGCACTTGTTACTCTTCGCAGCGCACTTGAAACTGGCACCGATCCCGTCATGGTCACATCAGCCATCGCATCATCTCTGCGCTCTCTTGCAAAAGTTTCCGGAACAAATCGCGGAACAAAATCATTTGAACTTGCAGGACAACTTGGAATGGCGCCATGGCAGATCGATAAAGCGCGTCGCCAACTGCAATCCTGGACTCCTCGCGGAATCGCATCTGCAGTCGAGGCAATTGCCAAGGCCGATGCTGATGTAAAAGGGGCCTCATCTGACCCCATATTTGCCCTTGAAAAAGCCCTACAGACCATCGCAGCAGCCCGCGCCCAACGTTGATTTCAGGGGCAATCCTCGATTTTGGGCTCACGCCCTTGCGCTGATAACCTACGCATCTGCACAAATCACAAGGTTTGGCTAAAAACACACAGACGGAGCAATAGACGTGGCAAATATCAAGTCGCAGATCAAGCGTATCAAGACAAACGAGAAGGCATACCTTCGCAACAAGTCTGTCTCATCTTCTATCAAGACTGCAGTTCGCAAGTTCCGCGAAGCAGTTGCTAAGGGTGACGCTGCTATAACAACGACTGAACTCCGCGCAGCTTCAAAGGCTCTCGACATTGCCGTTGCTAAGGGTGTTATTCACAAGAACGCTGCAGCGAATAAGAAGTCATCAATGGCTAAGGCTGCTGCTAAAGCCGGCGTTCGTTAATTCTTCGCCTTCATTTAAAGATATCCCGAAGATAAAGGTCGCTTAAGTGCCTGCAATATCCATTGCGAAGGCGCCGCAACCAGCATCTACAAATCCCGCGCAGATACGTAACTTCTGCATCATTGCCCATATCGATCATGGCAAATCAACACTCGCCGATCGCATGCTCCAAATTACTGAAGTAGTTGAAGCACGCAATATGCGCGCGCAATATCTCGATCGTATGGATATCGAACGTGAACGTGGAATCACAATTAAGTCGCAGGCAGTTCGCCTTCCATGGCGCAGTGGTATCGATGGCCAGGAATACGTCCTCAATATGATTGATACGCCAGGTCACGTTGACTTTACCTATGAAGTCTCGCGCTCTCTTGCTGCATGCGAAGGCGCTGTTCTTTTGGTCGACTGCGCACAAGGGATTGAAGCGCAGACTCTCGCAAATCTTTACCTTGCAATGGAGAATAACCTCACCATTATTCCGGTGCTCAATAAGATCGATCTTCCCAACGCACAACCTGAAAAGTTTGCTGCAGAACTTGCTGGATTGATTGGTTGCAAAGTTGAAGATGTATTGCGCGTATCGGGAAAGACTGGCGATGGAGTTGCGGATCTTCTCGATCAAATCATCGATCAAATTCCAGCACCTGTAGGCGATCCTGATGCGTGTTCATTTTATGCTTATTTTTGGTATCTAATACCTAAC
>CAIMXQ010000007.1 GCA_903845465.1 uncultured Actinomycetes bacterium
GTTCCAGAAGTTGCAACACGTGGAGATGAAGCAGGGCTAAAGGTAGTAATGGATCGCTGCATCAAGATTGATTATGCAGCGCTGTAATTAGCGCTAGATTTTCTAGATTAACCCTTTGTAGAACCGAGGGTAAGTCCTGCAATAAATTGCTTACGCAGAACAAAGAAGAGAATGACTGTTGGAGATGCAGCAATGATTGCACCCGCTGCCAAGAGGTTGAAGTCTGTGACGTACTGGCCCTGCAAACGGCGAAGTGCAGATGTAATCGGACGCTTTGAGTCATCTGACATCAAGACAAGTGCCCAGAAGAACTCGTTATAGATCCAGGTGCTCATGAGCACGCTTAGCGCTGCAAGTGCTGGACGAAGCAGAGGAAGAATGACGTTCCAATAATGGCGGAATACGTTTGCGCCATCGATCTTCGCTGATTCAGAAATCTCTTTTGGAATCGTCTTCATATATGAAGAGAGTACGAAGGTTGCGAATCCGACCTGGAAGCCGACGTGAACCAAGATCAAACCTGCGTAATTGTTATAAAGAAGGTTTCGATTGCCGAGCTGATCGCCAACCCAGAGGAACATCCAGAAGACTGGGATATATGTAAGAACGATTGGCAACATATTTCCAGCTGTGAAGAGCAAGAGTAGCCACAAGTTAAATTTGAACTGGTAGCGCGTAACTACGAAAGCAATTAGTGAACCGAAGAACAAAGTCAGAATTACTGATGGGACTGTGACAATCAAAGAGTTTGTGAGATAGATGCCAATATGCATCTCTTTTACTGCATTGACATAATTATTGAAATTTATGTGTCGAGGCCAAGAGAATATTCCGTAAGAGATGACGTCGTTATATGGGCGAAGAGAGGTAAAGACAGTCCAGAGAATCGGGAAGATCCACACAAAGGCAAAAATTCCGATAAAGATCGAGATGAAACCATCTTTACGCTTCTGATTATTGCGATATTCCTCGCTCTGGACTACTCCGGCGCTCATTTGAGATCCTCTTTAAAGACTACGCGTAGGTAAGTAATGATTGGAATGATGCAGAGCAATAGAAGAATCACTGCATATGCAGCGCCCTTCATTGAAATACCTTGGCCCGCGAAGTTCTGGAATACCAAGAGGTTGAGCAATGGGAAGACTGTTGGGCTTCCGTAGATAATGTAGACAAGATCGAATGCTCGAAGAGATTCGATCAAAGTAATAACAAGGATGATGATATTTACAGGCTGCATCGTTGGAAGAATAATCTTACGGAAAATCTCCCACTCTGTTGCACCATCGATAGCTGCAGCCTCTTTAAGTGCTGGATCTACAGATTTAAGTCCAGATAAATATAGAAGCATGATGTAACCGATGTGGCGCCAGGAAGCAACGCCTAGAATGACCCATGTATTGATACTGGGATTACCCCAAATTGAGAGAGCATGTGCCAGATCGCGGCCCATTATTCCTTGTACGAAACCGCCTGGCTGGAACATGAAATTCCAGATAATTCCGATGACTGCAAGTGAGAGAACAACGGGAAGGTAATAAATCGATTCGAAGAAAGCATGGCCCTTAATTCCACGGTCAATTTGGTAGGCCAAGAGAACTCCGAGTGGAGTTGCTACGAGCAAGAAGAAGGCGAGCCAAATTCCATTGTTCTTAAGTGCCTGATAGAAAATTGGATTGTTGACAAAAATATTCTTGTAGTTCTGAATTCCGGCCCAATGAATATCCTTGATATTGATGCCGTTCCAGTAAGTAAATGAAAGTATTACTGTGACTACAGCAGGGATCCAGAGAAGAATGATTTGAAGAAGTGATGGAATTCCAACGAATGCAGTGAGTGTAAATCGATCTGTTTTGGAAAGAGAACGACGGTTACGATTCTTAGGAATCGTAACCGTCGTCTTCATGCCTTTAACTTACTATCTTTTTAACTAAGTAACAACTGAGTTGTTAGCTAATTAGTTCTTAGGAAGTGCTTCCCATTGTGCTTGTGTATTTTCGAGGATCTTGTTGACGTTCTTTGGATTCTTCATGAAGCTCTGGAGAGCTGGTCCAAGGATTGGTCCAGCGAAATCTCCACGGCTATCGCGGTCTGCGAAGAACATGATGTTCTTAGCTGATCCGAGAACTGCCAACTTCTGCTTTCCAAATGCGTCATATCCTGATGAATCGAAGTCCTTTGATACATAGATATTTGTATCTCCCGCACCGATTGCTGCGTTGATACCTTCCTTTGAGCCCCAGAACTGCGCGAGGGCCTTTCCGCCTTCGACGTTCTTTCCGTGAGCAGCAACTGAAATACCATCAAGTGGTGCATCAATTGTGTCAATGCCGTGAGCCTTGTTGATTTCTGGGAATGGAACTACCCATAGATCGTTGTAATCTGCCTGTGACTTAGCCTTAAAGTCATTTGCAAACCATGAGCCCATCATCATTGCGCCACACATCTTTTGGAGCAATAGATCGCGGCAGCCATCCCAGTCGATATCCATGAAGTTTGGATTCATGAAAGGAATAAGCTGAGCGAAGTACTTAAATGTTTCCTTTGTCTTAGCATCTGTCCACTTTGCGCGACCGTTAAGAAGGTCGATGTGGTACTTGTAGCCGTTGACGCGAGCGTTAAGGATGTCGAATGTTCCCATCGCTTCCCAACCCTGCTTGTCTCCCATTGCATATGCAACAAGACCGTTCTTCTTGGTAAGTGTCATCATCTTGATGAGGTCATCCCAGTGCTGAATCTTTTCTGGGTTCATACCAATCTTCTTTACCATTGACTTGCGGTAGTGCAAGCCCCATGGGTAGTAAGTAGTTGGAATGATGTACTGCTTCTTATCTACAGGGTTTGTTGCTGCCTGTACTGCAGATGCAGGAAGTGAAGTAAGTGCCTTGTTCTGCGCTGTTACATCTGCAAGAAGACCAGCTTCTCCATAGTGATTTGAACGCCATCCAGCCATCCAACCAAATGCATCATCAGGTGAACCCTGCATGATCTGTGCAAAGTTGTTCTGGAAGTCATCTGAGTTAACTTGCTGAGCAATAACCTTTGTACCGGTCTTTGCAGTGAAAGCATCGTTTACTGCTTTAGCAATTTTATCGCCGGTATCTCCGCCACCACGTGTTGTCCAGTGGATATCTGCTCCTGCTGCACGAGCAGAAGTAGCTGTACCTGCTGAAAGTGCGCCACCTGCGGCTAGACCTGCACCACCGATTGCTGCGCCCTTAAGTACTGTGCGACGAGAAAGCACATTCTTTTCTTCTGACATATTCGTCCTTTTCTCTATGGTTGAAATTTCAACAAGCCTCGATTCAAGAGGGTGCAAGAATCTTCGACGGGCACAATCTAGGGGTGAGGGGCAGGCGCAACCTAGGGATATCGGGTAACGAAATGGTAAAGATTGAGCGCGAACTAAGCGTTACTGAGGGTTTTCCTCGAGATAGAGGGCCACGGAATTGATACACCAGCGCTCATCTGTGGGCACGTCAAAGCCCTCGCCAGAAAATACATGGCCGAGGTGAGAATCGCAGTTGGAGCAGCGCACCTCGGTGCGTACACGGGGTGCCAGCGAGCGATCTTCAATAAGTTTTACTGCATCATCAGCAGTTGGGGCATAGAAAGATGGCCAGCCACAACCGGAATGAAACTTTGTCTCTGATGTAAACAATTCATTGCCGCAGGCTTTGCAGCGATAGCTTCCGACCTTATCTGTATCGGTATATTCGCCAGTAAATGGGCGCTCGGTAGCTCCTTCGCGCAGAACAGAATATGAGAGCGGATCCACGCGCTTCTTCAACTCTTCTTCATTTATCGCAGACATCGTGGGCTCAATATATATCAGGAATGCCTCGCTCAAGGAATTCTCTAGCTGAGTGTAAATAGATGAACTGGCCGACCTGTCGTGCCGTATTGAAGATTTAAATCGAGCTGGCCATTTTCAACCAAATGAGACAAATATCTTTGTGCAGTTGCTCGACTCAACCCAAGCTCATCTGAAACCTCAACTGCAGAGACTGCTTCTTTTCTTCCTTCAATATATTTTAAAATCAGGGTAGTAGTTGGACTCTTTTGTTGTTCGGGCATCGTCTTCGCTATCCGGGGTCCTCGCATCAGTGCAGATAAGCGATCGATTTCATCTTGCGAGATTTCGTCAGAGTCTGAAAGTTTATTCTTTGCAAACTGGTAGCCAATCAATCTCTCTGCAAGTTGCTTTTGATTAAAAGGTTTCATAATGTATTGAGCAGCACCAAGCTGCAAAGCCTCTCGGACACTTGCTACATCTCGAGCTGCAGAGATAATAAAGACATCGGTTTTGCTACCAGCTGGCAACTGTTGGAGCCTCGAAAATAGCGCGAGGCCGTGTTCATCTGGAAGATGGAGATCTAAAAGTACTAAATCTGGCTTTACATCAACAATCATTTCATAGGCAAGACCGGCGGTATGAGCAGTTCCTACAACAGTAAAACCTGGAATATTGGAAACGTATGCCCCATGAATTTCAGCTACTCGAAAATCATCTTCAACAATGACGGTGCGGATCATGTGTTCGTTCCTTTAATTTCATGGAAGCCACGAATAGGAATTGTCACATCGAATTTCGCACCGACTTCGTTACTTGCCACAATTGAACCTGAGTACTGACGAACGAGTCGCTGAACGATTGCTAAACCAAGCCCTCGGTGGCCAGCACCTCTCGTTACCTTTGTTGAATATCCATCTTCAAATACAACGTGGGGATTTTCTTCAGGTAATCCAGGCCCACTGTCCTGCACGATGATCTTCTTACTCTTACTATCGACTTGGATAAATGTTATGTGTACTTCCGCTCTAGGTGTTCCAGAGGCTGCATCAATTCCATTATCTAGAAAATTCCCAATAATTGTGACAAGCCCATTTTGATCCACATTCAAATCATCAATTGGGGTTTGAACATCAACTATCAGCTTTACGCCACGTTCGCTGGCAATTGTTACTTTCGCAATGAGCAATGCCACGATAAGTGGATTGCCTAATTTCATATTAAGCTCTTCAGCTAAATTACTTTGAGCAAAGGCAATTTCACCTAAAAATTCTGATGCCTCTTGGTACTTATGCAGCTCTAGTAATCCCCTTAAAACATGGAGTCGATTCGTATACTCATGTTGTTGGCTCCGTAGGGCATCTGTAAAATTTTGAACGCTATCGAGCTCTCGCATTAGTTCTACATGTTCTGTGCGATCTCGCAAGGTCACCACTGAGCCAATAAGACGATCCTTCTTGTGAACAGGTCTGCGATTGATCAATATTGAGTACTTATCGGTTAAAACTCTGAGGTCATCATCCTTTTCTACGGTGCCTTCTAGCAATGAGCGAAGACGCCCAGGTGTAAAGAGGTCGGATATCTTCTTGCCCACCGAAGTTGACTGAAGCTCTAAGAGTCTGATGGCTTCATCATTTACCAGCGTAATTCTATTTTCAGGCGTCAACGTGATAACCCCTTCACGAATTGAGTGAAGCATCGCCTCCCGCTCATGAAATTGCATCGTAATTTCTTCGAGTTCTGCGGCTAACTTCCAGTTTCTCGATAACCGGACTAATAACTCTGAGAGCAACAACCCAACTACTAAAAATCCAAAGCCATACAGGAAGAAGACGTGGAACAGATACGAAGATTCATCACTCAATTTCTGCACGAGAATTCCAGCAGAGACTAAGCCGACAATTTTCCGCGACTCGTCAAATATCGGTGTCTTCCCATTTACTGAAGTCCCAAGAGTTCCGTGATTGATAATCGTGTAGGACTTTCCCTGTAATGCAGGTTGATCGCCATCTAATCGCTGCCCAATCAATTCTGGATTTGGGTGTGAAAAACGAATCGCTTTTGAGTTTGCAATCACAATATAGGAAGCATTTGTATTCTTTCGAATGAGCTCGGCGAGTATTGCAATCTTGCCATCAGGATCACTCGATTTCAGTAGAAGGGGTAATTCGGGAATAGCCGCAGTTGCACGTGCAATTGCTAGCGCCCGTAATTCATCCTGTTTGTATTGACTACTTCGTTCTGAGTTATAGGCGAGTGAGAGCCCCAACAAGATTGCAATCGTCACAATGGGGACGCGAGCACCAGCAAGACGTACAAGCAATCCCTTCTGCCTCATTTAACTCTCCCCCACAATCGCTGGCAATGCAGATAAGTGTCACCGCTCCCGTCTGATTTGTCTGTACC
Source organism: uncultured Actinomycetes bacterium (assembly GCA_903845465.1). Taxonomy (GTDB): domain Bacteria; phylum Actinomycetota; class Actinomycetes; order Nanopelagicales; family Nanopelagicaceae; genus Planktophila. Next base: position 6,197 of record CAIMXQ010000007.1, read on the forward strand.
TTTGCGATGAGATTAATGAGCAAAACGCCAGAAAAGCTACTAAAACAATTCTTTTACGCACAAGCATTGATTTAGAAGTGTGCCCACCTAACCTCCTTTTATGAATCGTGGAACCCCAGTTAAATTAGAAAATGTATCCAAGCGTTTCCGCACCCCAAAGAATGGTTGGTACGAAGCACTAGCTGGCTTGAACTTTGAAGTTGAAGCAGGGCAGTTCGTTGCTCTTGTTGGTCCAACTGGTTGCGGAAAATCCACAGCACTGACTTTGCTTGCAGGGCTAGAGCAACCAAGTATTGGATTAGTAACAGTTAACGGTAAAGAGGTCAGTGATATCGACACCTCTACCGGTTTTGTCTTTCAACATGACGCAACTTTTCCTTGGATGAATGTCTATAACAACATAGCTGCTGGACCAAAATTTCGTGGAGTTAAAGATTATGACCAATCTGTCCGATCATGGATAAGCAAAGTTGGCTTGACTGGATTCGAAGCTAACTACCCACACCAGCTATCCGGTGGAATGAAAAAGCGAGTTGCCCTTGCTCAAGCACTTATCAATGAACCATCCCTCCTTCTCATGGATGAACCATTTAGTGCGCTCGATGTTCAGACCCGCGCCATCATGACTGATGAACTTGTCTCCATTTGGGAAACTACCGGTTCGACTGTTGTCTTTGTTACTCACGACCTTGAAGAAGCAATCGCACTTGCTGATCGAGTAATAGTTTTAACTGCAGGCCCAGCTCAGGTCAAAGCTGATTTTAAAATTAATTTGCCTCGTCCTCGAAAGGCACGAGATATCCGATTCACAAAGGAATTTCTCGATATTTATCAAGAAGTATGGAGCGTACTTCGTGACGAAGTTGATATCGCTTATCAGCGCCAGCTCATAGCCCCTGGAAAGGAAAAATAGAATCATGGCTGAAAAATTTCTAACTGACTCAGAAATCAAACATGCGCGGACAATGCATAAAACTAAAGTTCATGCCCTGCAGTTGGCTGTAGCAGTTGCATTGCTCGGTAGCTGGCAATTGCTCGCAGACCACAAAATCCTTGATGCTTTCTTCTATGGTCGCCCTAGCGGTGTGATGCACCAACTCGGTGTCTGGATTCAACACGGGACATCGATTGGTTCAATCTGGCTCAATGCTTGGGTTACTTTTTACGAAGCGACCTATGGCTTCTTTGCAGGAGTAATCCTGGGAATTATTTTCGGTGTATTTCTTGCGCGAAACCCAACTGCGGCTGAAATCTTCGCGCCTTACATCAAGGTTTCAAATTCAATTCCGCGAGTTGTGCTGGGATCCATTTTTGTTCTCTGGTTAGGCCTTGGATCGGTCTCGAAGGTAGCGTTGGCATTCGTTCTAGTTTTCTTCCCTGTCTTCTTCAACGCCTTCCAAGGAACGCGAGAGGCAGATCATAAATTAATTGCTAACGCCAGATTACTTGGCGCCTCTCCACGACAAATAACAATGAAGATTATCTTCCCATCTGCACTTTCATGGATTACAGCATCGATGCACGTCAGCTTTGGGTTCGCATTGATTGGCGCAATCGTCGGTGAATTCTTAGGAGCTCAACATGGATTGGGTCTCTTGATCGCAACCGCACAAGGAAACTTCAATCCCAATGGCGTCTATGCCGCAATGCTCCTGATCGCCGTTATGGCGCTAACGGCAGAGTGGTTAATCACTAAGTTAGAAAATCGTCTGCTCAATTGGCGACCAACACAGGTTTCTGGATCAGAACTCTAGCGGTTCAGGAAAAAGGAGAACGATGAGAAAAATGAATCGACAAATCGCACTCGTATCCGCGATTGCACTTTGTTTCACAATGGCAGCAGGAACTGCTGCTAAAGCAGCTATGCCAACAGTGCGCATCGAGGTGGGTGGCTTATCAAAGCAGATCTACATTCATGCAATGCTGGCTCAACAACTCGGCTACTACAAGAAGTACGGCATTAACGTTGTACTAACTGATGAGGCAGCTGGCGCAAGTGCCGAAGATGATATGTTGACTGGATCCGTTGATTTCGTTCTTGGATTCTACGATCACAACATTGACCTTCGCATCAAGGGAAAAAATACAGTCGACGTAGCTACGTTGCTTCAATCACCTGGTGAAGTAGAGCTTTGCCGAACTGACTTGAAGTCCAACATTACAAGCGTTGCAGACTGGGCTGATCAACCAGGAGGAGTAAGTCTTGGTGTAACCGGCTTAGGTTCATCTACTAACTTCCTTACATTATCTCTTGGTGCCAAAGCTGGTGTCCCACAATCTGCAATGCACTCGTTCGTTGCAGGTGCTGGTACAACCTTTATCGCAGCGATGAAGAACAAGGCAATTGATTGCGGTATGACAACTGAACCAACAATCTCAGCTGTTTTGGATCAAGGACTTGGTTATGTTCTCGTTGATATGCGTTACGGTGACGCAACAAAAGCCGCTCTTGGTGGGGCATACCCAGCAACATGTGTCTATGGACGTCAAGACTGGATCGCAGCTCACCCAGACCTTACACAGCGCTTAGTTGATGCGATGATGGATACAACAAACTTCATCCAGACACATACAGCTGCTGAAATTGCAGCAAAAGTTCCAGCCGACTACTACGCAGGTACTGGGCTCGCAACATATGTAAAGGCGCTCAATGATGAAAAGGTGATGTACAGCCTGGATGGCAAGATGCAACCGGGTGGACCTCGCAGCGTAATGAACATTGACGGCAAAGGAAAAGTTGCTTCAGGCAACTGGACTGCAGACGATATGTCGAAGGTTAACTTGCAGGCTACATATACGAATAGTTATGTAATCACTGCAAGGCTTGATATCGCTAAAGCAAAACGATTCCCCAACTACTTCAGCACAGGTGCTGGAGCTCCCAAGGGATAGCTCGTAAAAGAAAGGCCTGTGGCGTCACGAGGGTGCGCGCCACAGGCTTTTTTATTTCTCTCGTGAAATGGGAGGCGGATTTGGACTTGCGCAGGCATAGCGGTTGCGGGAGTCAATACCTGCATTTACCCTTAGCCATTACTCAAAGGGGTGGCTGTGATGAAGTACAAGTCAGTAAAAGGATTCCTCAAACAGGATGAATCCCTCATCCCGGTTACATTTATCGACAAGCTCGAAGATATTCTGCACGGTTTCCTAGGAATAGTTTTATTTATCATTTCAGTATTGGCCGCTGGTTACACATTGCAGCGCTTAATCCAAACTCGCCCATTCTTTCCAGTAGGGATGATTCAAGGAATTAACGACATTCTCTTTGTTGTGATTATTCTGGAAATCATGCGCACAGTAATTGTGCGTTTTACTGATGGAATCTTCCAGCTCGATAACTTCTTGATCATCGGAGTAATCGCCGCAGTCCGACACATTCTTACTGTCGGAGCATCGCTGACAATGGAGAAGAAGAAGACAACTGAGTATTTCAATCGCGCACTCATGGAAATGGGAGTCAATACAGGCATCGTTGTTGCACTTGTCTTTGCCCTATTTTTAGCGCGTGCAGCGCGTGCCGCTGGCAACGCCAAGTAATTCCTGAATCTCACGCTCTTCTTCTTGAGCGCTTTTTGGTGGCGGGTGAAGGATTTGAACCTTCGAAGGCAGAGCCGGGGGATTTACAGTCCCCTCCCATTGGCCGCTCGGGCAACCCGCCAAGGCTTTCTATGCGACCGAGGAAGGATACATGAGGCGGGTGCGTCTATGCCAATTGGCTGAGAGCCCTTTAAGTACTCTTTAATTGAGTCCGTGCTCCCCAATTTTGGTAGAAAGACTTTTATTGCGTCTCTTTCTATCGTTGTAATTCTTGTTGTAAGCCTCATAGGAATTGCTGGATATCAATATTTTGAAGATCACAAGACTTTACCGCCAGTAAAAATCCATGCAGATATTGCGCGACAGCCCATGCAAAATTTTGCCCAATCACTTGGAACCTTATCTCCCGAAGATATTTCGAAATACCCAGATAGCACATGTCCAAAACTTTCCGCACAGTGGGTAGCACAAGAGAATTCTCAAACCGGAGTTCCTATGACGGTTAAAGATTGGAAATCAATCAATCTTGAAGGCGCGCAAGGTAGCGCCCTTTGGCTTAATAAAACTTCTGGCTCATGTGGAGATACTCTCGAAATACATGCATCCCTGTATGGAACTAGCGCCGATACTTTTAGATCTGGAGCACGAACTATTGAGGCGCTACGAATCGGTTGGTACCAAGGATCCGGTGCCCGACAAATCTGGAGCTCCGGTTCAATTACTTTGAAAGCACAGAAAATTAAATACCCAAGAAGCGCAACTCGAATGATTGAAACGGCCTGGCCCACAACTGTAAAAATTAAACTTAATTCTAAGTGGGTACCTGGTTTCTACCTTTTCGTCACTCGCTCCGCTGATGGAACAATAGAGAATGCTGCACCTTTTGTTCTTCATAGCCCACTCGGAAGTTCACAATTGATGCTGATGCATTCATTCCTAACATGGAATGTCTACAACACTTTCGGAGGCCGCTCGGGCTATCTAGGAGCTGGCTCTACTAAGACTGAGATGCGCGCAGATCGAAGCCGCGTAGTTTCTCTCGATCGCCCTATCGTTGGAAGCGGCGGTTTTAGTATTCATAGAGATGGAATTTCGCTCGTTCAATTCCTTGAAAAGAGCGGAATAAATTACGATCAATACTCAGATCTAGATCTGGATTCTTGGCCTTCAATAGCATCGCATTACAACGCAATTGTTCTGGGCGGCCATCCTGAATACTTCACTCGGCGAATTTTTGACACTTTAATTTCAGCTCGAAATTCAGGAATCAATCTTGCAATTCTTGGCGGAAATACCGGCATTTGGCAGGTCCGAATGACCGATTCGAAAATAGGAGCAAATCGTCGAATCATTATTTATCGCACAGCTGTTGAAGATCCGATAAAGGACCTCAAGCAAATTTCAATTAAATATGAAGATAAGCGTCTCAATATTCCTTCAACACTTTTAACTGGCACATCAACTGATGGAGTTCACGTTTATGGAAATATGAACGCTGTCAGTATTCCACGATGGTTGAAATTGCCTGCCAATTCCTCGATTACTGGAATCTCACCTGACAGCGAAGTTGGACGCACGGTTGCAACTGTTGCGTCGCCACCCAATGTGAAGATCCTTTTCTCTGGGATTATGCACTACCGGGATGCCCCCACCGTGGGCCAACCTGCGCGTCCGGTACCTGTTGCACAAGCGGTTTGGTTTACAACTCCGTCCGGTGCGGCGGTCTTTAACGCAGGCATTACGACGTGGAGCTGCGACTTGATTCAAACATGTGCATATTCCACAGTAGATGAGGCATCACGCTCTGTAATGGACTCAGTCACTACCCAAATATTAAAATTGTGGCAGACCAAAGCTGTTGGAAAAACTTTGGTCAAGTAGTTATAGCATTAGCCTTTCTAAGGAGGAACAAATGGCTGACAGTAGTTTCGACGTAGTCTCCAAAATTGACCGCATGGAGCTTGATAACGCTATCAATCAGGCGATCCGCGAGATTGATACTCGCTTCGACTTTAAAAATACCGGTGCAAAGATTGAATTGACCGGAGATAAACTTGCAATCGAGGCAGATACCGAAGAACGCGCGAAGGCGACTCTCGATGTTGTCAAAGATAAGTTGATTAAGCGTGGCGTCTCGCTCAAGCACCTTGAAGCGGGCGAACCACAACTATCTGGAAAGATTTACAAGATTGCTTCAACGATGAAGGAGGGCATCTCGACAGAGAATGCCAAGAAGGTTGCAAAATTCTTGCGTGATGAAGGTCCGAAATCTTTAAAAACTCAGATTCAAGGTGATGAACTCCGCGTCACCTCCAAGAGCCGCGATGATCTGCAGGAAGCCATTGAGCAGATTAAGAATGGCAAGTTTGATTTTGCTGTTCAGTTTGTAAACTTCCGCTAAGTGGCAAAGAATCGCAGCGAATATTCGCTAGGACTGCTCTTTGGATTTAGCTCATATATATTGTGGGGGCTCTTTCCTCTTTATTGGCCACTCCTTGAACCGGCTAACCCTCTCGAGATCGTTTCACACCGCGCAGTCTGGACTCTTGTCTTCTGTCTCATAGTTCTTGCTCTCACCAAGCAAATTCACTCCACCATTAAAATTCTGAAGAATCCAAAGAAGATGGTTGGTCTGCTTGCAACCACCATTTTAATTTCCATCAACTGGATTACGTATATTTGGGCTACCAATAATGGCCATGTCGTAGAAGCGGCTCTTGGTTATTACATCAACCCATTAATTATTATCGCCTTCGGCGTTCTTTTGCTCCACGAAAAGTTGCGTCCATTGCAGTGGATTGCAGTTGCAATTGCTGCCGTCGGTGTAGTCATACTGACCATTGATTACGGCAGGCTTCCATGGGTTGCGATCGCACTTGCGCTCTCGTGGGGTAGCTACGGACTCATCAAGAAGAAACTTGATCTCGGCGCACTCGACGGCCTAGCCATTGAAACTCTCATCTCACTTATTCCTTACGGTTTCTACCTTCTCTACCTTGGACATCAAGGAACTGGTCAATTTGGCCACAAAACAACGTTAACTCTCCTGCTGATTGCCGCTGGGGCAATCACCGCAATTCCATTGTTACTCTTTAACGGATCGACAACGCGTCTGCCCTACAGCACTATCGGTTTGCTGCAATACATCACTCCGACAATTCAATTCTCAATCGGTGTGTGGCTACGCCACGAAAATATGCCAACTGCTCGTTGGGTTGGATTTATTGTTATCTGGTTAGCGCTCTTTGCACTTGGAACAGATCTCGTGCGATCAAGTAGAACGATCGACAATAGCGTCGCAGAGAGAAAATAGCGCGCCTGTTACATCTCCTACGGGAAGCGGACCTAAAGCAATACGTGCATCTCGTGCAATCTGTTGCAATTGTTCGCGAGATTCATCCAGAGCTGGGTGTGTGCGAAGTTCGCGCAGTACCTGTGCAACTGTCGTTTCATCTTTAATTGGCGCGCTCACCAGCTCTCTGAGTTCACGATCTTCAGAACGTTGAGACTTCATAACATTCAGTGTCACCAAAGTTGGTACGCCTTCACGTAAATCTGTGCCGGGCGTCTTTCCTGATTGATGCGATTCACTAGCAATATCAATAACATCATCTGCAAGTTGGAAGGCAACACCTATCTTCTCGCCAAAGACCGTCAATGTCTCTTTGATATCAGTAGGTGCTCCCGAGACCATTGCGCCAAATCGTGCACTGGCAGCAATCAGTGAACCTGTCTTATCTGCAACAACCTGTAGGTAGTGGGCTAGAGCATCTTCGCCATTCTGTGGACCTTGAGTCTCCATAATCTGACCGATCACAAGGCGTTCAAAAGTTGATGCCTGAAGGCGCACAGCTTCTGGTCCAATATCTGCAAGCAAGGCTGAGACTTTTGCAAAGAGATAGTCGCCAGTAAGAATGGCAACAGTATTTCCCCAACGGCTATTTGCGCTCTCAACGCTACGACGAAGAGTTGCTTCATCCATAACATCATCGTGATACAAAGTTGCTACGTGGGTAAGTTCGCATACGACGGCAGATTCGATAATGCCGAATCGATTCTTATCACCGTAATGCGATGCCAAAAGAGTAAGCAGTGGGCGAAGACGCTTTCCACCTGCTGCGACTAAGTGGCGTGATGTCTCTTCAACAAGTGGGTAATCACCTTGGATATGGCTTAAGAGAAGGCTCTCAACCTTCGCCATTCCCTCTTTAAGCTCTGCCTCTAATCCTGGCGCAATACCCGGAATTCCTAGTTGTGTCATCAGCGAATGAAGAAGGCAGAAGATGCAATGAAGTTAATCAAAGGCGCTGGATAGACACCCAGCACAAGAGTAATCACAGAGGTGATCGCAATAGTTGTCTTGGTCAGTCCTGAAGGAATAAGAACACTGGTCCCATCTTCAGCAGGATCTTTAAAGAACATAAGAACGATGACGCGAATGTAGAAGAAGGCAGCGATCGCTGAAGAGAGCACACCAGCGATTAATACGGCTGTGCTTCCAGATTCGTACGCTGCGGAGAAGATGGAGAACTTTCCGATAAATCCTGATGTCAGTGGGATTCCAGCAAATGCTAAGAGGAAGAAGGCGAAGGCTGATGCAATAACAGGTGAACGCTTTCCAAGGCCGCTCCAGCGGTTGAGATCCGTTACTTCACCTGCAGAGTCACGAACAAGTGTCACGATTCCAAATGCACCGACTGTCGCAATGCCATAGGCAAAGAGATAGAAGATAGATGCTTCAAGACCTGCCTTGCTCAACGCAATTACTCCTGCAAGGAGGAAGCCAGCGTGTGCGATAGATGAGTAAGCAAGCATGCGCTTTACATCGCGCTGAGAAATTGCAACAACAGATCCAAAGACCATCGTCACGATTGAGATAAGAATGAGTGCAGGTCTCCACTGCCATTCAGCATTTGCGAAGGCAACGTAGAAGATTCGAAGAATTGCGCCGAATGCTGCAACCTTTGTTGCTGCAGCCATAAATCCGGTGATTGCAGTCGGTGCGCCTTGATAGACATCGGGTGACCACGCATGGAATGGAACAGCGCCGACTTTAAAGAGAAGTCCTACTGAGATAAATGCGATTCCAAGAAGTAAGAAGACATCGTTTCCAGAACCGCCCACGATGCTTGCTTGGATTCCAGAGAAAGTGATTGAACCGGAGTATCCATAGAGATACGCAACTCCAAAGAGGAAGAATGCAGATGAGAAAGCACCAAGTAAGAAGTACTTCAGTGCAGCTTCTTGCGAGAGCAGACGGCGACGGCGTGACAGACCAGCCATCAAATACAAAGGAAGTGAGAGCATCTCAAGTGCGACGAAGAGAGTGATGAGATCACTTGATAGTGGGAATAACAACATTCCAGCTACTGCAAAGAGTGTGAGTGGATACACCTCAGTAACGCGCATATCTGTTTGCAATGAGTGACGTTCTTCATCTGATCCTGGAACTGCCGCAGGAAGAGCGGTGAAGTTCTCTTGATCAGCAATAAGAAAGACTGAGAGTATGGCGATGACCAAGATAGATGCCTGGAAGAGCACTCCTGCGCCATCGAATGTAATCGATCCCATTGCAGCAGATACAGAGACTTGCTTTCGCACGCGAAGAAGTGCTGAAAGTGCAATCACAAGAGAGGCAACCGTGACGAAGAGTTGAGAGTTGTGGCGAGATGCACGTGGCGCAAATGCTTCGATGAGTACTCCAAGCAGAGCTCCCCCAAGCACAATCAAGATTGGTGCAAGGAGCGCGTAATTGAGTACTGGGGCTGTGAAATCCATTTACTTGCCTGCGCTCTCTGATGGAACTGGATCGGTGAAACCTTGCACTTCGAGCACGTGAGCCGAGGCTGGGTTAATCACATTGAGTAGAGGTGAAGGATAGAAACCAAGGGCCACGATGATTGCAATGACAGGTGCGATTGCAATCTTTTCGCGAAGGTTGAGATCGGAAAGGTTTTCATTGCCCGGTGTAGTTGGGCCATGTAGTGCCTTTTGTACAGGAATTAAAATATATAAAGCTGCAAGGACGATCCCGAAGGTTGCAATCACTGCAGCGACTGGATAGCGAGTGTAAGTTCCCACAAGAACTAGGAATTCGCTGACGAAACTTGAGAGACCAGGCAGAGCAAGTGAAGACATGCCGGCAATAAAGAATGTCCATGCCATTACCGGAGTAACGCGCTGCAAGCCACCAAAGTCTGCGATTGTTGAAGAGCCTCGGCGTGATTGCATCCATCCAGCAACCAGGAATAGCGCTGCTGTCGAGAATCCGTGGTTGAACATATACAAAGTTGCACCGCTCATACCTTGTGATGTCATTGCAAAGATTCCCAAGGTGATAAAACCAAAGTGTGAAATCGATGTGTAGGCAATCAAACGCTTAATATCGCGTGCGCCAATTGCAAGGAATGCGCCGTAGATAATCGAGATAACGGCAAGGACGATAATCAACGGTGTAAAAGTCTTTGAAGCATCAGGGAATAGTGCAAGACAGAAACGAATCATTCCGAAAGTTCCGACCTTGTCGAGAACTCCAAGAAGCAAGACCGATGTTCCAGGTGTTGATGCAGCTGCCGCATCTGGCAACCATGTATGTAATGGCCACAGAGGAGCCTTGATTGCAAAGGCGATAAAGAATCCAAGGAAGAGAAGGTTTTGAGTCATTGAACTCATATGCATATGCAGCTCTGACAAGCGAGTGATGTCGAAGGTGTGGCCACCATTTGCACCAGAGATGACGTAGAGACCAATAATCGAAGCGAGCATCAACAGCCCACCAAAGAGGCTATAGAGCAAGAACTTCACAGCAGCAGCTGCACGTTCGCCGGTGCCGAATCCACCAATAAGGAAGTAAACCGGAATCAACATCGCTTCGAAGAAGACGTAAAAGAGAAATACGTCTGTCGCAGCAAAGACACCGATCATCATCGTTTCAAGTACAAGGATAAGGATGTAGAAGACCTTAGGAGACCAACGTCCGCCTTCAGATTCATTCCATCCCGCAAGAACAACTATTGGTGCAAGAAGTACTGACATCAAAATCAGAACAATCGCAAGCCCGTCAACGCCGACTGCGTAATTGATCCCGAACGATGGAATCCACTTTGCAGATTCAACAAATTGCAGAGCGGTATTGGAAGAATCAAACTTAACCCAAGCAAGTATTCCTGAGATCGCAACGAGAAGAGTTGTGCCGAGCGCTGCCTGCTTGATGCGCAGGACTTGATCACTTGGAATTACTGCTACAAGGATTGAGCCAATCAACGGCAGAAGCATCATTGTGGTCAGAGCGTTCATTGAGTCACCACCCAGATAGCTGCGATTAAGACAATTGCTCCGATAAGGATGAAGGCTGCATAGCTGCGAGCAAAACCAGTTTGAGTTCTACGCAAAGTTGAACCTGTACCAAGTGCAGTTGCCGCTATTCCTCTTACCGCCCCATCGATAACTTTGTCATCGCCCTTGACGAGCAGCGCTGTCAGCGCCTGTCCTGGCTTCATGAATACTGCTTCGTTAAATGAATCTTGCATCAGATCCTTGCGAGCAATACGGGTAAATACCGAGACGTTCTGTGGAGCAACAGAATCAACCTTCCCAAGCTGATACTTACTTACTGCAATTGCGACACCGATAATCACTGCAACGAGCGCAAGACCAGAAACCACAGCCGGTTGTAACAATACTTTTCCGCCTTCAGCGCGCTCACCAACAACGGGTGTTAACCAATGCACAAGTGCATGACCACGTGTGAAGAGGAATCCTGTGGTGACTGAACCAATGGCAAGAATTGCCATTGGAATCCACATCAACAGCGGTGATTCGTGAGGATGCTGGTCATCTTCCCAGCGCTCTTTACTTGTAAAGGTTAGGACCATAACGCGAGTCATGTAGAAAGCTGTGATTGCAGCACCGAGAAGTGCGGTGGATCCCAGAAGAATTCCCTTTACTCCTCCTGCATTAAATGCAGTTTCGATAATTGCATCCTTGGAATAAAAACCAGCAAAGGGTGGAACACCGATGATTGCAAGATAGCCGAGGCCAAATGTTGCAAAGGTAATTGGCATAAATTTACGTAGCGCTCCGTAACGACGCATATCTACTTGATCGTTCATGCCATGCATGACTGAGCCTGCACCTAAGAACATGCCTGCCTTAAAGAATCCGTGTGTCAGCAAGTGCATGATGGCAAATGCGTATCCAGCTGGCCCAAGGCCTGCACCAAGAATCATGTAACCAATCTGCGACATAGTTGATGCTGCAAGGGCCTTCTTGATGTCATCTTTTGCAGTACCGACGAGTGCACCAAACATCAGAGTAATTGCACCAACAATGACAACCAAAAGTTGCGCAGTAGGAGCTGCATCAAAGATGAAGTTGGAGCGAACAATGAGATAAACACCTGCTGTAACCATCGTCGCAGCGTGAATCAGCGCAGATACTGGAGTCGGACCTGCCATCGCATCACCGAGCCATGCCTGCAATGGGAATTGCGCAGACTTTCCGGTAGCTGCAACGAGCAACATAATTCCAATGGCAGTAAGTGCTGCCTTTGACGCTGTATGTGATGCGGCTTGGACTCCCGCAAATGAAACTGTGCCAAGGGTTGCAAATGAAATCATGATGGCAAATGAGAGCCCCATATCGCCAACACGGTTCATGACGAATGCTTTCTTGGATGCAGTTGCATATGCGGGCTTTTGATTCCAGAAACCGATCAAAAGGTATGAGGCAAGGCCCACGCCTTCCCAACCCACATAAAGGTTGAGGTAAGAATTTCCAAGAACAAGGAGCAGCATCGCTGCAATAAAGAGGTTGAGGTAGGCAAAGAATCTACGGCGGTTTTCATCGTGTGACATATAGGAAATTGAGTAGATATGAATAAGTGTGCCCACACCGGTAATAAGAAGTACGAAGCAGATGGAGAGTTGATCAAGAAGAAGACCTGCATCAACCTTAAATGTGCCAACTGCGATCCAAGAGAAAAGCTTCTGAGTGATTGCGCGCTCTGCGGTTGGGCGACTGAGCATCTGTGAAAGTTGGTAGAGACCTACTCCGAATGAGCCTGCAGAGAGCGCAGTAGCTAGAAGATGTCCCCACTTATCTGAACGTCGTCCAGCCAGGAGCAAGATTGCTGCTCCAAATAATGGAAGTGCAATCAAGTACACGAGTGAAGTTGAGGTAACCATGTTTATCGCTTCAACAAACTTGCATCATCGACAGATGCTGATCGGCGTGAACGGTAAATCGTAACGATGATTGCGAGGCCAACAACAACTTCACATGCTGCAACGACCATGGTGAAGAAAGCAACCACTTGGCCATCGAGAGTTCCATTAATGCGTGCAAAGGTAACTAGAGTCAGGTTTGCAGCATTGAGCATAAGCTCGACACACATGAATACAACGATTGCATTGCGACGTATAACTACGCCAATAGCACCGATTGTGAAGAGGAGACCTGCGACGTAGAGATAGTTATACGGATTCATTACTTCTCCTCCGTCACTGTGTTATCAACTTCGCCAAGTTCAAACTGCGCTGAATCCAACATATCTCCACGAGCTTTAAGCGTTGCAGAGATTGAATTAGGGGCCGCAGATCCATCTGGAAGAAGGGCTGGAACGTCGACTGCATTGTGGCGAGCAAAGACTCCTGGATTGGGAAGTCCTGCTGCGCTTCCGAGTGAGTCACCACGGAAACGTGCAATTGCTTGCTCGCGCTGAGTAGGACGTGCAACTGTTCGTTGGTGATGTGCAAGAACCATCGCGCCAAGGGCAGCGGTAATAAGGAGTGCAGATACAACTTCAAATGGCCATACATATGTTGAGAAGAGAAGTTTTGCCAGCGCCTGAACATTGCCAGCGCCATTTGCTGAATCTAAACCAACTGCGCCATGTCCAAGTGTGGCGCGACCAATGAGTGAAACCAGTAAGCCGCCAAAGCCCACTGCAGCAGTGATTGCAATAGGGCGAAGTCCTGGAATTGTTTCAGTCAGTGAATCTGAGGCATCAACGCCGACCAACATCAAGATAAATAGGAAGAGCATCATCACTGCTCCGGTATAGACAACGATCTGCACAATTCCGAGGAAGAGCGCATCTTGTGCAATGTAGAAGATGGCAAGAGTAATCATGACCCACGCAAGTAGAAGTGCAGAGTGGACTGCCTTCTTTACGAGCAACATTCCGAGTGCGGCAAGTACTGCAACTGGTGCAAGCACCCAGAACATCACCGCTTCAGGAGTTTGAATAGTCAACATTACTTTTCAGCCTGACTTGGGTGTGATTCCTTCACATCGCCGTTGTAATAATTAGTATCAGTCATTCCTGGATACATTGGGTGTGGCGGCGCCAACATTCCTTGGCGAAGCGGTGCGAGCAAATCTTCCTTTTCGAAGATCAACTTCTCACGCTTATCATCTGCAAGTTCGTACTCATTTGTCATTGTCAGCGCACGTGTAGGACATGCCTCAACGCATAATCCGCAGAAGATGCAACGAAGATAATTAATTTGGTAGACAGCGCCGTGACGTTCACCCGGTGACATTTGATTGCCTGGTGTGTTATTTCCGCCTTCAACAAAGATCGCATCTGCAGGACATGCCCATGCGCAGAGTTCGCACCCAATGCACTTCTCAAGACCATCTGGGTGGCGATTGAGTTGGTGGCGACCATGGAAACGTGGCTGTGTTGGCGCCTTTACATCTGGGTATTGAACAGTCTGGTTCTTCTTAAACATTGTGGAGAATGTGACCCAGAAACCCTTAGCCTGTTCAGCAAGGGATGCCGGTCCTGGTTGTTCAACTTCCACAAAAGGAACTGAATTGATATCAGCCTGTCCCGAATTTTTCTTCTCCACGTCAATCTTCTCGTTGAAGTCAGTCATTACTTGCCTCCTGAGACATTGATGGATTGAACATTGGGTAGCGAAGGAACGGGGAAGTTAGGTGTTTCACCTTCTGGAAGTTCCGTTGTGCGAATCTTCTGCTTACTGCGTTCGAAGAGGCTGCTGATCGCCATCACGATGATGACTACGCCAGCTGCAAAAGCGGTGATTGCGATGCGAGGTGCATTCTGTTGTTGCAAGACTCGCAAAGTTGCAACGATGAGAATCCACACAAGTGAAACTGGTATCAAAACCTTCCAACCAAACTTCATAAATTGGTCGTAGCGAAGACGTGGAAGTGAACCACGGAGCCACATAAAGATAAAGAAGAAGAAGTTCACTTTAAGTAAGAACCATACGAAGGTGAACCAACCACCGAGCCACTGCTCAGTAAAGCCAAGTCCTGGAAGTGCGTGATATCCCCCGAGGAAGAGCGTGGTTGCAAGCGCTGAAACTGCGATGATGTTGACGTATTCGGCAAGGAAGAAGAGTGCGAACTTCAGTGATGAATATTCGGTGTGGAATCCACCGACGAGTTCGCCTTCTGCTTCGGCCAAGTCAAATGGTGCACGGTTTGTCTCGCCCACCATGGAGATTACATAGATAACAAAAGATGGGAATAAGACAACGGCATTCCAGATGTGCTGATGCTGCGATGCCACGATGTCTGAGGTCGACATAGAGCCTGCATAGATAAAGACTGCAACAAGTGAGAGCCCCATCGCTACTTCATAAGAAATTACCTGAGCGCTAGAGCGAAGTCCGCCAAGTAATGGATATGTAGAACCTGAAGACCAACCGGCAAGAACTACGCCATAGACACCAATGGATGTGACAGCGAGAATATAAAGAACGCCCACTGGAAGATCTGTAAGTTGAAGTGCGGTCTTATGGCCAAAGAGGCTAACAACGCCAGTCATTGGAATCACTGCAAATGCCATAAAGCACATTGCAGTTGCAATGATCGGAGCAATAATGAATACAACTTTATCTGCAGCTGCCGGAATGATGTCTTCCTTCAGCGCCAGCTTTACTCCATCAGAGAGTGATTGCAATAAACCAGCTGGGCCAACGCGGTTAGGACCAGTACGAAGCTGCATCTTCGCGAGCACGCGACGTTCGGTCCAGACAGCCATCAACGTTGAAACAACGCAGATAATAAAGACAAGAAGTGCTTTTACTGCGATGAGCCAACCTGGATCGTTACCGAGAAGCTGCGCCGTTGTCATGCCTTCACCACCGTTACTACTTCGCCATGCACTGCATCGAGTGCAACAAGGGATTGGGATGCAAACGAATTACGTGGAATCCACACTGCATCTTCGTGGATATCTTCAACAAGAACAGGAATAGTGATTGAGCCATGCGCATTGGAAACACGTACCTGTTGTCCAGTCTTGACTCCGGTCGCATCCGCGCGCTTTGGTGAAATCACCGCAACAGTTGGACGACGTGTTCCTGCCAAATTATCTTCACCCTTTTGCAGAGTTCCCATATCGAGCAAACGACGCCATGAAGTAAGGAGCGCTTCATTTCCTGTCACTGAACTAGGAGTAGCTGGTGAAACTGGTGCGAGTTGAACTCGCGCACCATCCCATTTGCCAAGTTGGTTAAATTCGCGAGCAGCGGCTGTGACTGTACCGAGCATGATGGATTCACCCATTGCATCCGCAATCATTGAAAGAATACGAACATCGCTGCGATTATGTGAATCAGCAACTGCTTCATCAAATGCACGTGCGCGGCCCTCCCAGTTAAGGAAGCTTCCGCTCTTTTCAGTAATTGCTGCTACTGGAAGTACAACATCTGCAACAGCAGTAATGGCACTTGGCGCAATTTCGAGCGATATAACAAATGCTGACTTCATAGCATCAAGTGCTTTGCTACCTGCAGGAAGATCGTGTGCATCTACGCCACCGACAACCACTGCATCAAGTTCTTTGCTTGCCAGTGCATCAATGATTTGTTGTGATGTGCGACCTGGAGTTGATGGAAGTGAGTCAACGCCCCACGCTGCTGCAATATCAACGCGAGCTGCTGCATCTGCAACTGGACGTCCACCAGGAAGAAGAGTTCCCAATGCACCTGCTTCTAGTGCACCACGTTCGCCTGCGCGACGTGGAATATATGCAATCTTTGCGCCAGTCTTAGCAGAAAGTGCTGCAACTGCTGAGAAGAGGCCTGCGCTTTCAGATGCTCGTTCTCCGACAAGAATGACTGACTTTGCAGTTAGTGCAAGAGATGAAACTGCTGCAGGTTCTGCACCGGGTGCAACCTTGATGAAATCTGCCTTGAGCTTATCCATGGCAATTGAACCCTTAGTGGCAACAGCTGAGACTTTAAGTCCGCGCTTTTTGAAGTTCTTATTAAGACGCAAGAAGACGATTGGTGATTCTTCTTCTGGTTCAAATGCAACGAGTGCAACATGATCAGCTGCATCAATATCGCGATAGGTTGTAGATGATCCGGCGACATAAGCTGCTAAGAAGTCGCGCTCTTCATCTGATGTAACACGAGCACGGTAATCAACATCGTTGGTGCCTAATGCAATACGCGCAAACTTTGAATATCCATATGCATCTTCTGTTGTGACTCGGCCACCAGTAAGTACTGCTGCGCGCTTGCCTTTTAGACCTGCTGCGGCTGCGGCAAGTGCTTCTGGCCATGATGCTTGCACGAGTACGCCGTCGGCGTTGCGAAGAAGTGGATGAGTAAGACGATCGACTGATGTGACATATTTAAATGCCCAACGACCCTTATCGCAGTTCCACTCTTCATTTACAGATGGGTCATCACCAGCAAGGCGACGAAGTGTCTTTCCGCGACGAACATCGGTACGCATATCGCAACCAGATGCGCAGTGTTCGCATGCAGATGGAGTTGAGACTAAATCGAATGGACGTGCACGGAAGCGGTATGAAGCGCCGGTGAGTGCACCAACTGGGCAGATCTGCACTGTATTTCCTGAGAAGTAAGACTTAAATGGATCGTTCTCGTAAATACCAACTTGCTGCAAGGCACCGCGCTCGTTGAGAGTAATAAATGGGTCTGATGCAATCTGTTCTGAGAAACGTGTGCAACGGGCACAGAGAACGCAACGTTCGCGATCGAGAAGAACAGAGGAAGAGATATTGATTGGTTTTTCGAATGTGCGCTTATAGCCATCCAGGCGTGCATCTGGTCGGCCATTGCTCATCGCTTGGTTCTGAAGGGGGCATTCGCCACCTTTATCGCAGACCGGACAATCAAGTGGGTGGTTACCGAGAAGAAGTTCCATCACACCTTTCTGCGCCTTATCGGCAACAGGTGATGTCAACTGTGTTTTAACAATCATGTTCGGTTCGACAGGAATTGTGCATGATGCTTGTGGCTTAGGAAATGCACGGCCGTTGATCTCGACGTCAACAAGACATTGACGACATGCACCGACAGGATCTAGAAGTGGGTGATCACAGAAACGTGGAATCTGAATTCCAAGTTTTTCAGCTGCGCGAATAATAAGAGTTCCCTTTGGAACTGTTACTTCAAAGCCATCGATGACTACGGTGATCATCTCAACTGCAACGGCAGATTCTTGAGTTGTAGTCATTAATTCACCGCCCCTGCAAAGAGTGTGGACTTAACGGGATCGAATGGGCATGCACCGTTTGTTACGTGTGCGATGTATTCGTCGTGGAAGTACTTGATAGAAGATGTAATTGGTGAAGTTGCACCATCGCCGAGGGCGCAGAATGAGCGACCCATGATGTTGTCGCAGAGATCGAGCAACTTCTCAAGATCTGCTTCGGTTCCTGTTCCGTTTTCAAGATCGCGTAAAATCTGTACCAACCACCATGTGCCTTCGCGACATGGTGTGCACTTACCGCAGGATTCGTGCTTATAAAATTCTGTCCAACGAAGAACTGCGCGGACAATACATGTTGTCTCATCAAAGATTTGAAGTGCTTTTGTACCGAGCATTGATCCTGCAGCAGCTACGCCTTCGTAATCAAGTGGAATATCAAGATGCGCATCTGTAAAGAGTGGAGTGGAAGATCCACCAGGAGTCCAGAACTTGAGTTTGTGCCCAGTGCGGACTCCCCCTGCAAGTTCAAGGATTTCACGAAGAGTAATTCCAAGTGGTGCTTCAAATTGTCCTGGGTTATTTACATGGCCTGAGAGTGAGTACAGGGTCGCACCCTTTGACTTCTCTGTTCCCATTGATTGGTACCACTCTGCGCCATTGTTGATGATGGCAGGAACAGATGAGATTGATTCAACGTTATTCACCACTGTTGGTCGCGCATACAAACCAGCAATTGCAGGGAACGGTGGACGAAGACGTGGTTGTCCGCGGAATCCTTCGAGTGAATCAAGCAAGGCAGTTTCTTCGCCGCAAATATATGCACCTGCACCAATATGAAGTGTGATGTCGATTCCATTGCCGAGATGTCCTGCCTTATATGCATCTGCAATCGCAGCATTCATGCGGCGAGCCACATGTGTCACTTCGCCGCGGATATAGATAAATGCGCGCTCTGCACGAATTGCGTGACAAGCAATGATGCAGCCTTCAACAAGTACGTGTGGATTAGCTAAAAGAAGTGGCATGTCCTTACATGTTCCAGGTTCAGATTCATCTGCATTTACAACTAAGTAGTGATCTTTATTGTCGCCTTGCGGGATAAAGCCCCACTTCATTCCGGTAGGAAAGCCTGCTCCACCGCGACCGCGAAGTCCTGAATCTTTAACGAGTTGAATTACTGCATCAGGATCCATTGCAAGTGCTTTTTTAGAAGCGGTGTAGCCACCATGGCGCGTATATGCCTCGATGGTGAATGAATCGGCTTCATCCCAATGTGCTGAAAGGACGGGAGTTAACTTTGACATCACTTACCTTCCTTTGAAAGCTTAAGTCCAAGAAGTGTTGGCGCACCTGCCTGAAGACCTTCGCGAGCAAGACCGTCATCTAAACCTGCAAGTACAGCAGATGCTTCTTTGTATGTAACAAGTTTATTTGGACCACGAGTTGGTGCTGGTGGATTACCTGCACGAGCACCGTCGACCAATGACTTTGCAGATTCGACGCTCTGGTTGTCGTAGAACTCCCAGTTGGCCATGACGACAGGTGCATAATCGCAGGCCGCATTACATTCGATATGTTCGAGAGAAACTTTTCCATCCGCAGTAACGCCATCGTTTTCAATACCGAGGTGATCTTTCAGCGCTGAGAAGATCGCGTCTCCACCCATGACTGCACATAAAGTATTTGTGCACACACCTACGTGGTACTCGCCTACTGGCTTGCGCTTGTACTGTGTATAGAAAGTAGCAACGGCAGATACTTCTGCAGTTTCGATACCAAGAATTTCTGAAATTGTTTCGATGCCCTCATTGGTGACATAACCAGATACTGATTGCACATAATGAAGCAATGGCATGATGGCAGATCGGCTACGTGGATAGCGGGCAATGATTGTCTGCATGAGGTCGCGATCTAAAGTCATCGGTCAACGCCTCCCATAACTGGATCAATGGATGCAACGGCTCCGATGATGTCGGCGACCATTCCACCTTCGCTCATTGCAGATGTTGATTGCAAGTTATTAAATGATGGTTCACGGAAATGCACCCGGTAGGGACGAGTTCCGCCATCAGAGACAACGTGGGCAGCAAGTTCGCCACGTGGTGATTCGACTGTGGCATAGACCTGACCTGCTGGAACGCGGAAACCTTCGGTGACAAGTTTGAAGTGGTGAATAAGAGATTCCATCGATGAACCCATGATTTCGCGGATGTGATCGAGTGAGTTACCAAGTCCATCTGCGCCAAGTGCAAGTTGTGCTGGCCAGGCAATCTTCTTATCTGCAACCATGACTGGTTGACCTTCAAGCTTGTCGAGCTTATCGATAGCTTGTTCGATGATACGAAGTGACTGTTCGAGTTCGGCCATACGAACTAAGAAGCGACCGTAGACATCTGCTGTATCTGCTGTGATGACATCAAATTCGTAATTTTCATATCCGCAATATGGCTGCATCTTGCGCAGATCCCAAGGCAAGCCAGCAGAGCGAAGTACGGGACCTGTAATTCCAAGTGTTGTACAACCTGCGAGATCGAGGTAGCCAATACCTTCGGTGCGCTTCATCCAGATGGTGTTACCGATAAGCAGCTTTGCATTATCTTCAAAGTTTTTGCGCAGAGTCTTTACGACTCCGCGAAGCTTTGTTGTCATACCCGCTGGAAGATCTTGTGAAACTCCACCTGGGCGCACATATGCCATATTCATGCGAAGACCAGTGATTTCTTCAAATGTATCAAGAACGATTTCGCGATCGCGGAATGCGAAGAACATAGGGCCCATTGCGCCTAGTTCGAGAGCGCCTGTACCGAGTGCCACCATGTGTGAAGAGATGCGATTGAGCTCCATCATGAGAACGCGAATCACTGATGCGCGCTCTGGAATATCGTTTGTAATACCAAGAAGTTTTTCAACGGCTAAGCAGTATGCAGTTTCGTTAAATATTGGCGCTAGGTAATCCATACGAGTAACAAATGTGACCGCCTGAGTCCAGTTGCGGTATTCAATATTCTTTTCTATACCAGTGTGAAGATAACCAATTCCTGTACGGACTTCAGTAACTGTCTCGCCTTCGAGTTCGAGTACCAAACGAAGCACACCGTGTGTCGATGGGTGCTGTGGACCCATATTGACGATGATGCGCTCTTCTTTAGATTCACCGATCTCGGAGACAAGTGAATCCCAATCGCCACCTGTAACTGAGAAGACGGTGCCTTCTGTGGTTTCGCGTGATGATGCGTATGGATCAAGTTTTGGATCAAAGGTGGTCATCGGTAGCTCCGGCGATTAGATGGCGCAGGTGTTGTTGCACCCTTGTACTCGACTGCAATTCCACCGAGTGGGTAATCCTTACGTTGTGGGTGACCGTCCCAATCATCTGGCATCAAGATGCGAGTAAGTCCTGGATGGCCATCAAAGATGATTCCGAACATGTCAAATGTTTCGCGCTCGTGCCAATTGTTTCCGGCCCAGACTTCAACAACAGATGGAATATGTGGATCGAGATCTGATGTTGCAACTTCCAATCGAACACGTTGGTTCTTTGTCATCGAAAGAAGTGGGTAGACAGCAACGAGTTCTGCGCCAGCGCGATCTGGATAGTTAACGCCAGATACACCCATACACATTTCAAATTTCAGTTTGTCACGCAAGATACGTGCGACTTCAACAAGTCGTGACTTCTTAATATGAAGAGTGAGTTCGCCGCGATCTACGACGACACGAGTAATTGCATCTGAGAAATCTGGGTAGGCGCGCTCGAGATCATCGGCAACGTCATCGAAATATCCGCCATAAGGACGCTCGGTTGAACCATTAGATGCAGCAGTGCGAACCAGCCCACCATAACCTGATGTATCTCCGGTGCCACTAGCACCGAACATGCCCTTCTGATCTTCGCTCATTTAGCCAGTAACCCTGTCATCTGAATCGTTGGCTTGGCATTCATTGCAGCGAGTTCAACTTCCTTGATAATCGCTTCACGATTTGGACCAAGCTTTGTATCGCCAATAAGAGTGTGTAGCTTGATGATTGCATCCATCAACTGTTCTGGACGTGGTGGGCAACCTGGAAGATAAATATCAACTGGTACAACGTGATCAACGCCTTGCACGATTGCATAGTTATTAAACATTCCACCCGATGAAGCACACGCGCCCATGGAGATAACCCACTTTGGCGCTGTCATTTGATCATAAATCTGTCGTAGCACTGGCGCCATCTTCTGTGAAACGCGACCTGCAACAATCATCAAATCTGCTTGACGAGGAGATGCTGAGAAACGTTCCATTCCGAAACGTGAAATATCGTGCTTTGGCGCAGAACCAAGTGCCATCATTTCAATAGCGCAACATGCAAGACCAAATGTTGCTGGCCATACAGAGCTCTTGCGCATGTAACCGGCAAGACCTTCAACTGTTGAGAGAAGAATTCCGCTTGGTAATTTATCTTCTAGACCCACGAATTAATCCCATTCCAATCCACCACGACGCCACACATATGCATATGCGACGAAGACTGTTGCAATAAAGATTGCCATCTCAACTAATCCAAATAAACCGAGCTTGTCGAATGTGACAGCCCATGGATAGAGAAAGACAATTTCAATATCGAAGACGATGAAGAGCATCGCTGTAAGAAAGTACTTAACCGGAAAGCGTCCGCCTTGAAGAGCTTGTGGAGATGGTTCGATTCCGCACTCGTATGCTTCAAGCTTTGCGCGGTTATATCGAGCAGGCCCTGTAACGGCTGCGATCCCAACGGAGAATGCGGCGAAGCCAAATCCAATGGCAAAGATCACCAAAATCGGAATATATGGATTCGCGCTCACGAGCCAAATCCTAAGCGTTGGCAGTTGCCGATTAAACCGTTACGGCTTGCGGGCTTTGTGAACTGCGACAACTCCGCCTGTGAGATTGGTCCA
>CAIMXQ010000008.1 GCA_903845465.1 uncultured Actinomycetes bacterium
CTCGCGTGTGCTCGCCGAAGTTCGCAACCAAGGTGGTTCATGGATAACACGAGCAATCGACAAGATTGACGATGCTATGAAGAACCCGATTGCGGGCCACGAAATCTCGCACGCTGATTTAGTAAAGATGATAAACAATCTCAATATTCGCCCGGTCTTCACTGCACACCCAACCGAAGCTGCGCGCCGTTCAATTCTTTATAAATTAGGCGAAGTTGCCTCCCTTCTTGATACTCCTAAATCTGTCACTCAGGATGAACGTCTTGCTGAAACTGTTGACTTGTTGTGGCAGACAGATGAACTTCGCTTGACTCGCCCTGAACCCCTCGACGAAGCGACCAACGCTCTGTATTACCTTGATGATTTGTCAGCAAATACAGTCCCCGAAGTTCTTAACGATTTTTCTCGCGAACTCAAGCGGCTAAATATCGATTTGCCCGTTACTGCACGTCCTCTGACATTTGGCACATGGATCGGCGGAGACCGTGATGGCAATCCCAACATCACTCCGCAAATAACTGAAGATGCAGTGGTGATGCAGGTGGGCCACGCAATTCGCTCGACAATCGCAGCGATGAACCACCTTCGCAAGATGCTCTCGGTCTCAACTCGTATTGCAGGTGCAACCCCAGAACTCAGCGCATCAGTTGAAGCAGATGTAGCAAACCTTCCTGAATTTGAGTCACGCTTCTTACGTCTTAATGCACAAGAGCCATACCGACTTAAGGCAACTGCAATCGTCCATCGATTGGCACTCACTCGCGATCGCCATGCAGTTCGAGGACCACATGTTGCAGGCCGTGATTACAAGAACACCGCTGAGCTTCTTGCTGACCTAACTTTGATGCGTGATTCACTCTTTGCGCACCGCGGTGAATTACTAGCAACCGGTCTGCTCGAGCGCACAATTCGCACCGTTGCTGCCTTTGGTCTTACCGATGCAACTCTCGATATTCGCGAACATTCAGATGCTCATCACCATGCGCTAAAGCAGATGATTTCGGGCAACTACATCGATCTTTCACATTCAGAAAAGTTCCCAATTCTTACAGCGCAACTTGCCTCACCTTCCAAACTCGATCCCAGCAAGCTTGATGCAGCGGGAGCCAAGACTCTCAATACCTTTGTTGCAATCGATGATTTAATCGAACGATTTGGGCCAGAAGTGATCGAGACCTATATCGTCTCTATGACAAAGGGCGCAGACGACCTCATCGCTGCAACTGTTCTTGGAAAGCAAGCAGGGCTTGTTGATATGGATAAGAAGGTTGCAAAGATAGGTTTTGCTCCACTACTTGAAACTGTTGCAGAACTTCGCGCAGCAGGCGAGATTCTCGAGAAACTTCTTGCAGACCCTACCTATCGCACACTTGTTGAACTTCGCGGAAATATTCAAGAGGTAATGCTGGGATATTCAGATTCCAACAAGGATGCAGGTATTGCCACATCTCAGTGGGAGATTCACCGTGCTCAGCGAATACTGCGCGATGTCGCAATGAAGCATGGCGTCAAACTTCGTTTATTCCATGGTCGTGGTGGCTCTGTAGGTCGCGGTGGCGGTCCAACATATGAAGCACTTGTTGCACTTCCATGGGGATCAGTCGATGGACAGATCAAGATGACTGAACAAGGTGAAGTTATCTCCGATAAATATGC
>CAIMXQ010000009.1 GCA_903845465.1 uncultured Actinomycetes bacterium
ATGTCATTCCCGGTTGCTGGAACTCTGATGATTGAACCGACTGAATCAGAAGATATGCGCGAGATGAATCGCTTTATTGATGCGATGAACGCTATTCGCGATGAGATCCAAGAAGTTATCGATGGAAAGATCGCAGTCGAGGAATCAGCGCTGCGCCATGCACCGCACACAATCGGTGCAATTGCTGGTACAGAGTGGGAGAGAAGCTATTCACGTGAACGTGGAGCCTTCCCAGCGACCTATACAGGGTTGATTCCAGGTGAATTGATTGGGATGAAGGGTAAGTATTGGCCGACTACAGGGCGCATTGATGGGGCATACGGGGATAGGAACCTGGTCTGCTCGTGCCCGCCGATAGAGGCCTTCGCTTAACCTATTCTTTCTTACTTTACATAATGTAACTTATCGGCGTTAGGCCGTAGGCGTCGAGCCAAACCCCAGAGCGTTGTCTGCCACAGCGCCTCAATAACTATCGCTCTGCTCATCTTGGAGACGCCGTTGATGCGCTCTACAAAGGTAATAGGAACTTCAACCATTGTTGCGCCAGCGAGTTCAGATGCCATTGCCATTTCAATTTGGAAGCAATATCCAGTAGCTGTCATCTCTGTGAGTTTTAAAGAATTCAATAGAGCTGAACTGTAGACACGGAAACCTCCGGTGAGATCGTTAAGCGGAATACCTAGCGCCAGTCGCGCATATCGAGTTCCAGATTTCGAGAGTAATTGTCTACTTTTTGGCCAATTCACGACTGATCCACCAGGGATCCACCTTGTTCCTAAGGTGATTGCGATAGATGCGTTCGTTGCATCGAGCATCGCTGGTAAATCCTGTACACGATGAGAACCGTCAGCATCCATTGTTACCACTTGTGAATATTTGTGCATCGCCAGAACATGTGCGAATCCGGCGCGATATGCAGCACCTAGACCTGCCTTATGTGGACGTCTGAGAACGCTGACCCATGAATACTTCAAAGAGTCGACAATATCTGCAGTCTTATCGGGTGAATTATCATCGAGTATTACTACATCGAAATCACGGGTTTGATGTAAATCCGAAAGCGATTTAAGGAGCTCTACGATTGCGATTGATTCGTTGTATGTGGGGATCAGAATTACTGGTTTCATTGCAATCCTTTCCTACCATCCTAACGCTGATATTAATCTATCAACGCTAGCTCCCAGGCCGTACTCATCCTTCATCTTATAGATTTCCGATAAATCTACGGGTTTTGATGGTTTGGTGATATCCATGGTGGGAATTGCGACATCGCGCGCACAGTTAACAAGTGTTAGTGCAATTTTAAGATAGTCGGTACCGTCGATAATCTTCTTGGCAAGTGATGCACTGAGAGCATCGTGTTTGGCATGCGCACCGGCTAGTGCCTCATCTACCGACGCGAAATTGTTTGCAATGAGTGCCGCGCCTTTTTCGCCAATACCGCGAACACCTGGTAGCCCATCAGATGGATCACCGCGGAACATCGCAAAGAGGGCATACCTATCCCCCGGTATCCCATATTTTTCCGAGACCCATTTGGTATCAACGAGATCGTGTTGTGAAACTCCCTTTGCAAGATAGACAACTTTCACATCGCGTTTGTCATCGACGAGCTGGAAAAGGTCCCTATCCCCCGTCACGATACGAATCGGACCCTTCTCACGGACTGCAAAGGTAGCCATCACATCATCTGCTTCGTAATCATCAACACCGAGCATCGGAATTCCAAAAGCGTCGAGGAGATCGAGCAATATTGGAATCTGTGGAGTTAAAGTTTCTGGCTCTTCCTCTTCATCGCCCTCATCTTCGAGGCGGTTAGCTTTGTAACCAGGAAAGAGCTCTACTCGCCACGATGGTCGCCAGTCTCCCTCGATGCAGGCGACGATGCGATTAGGTGAATACATTCCGATCAGGCGCGCAGTCATATCAAGATATCCACGTATTGCATTGACTGGCATTCCAGATGGTGACAGCAGCGTGTCAGGCATTCCGTAGTAAGCGCGATACCAGAGTGAGGCGCTATCTAAGAGCATCAGTGTCATATCTCGCCCAACATATATGAAACGACGCCGCGATCCAAGCGCTTGATACCTTCACGGCAGATGGGTCGTAGATCTTCGGCAGCGCCACCGATCTGTGTGAGCAGGTCGATGAGTTGTTTAATACTTCGAACAAAATCACCGACAGTCATATCGGTTCCTTTTAGAATGCTACTGAGTGAGTGTCCATTTGCCCAACGATATGACGCGTAGCAGAAACCAAAATCAGGTTCGCGTTGCGTCTTCACGTCATACTCATTCTCAAGTGCTTCAAGTTCAATCCATACGCGCGAGACTTCGACGAGAGCATTGGCGACATTTTCGTGTGGCATTTTGGGCGCATAAGCCTCGGAGCTGCGACCCTGGTAGATCATCGCCGATGCGACTGACAATAACTCCGTTGCAGAAAGTCCCTGGAAAATATCCCGACGGATTGATTCCGTCAATAAGAGATCAGATTCTGCAAAAATCTTCGCAAGGATCTTGCCTTGTCCTAATGGTTTATCTCCTTCGATATAGCCTAAATGGGTCAAGACATTACAAATGCGGTCAAAGGTTTTTGCAATTACGTGAGTTCGATTTTCGACGCGAGATCGTAAGCCTTCGCTTTCGCGATTAATACGATCTGCACGTTCGGCTATTCGAGCATGCGCTTCCCGATCGCTGCAGGCATGACACGGGTGACTCCGTAAGCCCCTTCGCAGTCCATCGAGTTCATTCTCCATTCGAACCCTCTGTCTGTTGTCGAAAGTGCGTCGCCCATCGCGCTTGCTCAATAGTCGTTCCATCTCCTTGATATCGATGCGCATTCGTGAGTACTCGTTAAAGTCTCCGAGATGACACTGAGCTGTTTCAGTCAGTTCAGCTGCGGCTGAATCATTCTTACGAATCTGGCGCACCAAACTCACAACGGCTCTATCGGCTTGAAATTGCGCGAAAGAGGATTCAAGACTTCCGTGTGCTCTCTCACGACCAAATCGCGCGATCAAATTGATAGACATGTTGTAGGTAGGCGTAAATGAGGATTTCAGAGGATATGTACGCGTTGAAGCCAAACCAGCGGCAGTCGCAGAATCAACTGTAGGTGACCACTGAACAACGGCATTTCCTTCGATATCAATTCCTCGTCGACCTGCTCGACCAGTTAATTGGGTGTACTCCCCCGGAGTAATCGAAACGTGAGCTTCACCATTCCATTTCGTCAACTTTTCGAGGACAACTGTGCGTGCAGGCATATTGATTCCAAGTGCAAGTGTTTCAGTCGCGAATACAGCTTTCACTAAACCTCGCT
Organism: uncultured Actinomycetes bacterium; assembly: GCA_903845465.1. Classification (GTDB taxonomy): domain Bacteria; phylum Actinomycetota; class Actinomycetes; order Nanopelagicales; family Nanopelagicaceae; genus Planktophila. The sequence goes on from CAIMXQ010000009.1 coordinate 3,331, forward strand.
TGAAGAGTTCCTCGACTGCACCTTTGAAACTTGGAAGAAGTCCCGCGTGATGGGCTGCTATGCCACGTTCAAGTGCCACTAACCAATCGCGATAACCAAGAACTTCCAAATCTTCCTCGGCTAAGTTCTGTGTATAGCGCTGGGCAGTTGCTGCAATTTCCAAACGTTCTTCAGTTGTTGTCAATTTAATACCAGCCTGAAGGCATTGCTTTACAGCGGCGTCGCATCCCATTCGCGAGAAGATGAAGGTAATGGCTGGGAGTAAATTTTCGCGTTGCAATTTTTCAATAATTTCTGGACGTGATAAGCGGTTATCGCTTTCGCCAAAGCGATCACGTCTGCCACGTGGAACCTTTACCTTACGTAGCGCTTCTCGCTCCAAACCCAAGATCTCGGGATTGATACGACCTGGCTCATTGAAAAGGTCGATGAGTTTATTTCCAATAAGAACATGTTGATAGAGCGGAATCGGGCGAACTTCAGAGACGATTACTTCGGTCGCTCCTCGAACCTCGCCCAACCATTCACCAAACTCCTCGGCGTTGGAAACTGTTGCGGAGAGAGAAATAACTTGGACACTCTCCATCAAGTGAATGAGTACTTCTTCCCAGACGGCTCCTCGTGATTTATCGGCCAGGTAATGAACTTCATCCATAACGACAGAACCTAAGTTCTTAAGGGTCGATGAATTGGCGTACAACATGTTGCGAAGAACTTCCGTTGTCATGACAAGAACATCTGCCTCAGAGTTGATATTGGTATCACCAGTGAGCAATCCCACGCGATCCTCGCCAAATCTTTCAACAAATTCTTGGAACTTCTGATTAGACAGAGCCTTAATTGGGGTTGTGTAGAAGCACTTCTTACCCTGAGCTAACGCACTGAATGCTGCAAATTCCCCAACTACTGTCTTACCCGCACCGGTGGGCGCAGCGACAAGTACGCCTTTACCATCTTCGACTGCCTGGCATGCCGATATTTGAAACTCATCGAAACCAAAATCAAATTGACCGATGAATTGGCTTGTCAGTGGATGAGAACCACGTTTCTTCGCTGCTGCGTAACTCTCGGCTGGGGTTGTCATAGCGCCCACGTCAATCCGGCACCGGCAACGCATTCAGCAGATATTGGCGCGGCCCCGATTCTTTCACCATCTGCATATGCAATTGCTTGTGCATGTATTGAAATCTTCTTGGTTCTAAATATCTTTACGCGCGGATGATGTATATGTGAACCCGAATAGACCTTGGGAAATACTTTGAGGAATTCAATCTTTGACACAGGTTCGAGAATCATGACATCGAAGAGACCATCGTTCATATTCGCTTGCGGGCAGACCAGCATGCCTCCCCCGTATGAGCGACCATTGCCGATAGCTATGAGCATCGCCTTAGTCGAAAATGTCTGCGAATCTGTTGTTATCTCATATTCAATAGGGGCAAAGCTCGGTAGTTCGAGGGCAATTGCAACGTTATATCGCTGCGGACCTTTAGGCCAGGACAAGCCGTTGGCTCGCTCGTTGACGACAGAATCGAAACCAGTAGAGAGAATTGCCGCAAACCATTCGGAATCTACATTTCCTAGATCAATTGGCTGCGGATCAGTGGAAGTTATTCGATCAAGTTGGCTAGTTACGTCATCTAAAGACCATCCAAGAGCGCGCACTATGTCATTTCCGGTTCCTGCAGGCAGGACGGCGAATGGAATATGTCTAGGGACGACGATTTGGAGAACGAGATGCGCGAGACCATCTCCACCTACACAGATGACGCCCTGTACTTTTTCGCGGGAAAGAAATGAATCCAAATCTGAACGAAGTGACTCAGCGCCTTGCGACGAGAAAACTTGATAAGGCAAATTCTTCTGTGAAAAATATTGAATGACTGTCTCCCCGACTGAAATTCCTTTGCCATGACCCGCAGCAGGGTTTATTGCTATCGCCCACATTAGACGTTATCGGAAAGTAGGCTTGCCTGAAACTTCTTATCTCGTCTCTTATCGTTGAGAAGCGCAATTCCACCTGCAATGAGATAGAGCAGAACGAGCGGCGCAGCCAGGGCAAACATTGAGAGTGGATCTGCACTTGGTGTGAAGCCAGCAACAAATAGGCAGATACCGAATACCCAGATACGCCATGGGCGCAGAATCGTCTTGCCCGAGAGAAATCCGATGAAGTTGAAGGTCACAAGGAATACGGGAAGCTCGAAGGCAATTCCGAAGAGAAGAATGATGCGCAGGACGAAATCGAGATAATCATCGAACTTCACCAAGTTTGTAAGTGCATTGGGAGTGAAACCAAAGAGAACGCGAACTGCAACGGGAAGAACGGAGTAACCAAGATATGCGCCAATTGCGAAAAATGGAGTCGCTGCTATAAAGAAGAGAATTGAATTTCGCTTCTCTTTGCGGTGTAGAGCTGGCGCTATGAATGCCCATAATTGATAGAGCCAAACTGGCGCGGTCAAGATAATTCCGCTCAAGATCGCGACTTTGATTTGAAGATTGAGAGGACCAAGAACGCCATTGATATAGAGCGAGCCGCAGCTATGGGCGCCTGTGCTCTGCGCCTTTTTGAGATCGCATACTGGCTCAGCTAGCTTTGTAATGATGGTGTTGTAGTAATACCAACCAACCCCTGAACCAACGATTATCGCAAGAGATGCCTTAACAACGCGTGTACGTAACTCGCGTAAATGATCTAACAGCGGCATACGACCGCCTTGGGTGGCCGCCATAGAGATTACTTTTCAGTCGATCCTTTATCAGGATCTTTGGACTCGTCCTTCATCTCTTTCATCTCGCTCTTGAAGATGCGCATTGACTTACCGAGTGATTTCGCTGAATCAGGTAGTCGCTTAGCTCCGAAGAGGATTACGAGGACAAGGAGAAGCAGGAGTATGTGGCTTGGTTCGCGTAAAAACATGGCGTAAGAGTATCGCAAAGGCTAGCAATCAGCGATAAATGGCAAGCGCCTTTCGAGCCAAGTGAGCTATCTCCGATCTGGTCGTACTTGGTGCGAGAACCTTCATGGCTCCCCCGGAAGCGATTACTGTCCGGGCCAACCACGAAAGTCTGTAGGTAGATACCTCAACTGTGGAGCCCTTGCCAGTGACAAATTTTCCAAGCGACTCTCTGGAACGTCTCATTTCGGTAACGATTTCTACAGTCGCCTCAATAGTTGTATCCGTCGATACTGGAATCACTTTTGACATTGCCGGAAGATCCAAAACAGTGGCGCTCTTAATTCGGTCGATTCGGAATGTTCGTTGAGCATCTGCTAACTCGCAGAAAGCGACGAGAAAATCACGATTATCAGACACATAGAGATCGATGGGGCTTACTACTCGAGAACTGAGCGATCCATCAACCGCAGCGAGGTATTCAATCTGCAATTTTCGCCTCGTCGCAAGGCAATCTTTGACGAGAGCAATTACTTCTCCATCGCTTGCAGGTGATGCATCAATGACGCGTTCGATTCCTTTACCAAGTTTTCTTCGTAGAGTCTCAATATCTTCCAGCAGATCAATGCGTTCCTCTGGCAAATCCTTTGAGATTAAATCAAGCCCCAACACGATGGCGATAATCTCTTGGTGCGAGAGATTTCGTACTCGATTGAGAGTGTCCGCATTTCGGATAGAAACGTAGCCAGATGCGAATTCAAGTTCGATAAGGTCGAAACGATCATCACCGCACATCCAGAGTGCATTGAGATCTGAAAGAAGTTCAGTGACGGAAACTCCGAATTGTTCGGCCAGTTCGCTTGTAGATACGCCTTGGTGAGAAGAAATGTAGGGAACGAGATCGAGCATGCGAGCTGCCTTTTGCGTAGGGGTCGACTTCTTACTCATGTGCAGCCACCACTTGATTCAGATGCTCAATGATTGAGGAGCGTGCTTGAACGGGTTTAACTATTTCAACGTCTTCTAAATGCCACAAGACATCAGTGAGTAGCTCTGATTGATGGAGGAATGGATATTCAACGACTACCCATTCGTCGCCGTCTTCAATGATCGTCGATGCAAGAACAATTTTCTGAGCCTTTCCGCGCCTAACTTTGAGCGTTGCGATTTCAGTTTTGACGGGAGATGCAAGATGAGTGCTCATAGCAAAATCCGGTGGGATGACATATGACCCAGCTTTACCCTGGAGTGCAACTTCAGAATCGATTCGGTCTAGGCGAAATAGACGAATATCTTTTCGATCGAGATCCAAACCAGCTACATACCAATACCCACCCTTAGTCCCCGCTCCGTAAGGCTCGAGGACTCTTACTTGGGCAGTCAGTTCTGGCGAGAGATAACTAAATGAAATAGTACGACGGTTGGCTATTGCATCAACGATCGTCGCAAAATTCTCATCAGAAATGTGAATCGTTGGGGCGATTGAGGGAATTGCATCGAGATCACTTTCGATGCCTAGTGACTTCAACTTGATCAACCCAGAGAGAGCTGACGAGTCGAGAACGGCGCCCTGCCATATTGATGTCGCAAGACTAATGAGCGAGAGCTCTCGCGCAGAGATTTCGGAAATATCATTTCGGTAGCTATCGGGCCTGATTCGATACCCAACTTCATCTTCAAAGAGCGGATCAAAGGAACCGACTTCAATCTCAATACCTAAGTTCCGTAAATCATCCTTATCGCGTTCGAACATCCGCTCTTTTGCATCTGGTTCACCTTCATAGCCGTCTATTGCAGTGAAAATTTGTGACTTCGTTAACCAGCGCTTTGTACCAAGGAGTGCGATAGTTAAATTAACTAAACGCTCACTCTTCCGGGACACCGTATGCACCCTTTGCAGGACGTCGTCTGCGCGCAAGAACATCGACTCCAGGAGCCATTCGTCTTGACTGAATCAGAAATCCTGTATGGCCAATCATGCGCTGCTGAGGACGAACAGCGAGTCCTTCATGATGCCAACCACGAACAATAGTTTCAGAACTTTCAGGCTCAGTGAAATGGCCGTTCTCTTTCAGCGCTTCAGCTGTTGCCGATAACTGTGTCGTAGTCGCTACATATGCGAGGAAGACTCCCCCAGGTCGTAGAACCTTCGCAGACATTTCAATGCACTCCCAGGGGGCGAGCATGTCGAGAATCACGCGATCGAAATCGCTTTCGAATTCCTGTTCTTGCACTGATCCAACATCAAGTCGCCAGTTTGACGGAAGGGAACCAAAGTAATTAGAGATATTTGCTGTGGCGTTATCTGCGAAATCTTGTCGACGTTCTACGGAGTGCACTGAACCTTCGTGACCTACCGCGCGTAGTAGAGAGAGCGTTAGCGCGCCGCTGCCGACTCCTGCTTCAAGGACGCGAGCTCCCGGATAGATATCTGCGACTCCGACAATCATTGCCGCATCTTTCGGATACACAATTGTCGCGCCTCTTGGCATAGAGAGCACATAATCTGCAAGGAGTGGAATGAACGCTGTGAACTTTAGCCCTGCAGTTGTACTGACAACAGAACCTTCAGGTAGTCCGATGAGGTCATCGTGAGTTATCCAACCTTTATGTGTATGCCACTCTTTTCCAGGAGTGATGGTGAAGCTATAGAGCTTTCCTTTGGGATCGGTGAGTTGGACTCGATCTCCAGCTTGGAAGTAACCACGTTTAGACACATGCGCATCTTAGGTTACGGCGGCACTACTTCTTTCATTGCGCGCTGTATCGTCTGGTTGATGGAACCGCTTCGCCTATCCCCTAGCCGCATGAACGATTTCACCAACTGTCCCCAGCTCTATAAATACCGCGCAGTGGATCAGCTCCCCGAACCACCGAGTATCGATGCCGAACGCGGAAAGTTAATTCATGCAGTTCTTGAAGATCTCTTCGAACTTCCTGCAAGCTCTCGGACAATGGCATCTGCGACAGAGCTCTTGCCCCGTAAATGGTCGGAGCAATTATCGGCTCTTCCAGAACTAAAGGCTCTTGTACTTGATGAGAAGGAGTGGTTCGACCGTGCACAATCGTTGCTCACAAATTACTTCTCGCTAGAGAACCCCGAATCATTTGACTCTACATATCGAGAATTGCATCTCGAGCGAGATATCTCATCAGAGATTTACCTCCACGGTTATGTTGATCGACTCGATATTGCGCCAACTGGTGAAGTTCGCATTGTCGACTATAAGTCGGGTAAATCTCCTAAGCCAGGGTGGGAAGAGAAGGCGCTCTTTCAATTGCGTGTCTACGCACTTCTCTATTGGCGAAATGAAGGTGTACTCCCGAAACTTCTGCAGCTGATTTACCTTGGGGATTCGCGCATAGTCAAAAGCTCGCCCACGGAGGCGCAGTTATTATCGACTGAGAAAATTCTAAAAAATATCGGCGATGAAATACTTACTGCCCTCGAAACAGAGCACTTTCCAACAAAGAAATCCAGACTATGTGACTGGTGCTTCTTTAAAGCTATCTGTCCTGCCCATAATTAATTTGCGTTGAAGTATTTCGCCTCTGGGTGGTGAACGATGATTGCAGAAGTTGATTGTTCGGGATGTAACTGGAACTCTTCCGAAAGTTCGACGCCAATTCGCCCTGGTTCAAGTAACTCACAGAGCTGAGTCTGTTGTTCAATGTCGGGACATGCGGGATATCCGAAAGAGTAGCGAGAGCCGCGATAACCCTGATCCAAGATGCCTTGCAGGTCAGCAGAGTCTTCATCACGTACAGAGAGCTCTTCGCGAATTCGCGCATGCCAATATTCAGCGAGTGCTTCAGTGAGTTGGACAGAGAGACCATGGAGCTCGAGATAATCACGATATGCATCTGCGGCAAAGAGTTCATTTGCTGCCTTGCTAATGGTGTTTCCCATTGTGACAACATGGAAGGCAACGACATCAACTTTTCCTGACTCCTTGGATGCGAAGAAATCCGCCAAACATAGCCTTCGATCACGCGATTGACGTGGGAAAGAGAAGCGAACGCGCTCCTTACCTTCATCCGGTCCCTCGTGATGCAAGATAATCAAATCGTTACCCTCTGAGACACAAGGGAAATATCCATAGACAACCGCAGCTTCTAGCCAACTATTTGATTGGACATCGTTAAGTAACTTGCGAAGACGCGGACGACCTTCACTCTCTGCCATTGCTTCATATTCGCCACGTGCACCTTTGAGGCCCCATTGCCCCATAAAGAGGGCACGTTCATCGAGCATGCCGACGTAATCCGCAAGCGGAATACCTTTCACGATACGGCTTCCGAAGAACGGAGCTTTTGGGATGGAGATATCTAGTGCAACATCACTGCGCACGGTATCGATGACAGATTCGCTATCGTGAGTGCGAGCCACAGCCTTCACCTTGCGTTCTCGAAGAGCTGGAAGTGCTGCTCCTTCGTCTCCGCGTTTGACTGCCATGATTGCATCCATCAAACGAAGACCTTCGAAGGCATCGCGCGCATAACGGACTTCACCGGGAAAAATTGCAGCGAGGTCTTGCTCGACATAGGCGCGAGTGAGAGCGGCTCCCCCCAGAACTACTGGCCACTTATCTGCCAAACCTCGCGATGTAATCTCTTGCAAATTCTCTTTCATAATGACAGTTGATTTCACTAAGAGGCCAGACATACCGACTGCATCGACATCATTTTCAAGAGCTGCATCAATAATCTGATTAACGGTCTGCTTGATACCAATATTTACTACTTGATAACCGTTATTTGTCAGAATGATGTCCACGAGATTCTTCCCGATATCGTGGACGTCGCCCTTAACAGTGGCAAGAAGCATGCGGCCGCGACCTGCTCCGTCAGTCTTCTCCATATGGGGTTCGAGATAAGCAACAGCTGATTTCATGACTTCAGCGCTCTGCAGAACGAAAGGAAGTTGCATCTCGCCCTTGCCGAAGAGTTCACCAACAACCTTCATGCCTTCGAGAAGATGGTCATTGATGATGGCAAGTGGATTAATTCCCTCAAGCATCGCCGCATCGAGATCGTCGCTTAGCCCAACTTTCTCGCCGTCAATGATGCGGTGCTCTAGGCGTTTGCGAAGTGGCAAAGCAGCAAGCTCGGAGGCGCGAATATTGCGAGACGCGGCTAGTTCGACACCTTCGAAAAGTTGTAAGAATTCTTGGAGTGGATCGTAGGTACATGTCTCGCCATCGTATGTACGGCGATCGTAAATCAAATCTAAGGCAACCTCTTTATGGCGCTCTTCGATCCGTGCCATCGGCATAATCTTTGATGGGTGCACGATTGCTGAATCAAGTCCAGCCTCTACGCACTCATGCAAGAAGACCGAGTTCAGTACAACGCGCGAAGCAGGATTGAGTCCGAAGGAAACATTACTGACACCCAAAGTTGTTTGTACCTGCGGATACTCAGTTTTCAAAGCGCGAATCGCATTGATTGTTTCGAGCCCATCGCGACGAGTTTCCTCTTGCCCTGTTGCAATCGGAAATGTCAGCGCATCAATCAAAATATCGCCGACTTCTATTCCCCAATTGGTTGTCAGGTCAGCAATAAGTCTGCGGGCAACTCGCAACTTCCATTCAGCTGTGCGAGCCTGCCCTTCTTCATCAATAGTAAGAGCAACTACTGATGCTCCATGCTCTTGAACGAGAGGCATAATGCGTGCAAATCTCGATGTGGGTCCGTCTCCATCTTCGTAATTGACTGAGTTGATGACGCAGCGACCACCGAGCGCTTCCAGACCCGCTTTGAGTACAGCAGGTTCAGTTGAATCTAAAACAATGGGCAGAGTTGATGCAGTTGCAAAGCGTGATGCAATCTCGGTCATATCGCGAACTCCATCACGTCCGACGTAATCGACAGAGAGGTCGAGCATGTGAGCGCCGTCGCGGATTTGATCGCGCGCAATTTCTACACACGTAGACCAATCTTCAGCAACAAGTGCATCACGGAATGCGCGTGATCCATTTGCGTTAGTGCGTTCACCAATTGCTAAGTAGGTTCTATCTTGTCTAAATGGAACATATTGATAGAGAGATGAAGCGCCTGGATCGAGATCCGGCGAACGTTTTTTCAGCGCATGTCCACCCAAGAGGTTTACTACCGCAGCTAGGTGTGCCGGTGTGGTTCCACAACAACCACCAATGAGTGAAATTCCATAATCATTGACAAAAGTTTCAAGAGCTTTCGCTAGCTCATCTGGCCCAAGCGGATATTCCGCTCCGTTCTTTCCCAAAATTGGTAACCCTGCATTAGGCATCACAGATATCTCGCACTGCGCATTCTTTGATAGGTAACGAAGATGTTCAGACATCTCTGCAGGACCCGTTGCACAATTGAGACCAATGAGATCAATATCGAGAGGTTCGAGTGCGTTCAGCGCTGCACCAATTTCGGAACCGAGTAACATTGTTCCGGTAGTTTCAACGGTAACTTGCGCAATAAGAATGACATCACGATGTGATTCAGTAATCGCTTGTCGCGCTCCATTTACTGCTGACTTCGCTTGCAATAAGTCCTGAGTCGTTTCAATCAGCAAGGCATCCACACCGGCATCGACTAGTCCCTTCGATGCAATGTAATAGGCATCCCTTAAATGTGCGTACGTTGTGTGGCCAAGGCTAGGAAGCTTGGTACCCGGTCCAAGTGAACCTAGAACGAAGCGCGGGCGTTCTGGTGTCGAGTACGCATCAGCGGCCTCGCGAGCGATCTTTCCACCGGCGAAAGCTAATTCGTAGATGCGATCTTCAATTCCATATTCAGCAAGGTTGGCCCAGTTTGCTCCAAATGTATTTGTCTCGATGGCATCCACACCTACTTCTAGGTAGGCATCGTGTACCGAACGAACAAGATCGGGGCGAGTTACATTGAGAATCTCATTGCAGCCCTCATGGTTCTGGAAATCTTCGAGAGTCGGATCTGCTGCTTGGAGCATCGTTCCCATAGCTCCATCGGCGATGATGGTGCGAGTCGCCAGAGCGCGACGGAGCAACCCATCGACCATCTTGATATCTGCTCGTGCACTCGTCACGGCGCTGAGGTTACCGTAAGGTGTCGATATGGAGATTCACCAGATACCTGCTCTTCGCTCACCAGTGATGGTTATCGCATTCTCGGGTTGGAATGATGCTGGCGAAGCCGCAACCGGCGCTGCCTCTCATCTACTTGGATCATGGGTTGATTCAAAGAATGACGTTGTCCCCGAGCTAATTGCTGAAGTAGATGTCGAAGAGTTCTATGACTTTCAAGTCAATCGACCAACGGTGTGTATCGATGAATCCAGCATTAGAAGCCTTACATGGCCAGGTACACAGGTATTCGGGTTACGAACACAAGAGCTAGATCATGATTTCGTTGTCATACGTGGCATAGAGCCATCGATGAAATGGAAGACATTTGCCGCAGATATTTTAGATCTTGCAGATGATTTAGAGGTCGACATGGTTATCACTCTTGGTTCAATGCTCGCAGACACTCCACACACTCGACCTATAGCAGTCAGCGGGAGTGGGGCACATCCTGAAATCGCTCAACGTTTAGGTGTTGAGATTAGTAAATATGAAGGTCCGACTGGAATTCTTGGAGTGATTCAAGATGCGTGTGTCCGGCGAGGAATTGATGCAGTCTCAATGTGGGCAGCAATTCCTCACTATGCATCTGGCTCTCCATCTCCGAAAGCAACTCTCGCACTTATCAACGCATTGGAAGATTTCCTAGAGATCTCTCTACCCCAAGGTGATCTACACAATCAATCGCACGACTGGGAAGTAGAAGTCTCTGAAATGGCGAAGGAAGACAGTGATGTCGCCGAATACGTGAAGGCACTTGAAGAGAGTAAAGATGCGGCGGAGTTGCCAGAAGTCTCAGGCGAATCTATTGCACGCGAGCTAGAAAGATTCTTACGCCGACAGAGTGAGAGCTAAGGCGCGAGACCCAAGAGAGTATCTAGTGCGCGCGATAGCTCGCCCGCTTCTCCCCCAGTAGCACCGGCTTCTGTGGCATTCATCCAAGAACGAATATGGTTCAGAGCGCCTGCAGTATCGAGATTATGTGAAAGCGAATCAATGATTGCGGTGATGACTGAATCAGTGGGTGCAACTTCCATCCTTGCCAGATTGAGTTGCAATCTCTGGATATCGCTTTCGGCTTGCGTAAGTAAGGAATCGTTCCACATGAGATCTGCACCGTATGGATGTCCCATCAAAGCCCATCTAATCGATACAGGGCTGACTCCGGATTGAATAAGTTTTGATACGAAAACGAGATTACCAAGTGACTTACTCATCTTCTCGCCGTCAAGGCCAATCATTCCGGTATGTACATAATTACGTGCAAACCTTTGACCGTTGATCGCGCGACTTTGCGTGGCGGACATTTCATGATGAGGAAAAATCAAATCACTTCCACCGCCTTGAATATCAATGGCATAGGTATCACCAGCATCTGGATCTAGGTAGTGCAGAGCTATTGCGCAACACTCGATATGCCAACCAGGTCTTCCGGCACCAAACGGGCTTGGCCAACCAGGTTCACCTTCGCGCTGCGATAACCAGACCAGAGCATCGAGAGGATCGCGTTTGCCAATTCGGGTTGGATCTCCCCCACGTTCTGCAAATATCTTCAGCATCTCATCCTGTGAAAGATGAGAACGCTCTCCGAATTCGCTATCACTGCGAACTGCGAAGTAGTGATCTGAATCAACTAGATATGTTGTACCTGCTCTGCGCAATTTCTCAACCGCGTCGATTACCAGCTCCATCGCTTCGACTACTCCGATGTAGTTTTTGGGAGGAATAACGCGCAGATCTGTCATATCGCCACGGAAGAGATCTACTTGCGATTGCGCAAGTTCTTGCCAGGTGACTCCATCCCGAGCAGCTCGTTCGAGAAGTGGATCATCAATATCTGTGATGTTCTCTACGAAATCAACGCGAGCTCCCGTCGCTCGTAAGTATCGATTGATGAGATCAAAGGTCAGATATGTAGCAGCGTGGCCAAGATGTGTTGCATCGTATGGAGTAATACCGCAGACATACATTCGATAGTGGTTCTTCTTCTCTAGCTCTTCAACTTTCTGTGTTTGGGTATTGAAGAGCGAGAGCGCAGGGAAGGTAAATCGGCTGGCTAGTTTAGGAAGATAAATCTCCGGCCACGAGTGCATACGAAAACCTTAACTTAAAAGGGCGGCCAAGGAACGGCCGGCCATTCATCACTCGGTGCCGGGAAACGTTCGGTTGATAGAAGACGGTCAATCCGCAGAAGAAGCGCTTCGAACTCGCCATCTGTGATGAGCTCTAAGAACTCATCCGGCTGCGCTGTGAGTGAAGAACGTAGATCAACGAGCTGAACCTTCTCTTCCTGTGAAAGCTCTCTATCTGCCCACTGCCAAAGAACAGTTCGCAACTTATCCTCTTCGTGAAAGGTCACTCCATGGTCGCAACCTCGGAGTGCTCCATCTTCACTAGGCAATAAGTGGCCGATTTTACGATCCGTATTATTTATAACAGCATCAAAGAGCGCCATTGCGCGCAACCGAGAATCATCGGTCCGATAGAACTGAGCTAGGTCAATACTTTCATCGATATCTATCCACCGTTGAACCATTCCAACACCGAATGGTCCGTCACGGAGAACTGTCGTCGGTACGAGAAAGAATTTTCCGATCTCACTAATCCGATACGCCGCATACTCGCGCTGTGCAAGATTCCCATCAGGAAAATCCCACAGCGGCCTCTCGCCTGCAACTGGTTTGTATATGACGGGAATGCTTACTGATTTGAATGTGCAAGTTGCATAGAGCGTTGCATTCGATGCATCAACAAGTCTTCCAGTTACTTCGATATCGCCACTTTGAAGATGCTCGAGAAGCTCATTCATCGTCGATATCCGTTAGCGCGAGGACAGAGATGGCCCTTTGGATCTATAGGTCCACCACAGAATGGACATGGCTGACGTCCTGCCCCAACAACAATCTGCGCACGTTTTGAGAATTTGTCAGCTTCACTGGGGGAAATCAAAACCCGCAAGATGTCTTGATCGCTGCTGAGGTCATCGACATCGATAAATTCCGGCTCGTCAGTTTCTTCATCGGCAATTGCTTGTAAATCAATCTGTATAAGTGTCGATGCAGAGTCGAATGCGAGCCCTATGACTCCAACACGAAATTCTTCCTCAATGGGGGTAGATAGAGGTCCCTCATCTTTCGGCAGCCTTGATATAGCAATTGTTGGATCGCTCTGTTTGATTTCGCGCACCATGTAGATGAGGCGATCTGCCAAAGCGAGAACTTGGGTCTTCTCAAGCGAGACTGAAATGAGGCGTGCACCGTGCTGAGCTTGAATGAAGAAGGTTCTCTCGCCAGGTTGCCCAACGGTGCCTGCAACAAAACGATCGGGTTGATCGAAGAGAAGTATTCGCGCAGTCATCGCTGCTTCCCGTGCACTGTGCCAGCACCGCCACCCAAGAGGGTCTTCCCCGTTTTCTTAGCCTTCAACAATGGTGCGATTGCTGTTCGAGTGTCATTGAACATGATGAGACGAGCGCTATCGGCATCTACGTCGAGAAATGTGATGGAGGCTGGGTCTATAACAAGGCTTTGAAAGTTATCCAATTTAAGATCGATCAAGCCTGCAACGATTGCCTTAATAACATCACCATGGCTCACTAAAAGATGTGCGCCGTTCTTCTTGGATTTTGCTGCATCATAAACTGATGCGAGAGCTCTCTTCTGCATCGCAGTGAATCGTTCACCTTCTGGGAACTTCACTTTGCTCGGTGTGCTTTGAATCAATTTCCATAACGGCTCGCGTCGAAGGCTCGAAAGTTTCCGCCCACTCCAGGTTCCGTAATCCATCTCAATAAGACCATCATCGAGTTGATAGTTATTGATTCCACGTGAAAACTTAGAAGATATCCATGGAGTGATTGTCTCTTCGCATCTTTGCATCGGGCTCACGCGAATAGAGTCAAAGGCAATCGCTCCAATACGTTCTGCTAATTCGTTCGCTTGGCGGACACCATCTTTACTCAGCGAAACTCCCGATAACTGCCCAGAGAGAATTCCTGCACTATTCGCGATGGAATGCGCATGCCGGAGTAGAACAATCTTGGCCACAACACGAAGGCTAACGCGATATTTGTTTTGACGATATTTGAGCTCGTGAGTTGCTAAGGTGGGCGATATGGAGATGAGACGGGCGGGCAAGAGCGGACTCGAGCTCTCTCGTCTTGGCCTTGGCACGATGACATGGGGTCGAGATACCGATACTCATGAGGCAGCCGATCAATGTCGCGCCTATATAGAGGCCGGTGGAAATTTCTTAGATACCGCATCCACCTATGGTGATGGCGATAGTGAACGAGTAATTGGTGGTCTCATCGGAACTCTCTTTCAGCGCAGTGATGTGGCTATCGCCTCGAAAGCTGGAGTAACTTTCCCAGAGGGTAATAGAACTATTAACAACTCACGACAAGCGCTCATCGCTGAATTGGATAAGTCGCTGACTCGACTTGAGACTGATTATCTCGATATCTGGCAGATTCACTCATGGGATCCTTTTAATCCTCTTGAAGATACTCTCTCCGCTCTTGACTATGCCTACTCATCCGGTAAGGCGCGGTATGTAGGTATAAGTAATTTCTCTGGTTGGCAGAGTGCGCGGGCTATCACCATTCAGGAATCAAATTCAGCGAAGGCGCCGATTGTCACTCATCAAGTCGAGTACTCACTTCTCAATAGAGATTCTGAATTAGAGGTGCTCCCCTGCGCTGACGAAACTGGAATCGGAATTCTTGCGTGGGCGCCATTAGGCCGAGGAGTTCTCACTGGAAAATATCGCAACGGGATTCCAAGCGATTCTCGTGCGGCTGCTCCGCACTTTATAAAACATGTCGAACCATATTTGCGACCAGATAGTGCGCGCATTGTTGAAGCAGTATCTGTTGCAGCACAAGGTTTAGGATTTTCTCCTCTTGAAGTCGCTCTTGCATGGGTCAGAGATACACCGGGTATTACTAGCGCCATTGTTGGTGCGCGAACTGGTGCTCAGATGCGTGGAATCTTAAAGAGTGAAGAAGTTTCCTTGCCGCAGATTGTCCGTGATGCGCTCGATGAGGTTTCTCAGCGTTAGCAATTCTCTAAAAAGTGCTCAAGAACTTTCACACCAAATTCAAGTCCTGAGATAGGTACGCGTTCATCAACACCGTGAAAGAGCGCCATAAAGTCTAGGTCAGCTGGCAATTGAAGTGGACTAAACCCATAACCAACTATTCCAAGTTCTGAGAGCGCCTTATTATCTGTTCCTCCGCTCATCAGATACGGGACAGGAATCCCTTCGGGATCAAATTCCAGAATGGCACGGCACATCGCATCAACAAGGTCGCCCTCGAAATCTACTTCGAGTGCGATATCGCGTGAAACGGTTTCGATTGCAATATCTGGTCCAATGATTGAACGAATAGTTGTGTTGAGCTCATCTTCGTGTCCAGGCAAGAAGCGACCATCAATGACAGCAGTTGCGCTACCAGGAATGACATTTGCCTTATAGCCAGCATCGAGCATTGTTGGGTTCGCTGTATTTTGAAGCGTCGCTCCAATCATTCTCGCCGTTGGTCCAATCTCACTTAGTAGCGGTCGTAAATCCTTCTCGTCATAACTTTTGCCTGTTGCGTCTGCAATCTTTTTGAAGAGTGTCTTGACGGTAGATGTATATCGCTGTGGCCATTCGTATCGTCCGATCTTTGCGACTGCTTCAGTCAGAGCGGTGAGTGCATTCTCATCATTCATCATCGATCCGTGTCCAGCGCGTCCAGTTGCAGTAAGGCGCATCCAATGGATTCCCTTCTGCGCCGCTTCAACAAAGTACAGTCTCTTTCCATCACCCACGGTGACAGAGAACCCACCAACCTCGGAGATTGCCTCAGAACATCCAGCAAATACTTCAGGGTGCTTGGCTGCCATCCACCGGGAACCAAAGGTCATCCCTGCTTCTTCATCTGCAAAGAAAGCTAAAACAATATTGCGGGGCGGTTTGTAACCAGTGCGCGCCCACTTACGAATAATCGCCAGGATCATTGCATCTGTATTTTTCATATCGACAGCGCCACGTCCCCAGATCATTCCGTCGCGAATTTCGGCTGCAAATGGATCTACAGACCAATCTTCTGCATTCGCTGGGACTACATCGATATGGCCATGAACAACTAAGCCAGGACGAGTTGTATCAGCTCCAGGAATGTTGGCTATAACATTGCATCGATTGGGCGCTGATTCATAGATAGTGGCGGCAATCCCAACTTCTGCAAGTGATGCAACGACATACTCTGCAACAGCCTTTTCATCTCCTTTTCCTTCGCCAAAATTGACTGATGGGATGCGGATGAGATCTTGGCAAATCTTTACAACTTCTTCTTCGAGAGTCATATCCGTATTGTGCCCTTGATTTCTCAAAGAACTAGCACGCTGATATCAGATGGCTCACCTCACTTTTGCGCGAGAGCTAAGCCATTGCTATCGTTACCCTGTTATTTCGGCTCGAACGCTTAGGATTACTCCACAGCGAGCGGGTTACTCGTCCGGGTGGCGGAATTGGCAGACGCGCTAGCTTGAGGTGCTAGTTCTCGCAAGGGATTCGGGGTTCAAGTCCCCGTTCGGACACAGTTACGGTGGTTGATTACAGTATGGAAATCTCAGAGGCATTATCGCTCATACGAGCTATCCCCGATTTCCCATCCTCCGGAGTTCTCTTTCAAGATATTACCCCGCTGCTAGCGAACCCAGATGCAATGAATGCAATCATCAGTGCGCTCGCCGAGTTTGATACGTCGGCGGACATAGTTGCAGGTGTAGAGGCTCGTGGCTTTATCTTGGGTAGCGCCTTAGCGATGCAGCGATCATCTGGATTTGTTCCTATTCGCAAAAAAGGGAAATTGCCAGCTGATGTTTTTTCGCAATCGTATGGTCTGGAATACGGTCACGACATTATTGAAATTCATCGTGATGCTTTCTCCCCCGCACAAAATGTTCTGCTTGTAGATGACGTCTTAGCAACTGGTGGGACTATTGAAGCGGCGCTTCGATTGATCGAAGAAGCCGGAGCTAACGTTTCATCGGTTGTGGTTCTTTTAGAGATCTCAGCTCTCGGTGGGCGATCAAAGATTGCCGAGTCTTATCCCAACGTTGCGATACATGCTCTGGTTGTTGCTTAATGCGGATTAAGGAGATTCAAGCTCTTCGCGCATTGGCTTCTCTGCTTGTCGTTATCTATCACGCGAAATTGATCGGTGGCGGCTATATCGGCGTGGATATCTTCTACGTTATCTCGGGTTATCTAATCACTGGTCTACTACTGCGAGAGCTTGAAAATAGTAGAACGATCTCCTTCAAATCTTTCTATACGCGCAGAATCAAAAGATTGCTTCCATCATCATTCTTAGTTCTCATCTGTACCGCAGTTGTAGCGTGGCTTCTCTATCCAGCAACTATGCGACATGAGCTCGGAAAGGATATCGCCGCTGCTGGAATCTATATCTCGAACTATCTATTTGCTGTATGGCAGATGGATTATCAGAATTTAGGAGCTATTCCCCCAGTTGTCATTCACTACTGGTCTCTAGCAGTTGAAGAGCAGTTCTATCTCGTCTGGCCGTTGCTCATTTTCATCTTGCACAAACGCGGTGGAGGACGATTAGTTGGGCAAGGTGTAGCGGCAATTACGGTCGCTACATTCATCTGGAGTTACGTTCAAACTCACACTTCTCCGATATGGGCTTTCTATTCGCTTCCAACTCGTGCATGGGAACTTGGAATAGGCGCCCTCTTGCTTTTCATACCGAAATTCACGAAGGGTAAGCGGCCTCTTGCAGTAGCAGCAATGGCTGCAATCGCATACGGCTCTGTACATTTCAATGACAATACTGCTTTCCCCGGTGTTGCAGCTCTGCTTCCGGTAATAGGCACGGCAATTGCGATCGGAACTATTGGATATTGGCCAGAAATTCTCAAGAGGATTTCTCATCTTCGAATAGTGCAGTGGTTAGGTG
Source organism: uncultured Actinomycetes bacterium (assembly GCA_903845465.1). Classification (GTDB taxonomy): domain Bacteria; phylum Actinomycetota; class Actinomycetes; order Nanopelagicales; family Nanopelagicaceae; genus Planktophila. The sequence continues at coordinate 21,282 of CAIMXQ010000009.1, forward strand.
AGATCTCCTATCCGCTCTACTTATGGCATTGGCCTGTTTTAGTAATTCCCGCTGTCTACTTGGGACATGGACTCCATATCTATCAACGGGCATTGTGCGTAGTGATCACCTGCATTTTGGCTGATGTCACTCATAGATGGATTGAGAAACCACTGCGTATAAAAGAGTTGTCGAGAAAGAGAATAACCAAGGTAGCGAGCCTGGCAACTCTAGTTTCACTGACTCTCAGTTTTTCAATTTATTCAACCTATGCCAATACCATTCGACTTCCGAACGGAACAACTTCGGCGCTAGCCCAAGTATTGGAAAAACCTCTCATTTACGGTGATGGTTGTCATGTGAACAACGGAGAGAGTAAGTCCGGTGATTGCACCTATGGAGTTCGCGGGGCAAAGGTAAAGATTGTTCTCTTTGGTGACTCCCACGCAGCGCAATGGTTTCCAGCCCTTGATCTTTTGGCGAAACAGTATGGATTCGAATTGACCTCACTTACAAAATCATCATGTCCAGGACCTGCGGTTATGAAAGTTGACTCGATTCATTACAACGATTCTGAATGTGCTTCATGGAGAGCCAATTCGTATCTACGTATCGCCTCTATTCACCCTGATGCCGTCATCGTGAGCGGTATGCAACAGTTCGCACGAACCACAGCAACCGCAAGCGACGCTCGCGCATGGAGAGCAGGTGAATCCATTACACGTGCTCACCTACAAGACAGTTCCGCTCATCTGATCTATCTGATTGATACTCCGCACCCGACGCGAGATATACCCAGCTGCGTTGCCGTAGGTTCCATCACTGCGTGTAACAAGACTAAGCCTTCACCTGCGTACACAATCTCTGGTTTTTACAATATCGACCCAAACCAATGGCTATGTAAGCAAAACTGCCCCGCAATTATTGATAATCTCATTGTCTATAGAGATGCTTCTCATCTCAGCGTCGCTATGAGCCGCCACCTAGCAGGGAAGTTAGCTGTGGCACTCACCTCTTCAGGGGTCCGGTTCTAAGTGGCTGACTGCAAAGACCAAGATTTAGTGGCAGGATTCGAACGTGGCTGAACTCATCTATTACTGCGGAACTATGGACAGTGGTAAATCAACGTTGGCGCTTCAGACTGCCCATAATCACAAGAGTCGAGGCCGCACAGGTCTGATCTTTACCAATAAGGATCGAGCAGGTTCTGGAGTCATTAGTTCTCGTTTAGGGCTGCAATCTGATGCGATTGAGGTAGAAGAGCCACTCGATATTCATAAGTTTGTCGTAGAACATCTTTCGATGGGCGAACGCATTGATTACATCATCTGCGATGAAGCGCAGTTCTATCAGCCAATTCAGATAGACCAATTGGCGCAAATCGTCGATGGTCTGGGTATCGATGTCTACGCCTTTGGAATTCTGGCTGACTTTAAGACAAAGCTCTTTCCAGGTTCTGCCCGATTGGTCGAACTCGCAGATCGTGTCAACACCCTGCAAGTTGAAGCTCTCTGTTGGTGTGGATCGCGAGCAACTCATAATGCGCGAACCGTCAATGGAGCCATGGTCACAGAAGGCGAACAAGTGGTTGTTGGCGACGTCGGAAAGAGCGATGAAGTCGCATACGAAGTCCTCTGCAGGCGACATCACATGCGTCGGGTTACCGCACGTGCATCTCGAGCAGGACATATGAGCTCTGACCCACTACCGTTCACCTAGAAAATCCTCCAGATACAGAAATCATCGAGAAGAAAAGGTTCAACCATGAATACGCGCGCCTATGCAGCCCTCGCCGCCAAAGAGAAGCTCGTTCCTTACGAATTCGATCGTCGGGCTCTGGGTGCACACGATGTAGCGCTCGACATCGCATATGCAGGTATCTGTCACTCAGATATCCATCAAGCGCGCGAAGAGTGGGGACCTGCCATCTTCCCGATGGTTCCAGGACATGAGATTGCAGGAAAAGTCACAGCAATCGGAAGCGCAGTATCAAAGTTTAAAGTAGGAGACCTCATCGGCGTAGGAGTTTTTGTTGATTCATGTCGGGTCTGCGAAAACTGCAAGGCGGGTCTGCAGCAATATTGCTTAGAGGGAATGACAGGAACGTATAACCAGCTCGAGCGTGACGGTGTCACTGTAGCGATGGGTGGATATAGCAACTACTTCGTTATCAACGAAGATTATGCAGTCACAATTCCTACAAATCTTCCACTCGAAGGTGTTGCTCCACTTCTGTGCGCAGGAATCACTTTGTACTCCCCTATTAAGCACTGGGGCGTAGGGCCAGGAAAGAAAGTTGCTGTGATGGGTCTTGGCGGATTAGGCCATATGGGAGTTAAGTTTGCAGCAGCCATGGGAGCAGATGTCACCGTTCTCTCTCACTCGCCTCAAAAGGAGGCAGATGCACGCGCAATGGGCGCACACTCATTCATCGCAACTAACGACAAGACAGTATTTGCGAAGCACGCTAAAACCTTCGATGTCATTCTCAATACAGTGAGCGCAGAGCTTGATATCGATCTATATCTCAATCTGCTCAAACTTGATGGAACCCTCGTCGTGATTGGTCTTCCCGGCAAGCCTTATGCCTTGAATGCCGGAACTCTACTTAATGGACGTCGCTCTATCAGTGGATCAATGATTGGTGGCATGCCAGAGCTTCAAGAGATGCTCAATTTCTGCGGCGAGAAGAATATTGTGAGTGATGTTGAGGTCATTAAGGCCGACTATATAAATGAGGCTTACGAACGCACTGTTGCAAGTGATGTTAAATATAGATTCGTCATCGACGCATCAACCTTTTAACTAACTGATCTATTATTTAAAGGCGTGCACTGCTGTCGCAATAAGCGGAGCTATGACAAGCGCGGGCAAAAGGTTCGCTACTGCGATTCGCTTTATATCCAAAAGGCGCAGTGCAATGCCTACAAGCATGAGACCTCCACAGATAGTCATTGCATCAATTTGATATTGGCTCAATATCGAACCTGAGGCGAGACCGATCACTGTCCAGAATCCCTGGTAGAGAGCAACGGGAATGATCGATGCAGCAACTCCCCAGCCAAGTGTCGATGCAAATGCCATAGATGCGAAGAAGTCGAGTGAAGATTTCAAAATAAGTTGATCTATCCCCTGTGACATGCCGTCGCTGACGCTTCCAAGGATTGCCAGTGGACCAATAACAAAGAGCAGTGAAGCAGAAACAAAACCTTCTACAAATGGGCTTTCGTTCGACGCTTTGAACTTCTTACGTAGATTCTCGCCGAAGGAATCTAATCTCGTTTCTAGCGATAATGCTGAACCGAGCAGACCACCTAGAAGCATTGAAGCAAGAATAATGAGCAGAGATGCACCCTTAGCAAAAGAAGATGTGAAAGATGAGCTCCAGAGGGGAATAATCGCCGATGTAGCACCTAGCAAAGTAATGAGTCCGAGAATATCTGTGATCAAACTGGTTGCAGATTTAGTAATACGCGTGCCAACTGCTATTCCTATTGTCGACCCAATGATGATTGCACCGACATTAATGACAGTGCCTAGTCCGATAAACATTGATTAACTATAGACTCTCGACATGAAGTTGACTGGCCTCCGGACACTCTTAACACCTCACAAGACTGTTCCTATAACCCCATGGCGTGCAGAGACGCGATGGGACCTCTCCCTGAGCCGAGTCCTTATTCTCTTTACGGGGTTAATTATTTTTGGTTTAGGTGACTCATTATTGATTCAAGGTAATCAAGGAAATGCGCCATGGACTGTCTTTGCCCAAGGGTTAACATTCAAGACCGGCTTGAGTATCGGTTTCGCAACTCTTCTTATTAGTTCCTTTGTATTATTAATATGGATACCACTACGCGAGAAGCCAGGATTCGGAACCCTCTCCAACATCATTCTGATAGCTACCTTTATCCAGGTAGGTACCCAAATATTTCCTGAACAGAGCTCGATGACATCCGGAATCCTCTTTGATCTCATTGGTATCGCAATGGTGGGATTGGGCTCAGCTCTCTACATCACATGTGGCCTTGGTCCCGGTCCACGCGATGGCGCTATGACTGGAATTCACTACCGAACTGGAATCCGTGTAGGTCGCGTGAGATTGGGGATTGAGCTAGTGGTCCTCATTATTGGGTGGTTCATGGGCGGCTCTGTGGGAGTTGGAACTGCCCTCTTTGCGCTCCTGATTGGGCAATCAGTAGCCATTTTCTTAGGAATCGTCGCGCGTCTGACTCCGAAGTAGCGCAACCAATCAACTAACCTGACGACAACCTTCCCCCGGGTTTGTGACCCGTCACTTCACACGGGGTCGCAAACACCCCCGATAACAAAATCAGGAAGGTTCGTCATGCTTGATACTTTCTTCAAAATATCAGAACGTGGCTCAACTGTAGGACGTGAAGTACGAGGCGGTTTCGTCACCTTCTTCACCATGGCCTACATCGTTGCCCTCAATCCACTCATTCTTGGTGGAGCAAAAGACAGCACTGGCCATTACCTCGGTGGCGGAACTGACGGTGCAAACTTTGCGGCTATCGCAGCGATGACCGCACTGATGGCTGGTCTGCTCACACTCTTTATGGGAGCGTATGCAAACTTTCCACTAGCACTTGCTACAGGCCTCGGGCTTAACACATTCGTTGCAGTGGGAATTGCCTCTCGCATGACATGGGCAGATGCGATGGGACTCATCGTTGTTGAAGGCTTCATCATTACCGTTCTAGTTCTCACTGGATTTAGAACAGCTGTATTCCGCGCCGTACCTCAGCAACTCAAGATTGCGATATCAGTCGGTATCGGACTATTTATTACCTTGATTGGTCTCGTTGATGCAGGGTTCGTTCGTCGCACAGGTCAAGGCCCAGTACCAGTTACTTTGGGCGATAACGGCAATCTCGTTGGATGGCCAATCATCGTCTTCGGATTCGGATTGATCACAATCATCGTTCTCATGATTCGTAAGGTTAAAGGCGCAATTCTCATCGGAGTTATCGCCGCGACTGTTCTTTCGATTATCGTCGAGAAGGCCTTTAAGATCGGTGAGAATTACCTTCCTAAGGGCGTTGTCGATAATGTCTTTGGCGGAAAAATGCCGGCCGACTATAAGGGCTTTGTCACAGCTGGTGGCGACTATGTCAATCCAAAGGGTTGGGGACTCAACGTGCCTCATATCCCATCCAAGATTGTTGATAAGCCAGATTTCAGCCTCTTTGGGCACTTCAGCCTCTTTGGTGCATTCCATGTAAGCGGTGTCTCAATCGTTGCAGCAGTACTACTTGTCTTCACGCTATTGCTTTCAGACTTCTTCGACACAGTGGGTACTGTCACCGCAATCGCAACAGAAGGTGGATTGATCGACGGTGCGGGAAATATCCCAAACAACAATCGCATTCTCTTTGTTGACTCGGTTGCAGCTGCAGCAGGTGGCGTTGGAAGCATTTCGTCAAACACCAGCTACATCGAATCAGCCTCTGGTGTGGGTGAAGGTGCTCGTACTGGTCTTGCTTCAGTAGTCACAGGAGTCCTCTTCCTGCTGACTACTTTCTTGGCACCAGTAGTGAAGGTGATTCCATACGAGGCAGCAACTCCTGCACTCGTTATCGTAGGTTTCTTGATGATGTCTCAGATCAAAGATATTGATTGGTCTGATTACGGAATCGGAATGCCAGCCTTCCTTTCAATTATCTTGATGCCATTCACATACAACATCTCAGTAGGTATTGGTGCTGGCTTTATTGCACACGTACTTATACGAGTAGTTCAGGGCCGTAGCAAAGAAGTACATGCACTTCTGTACTTAGTTTCTGCTCTCTTTGTTGTCTACTTCTTGCAATCACCTATCAATATGTGGGTAAGCAAATAGTCAATAAATAAAAATTAGGAAAGGCCCTACAGATTCACTGTGGGGCCTTTCTTATTCCCAGATTATTGGCTTCTTTCCCTGAGCAAGAAGCATCTCGTTCACTCGTGAAAAAGGCTTAGATCCGAAGAATCCGCGGTAGGAACTCAAAGGGCTCGGATGAGCTGATTCAACTCGGTAAGTGAAATAGCGAGATAACTCTTTTGCTTGTCTACCCCATAAGATGGCGACAACATCTCTTCTACCTAATTCACGTGCAACTGCATCGGTAATCTTCTGCCATCCATACTTAGTGTGAGCGTTTGCGACTCCCACCTGTGTTGTGAGAACTCGATTGAGCAGCATTACCCCTTGCTTGGACCAGGAAGATAGATCACCTGAAGTCGAGAACGGGATACCGAGATCAGATTCTCGCTCGAGGAAGATATTCTGCAAGCTCTTCGGTAAGGGGTGCACATCAGCGCCGGTAGAAAATGCCAGTCCGTGAGCATGACCCGCAGTCGGGTATGGATCTTGTCCGATGATCACGCATTGCACATCTTCCAGAGATTCTTCGAAGGCCCGAAAGATGAGATGTAAAGCAGGAGTTACCGTTTGGGAGTCAATCTTTCTGAAGATTTCGTCGATCTCGTTTTGTAAAGGTTCGAGTACTGGTAACCAACTAGAGTGCACGAGCGAAGAATCGAGATCCCTCATAACGAACTTCCATCGGTAGTTCAAAGACTTCAGACATATGTTCAGAGGTAATTACCTGATCAACAGGGCCCGAGACAGCAATGTGTCCGTCTTTGAGGATGAGGGCATGCGTTGTGCCGACAGGGATCTCTTCAATGTGATGAGTTACAAGTATCGAGGCCGGCGCCGCCGGATCAGATGCAAAGAGTGAGAATCTCTTGAGTAAATCTTCTCGCCCACCCAAATCCAAGCCCGCAGTTGGTTCATCAAGTAAAAGTAATTCAGGATCAGCCATCAAGGCACGCGAAATCTGCACACGCTTCTTCTCTCCGTCACTGAGAGTTCCGTAGCTGCGATCAGCCATATCTCGAACGCCAAATGTTGTAAGGAGTGCAACTGCTCGCGACTCATCCCATAAATCGTAGGCTTCATTCCATCTACCCAGAACTGCATACGCTGCAGTGAGCACCACGTCACGGACCTTCTCGTCAAATGGAATATCTTCAGAGATAAGAGTTCCACAAATTCCGATTCTTGTGCGAAGCTCCCACAGATCGACCTTGCCCATCTCTTTATCTAAGACTGTGACAATTCCCTTCGTTGGAAAGATTCGCGTCGCCAGAATCTGTAGCAACGTTGACTTACCAGCTCCGTTAGGCCCTAGAACTACCCAGCGCTCTCCCTCGGAAATGGAGAAACTCAGTGGTCCAAGAATCGTTTTCTGGCCACGTCGAACTGAAACATCCCGTAACTCAAGAACGCTAGCGCTACTCATAGGAGTGAAAGATATATCTTTGCAAGGAGAATCACGCATAATTGACGACCAGCGCGCAGTGATTCGCGATAACCTCGCTCATATGAACGAGGAAATGAGCCATTACACCGGATTGATCCTCGTCTCTGGTGTTGATTCCCCCGGAATTACCCAATCACTCTTTGACACTCTCGCGCCCTTTGCAATCACCGTTTTAGATATCGAACAAGTTGTCATACGAGATCGCCTGATTCTCACTGTTTTGATCGCTCTCAACCCTGCCCATGCAGAGGCCATTGAGGAAGATTTGCAAGCGTGTGCCCAGAAATTGTCGATTGATATCGCGACCTCTTTTCAAGAGCAAGGCCAATCAACTATCGCGGCAAAATCTGGATTGGTACATGTTGTTGCACTTGGTAATCCATTATCTCCCGCGGCAATTGCGGCAATCGCATCTGCAATCGCCTCACAGGACGGAAATATTGAACGCATCCAACGCACCGCAAGTTATCCGATTACCGCAATTGAATTTGTCGTCTCAGGAGCAAACCAACTCTCGATTCGCCAATGCCTTGCTGAAGTAACTACTACTCACAGCGTAGATATCGCAGTCTCCCCCGGTGGTCTCATGCGATGGGCGAAGAAATTGGTTGTGATGGATGTTGACTCGACCCTTATCCAACAAGAAGTCATCGAACTCCTAGCTGCAAAGGCTGGTGTTGAATCCGAAGTCACTGCAATCACTGAATCGGCAATGCGAGGTGAGATTGATTTCGCTGAAAGTCTGATTTCTCGAGTTGCCCTTCTCAAGGGCTTACCTAAATCAGTAATCGAGGACGTTCAGCGAGAGATTGTCTTAACCCCCGGTGCGCGCACGCTGGTTCAGACCCTTCACACTTTGGGTCATAGCGTTGCTTTAGTCTCTGGCGGCTTCACCGAAGTTATTAAACCAATTGTCGAAGATCTCAAGATTCAACATTACCGAGCCAATTCACTTGAGATAGTCGATGGCAAGCTCACTGGAAAAGTCGCAGGTCCAATCATTGATCGTGCAGCAAAAGCAACCGCGCTGCGCGAATTCGCAGCAATCGAAGGAGTCACTCTGGAGCAGACAATTGCAATCGGAGACGGTGCAAATGATTTAGATATGATCTCAATTGCCGGTCTCGGTATCGCATTCAATGCAAAACCAGCGGTAAAGGCAGCGGCAGATAGCTCAGTGAGCGCACCGTATCTAGATTCAGTTCTCTATCTACTTGGAATTACTCGTGAAGAAGTCGAAGAAGCAGGCGCTACGCGCAAATAATCAGAGCCTGCATGCATGAATATCGGTGACGAGAATTCCGCGAGCACCTAGCGCCCAGAGCTCATCCATCAAACGATTTGTATCCTTGCGTAAGACCATCGCTCTGACGGCAACCCAATCTGCCTTCTGTAAGGGCGAAATTGTTGGAGACTCGAGCCCTGGTGTGATTGCGCACGCCTTATCGACACTTACTATCGGAATGTCGTAATCAAGAAGTACATATTGACGAGCTGTGACAACTCCCTGAAGGCGTCGAATAAGAATCTCTAACTCTGCTGGAATAGTTGCACCTTTGCGATTGATGAGAATCGCCTCCGAAGTGAGTATGGGGTCACCAAAAATTGCCAACCCTGCTTGCTTCAAAGTATTTCCAGTACTCACGACATCTGCAATAAGGTCGGCAACGCCCAGACGCACGCTACTTTCCACGGCTCCATCTAATCTCACTACAGATGCCGAAATCTTCAAATCCGATAGATGCTTTTGTACCAACCCTGGATATGCAGTTGCAACGCGTTTACCAGCGATTTCTGAAATCTTCCATTCGCGTGACGCAGGAGCTGCAAATCTAAAGGTAGACCCACCGAAATCAAGAGCGAGAATTTCATCTGCTTCTGCTCCAGAATCGATCAGCAAATCGCGACCAGTAATTCCAGCTTCTAATTCGCCAGATCCAACATAGATAGCGATATCTCGTGGGCGAAGATAGTAAAACTCAACACCATTATCAGGATCTGTTAATACGAGATCTCGAGAGTCAGAACGTTGACGGTATCCAGCCTCTTTAAGGATTGCAATTGCGGAATCTGCAAGTGAGCCCTTATTCGGAACGGCAACTCTTAACATGAGACTCCTTCTAAATAATGAGAACTATAGATAACGGTAAATATCTTCAGGGGTTAGGCCGCGAGCAAGCATGAGAGTTTGCAGGTGGTAGATAAGTTGGCTTATCTCCTCTGCCAAAGCTTCATTGGATTCGTGTTCGGCAGCCAACCAGACTTCGCCTGCCTCTTCGAGAACTTTCTTTCCTATCGAGTGCACACCAGCATCGAGCGCTGCAACGGTGGCTGAACCCTCTGCACGTGATACAGCTTTCTCGGCCAGCTCTATCCAGAGTGAGTCGAAGGATTTCATGCTCCTACTTTACTCGCGCTCTGCCCTGGCTCGGAGGAGATTAATCATCTCAGCGGGATCATCAGAGTTAAATACAGCACTTCCAGCAACAAATGTGTCCGCACCCGCCTCGCGCGCTATCTCAATAGTCTCAAGGGATATTCCGCCATCTACCTGCAGCCATATTGGTCTAGATCCGATTATCGCTCGCGTGCGACGAACCTTCTCCATCATATCTGCCATAAATTTCTGTCCACCGAAACCCGGTTCAACCGTCATAATCAAAAACATATCAACGTCATCTATGAAGTTCGAGTATCGATCAATATCAGTACCAGGCTTTAGCGCGATCGCGGCACGTGCTCCTGCCCTGCGGATTCCGCGCAGGGTCGACTTGATATCCTTGACGGCTTCAACATGAATCGTGACACTCGCGGCACCAGTTTCGGCATACTCGATTGCGATGGAATCGACATCGGCGACCATGAGATGTGCATCTACAGGTAGAGGTGATTGCGAAATAATCTTCGAAGCGGATTCAAAATCGAAGGTGAAGTTGGGGACGAAGCGATCATCCATCACATCAAGGTGCAATAGGTCGCTAACTGAAGCAATTTTCGAAATTTCCGCGCTGAGGTTTTGGAGATCCGCATTGAGAATGCTCGGCGTTATACGAATATGAGAACTCACGAGATAAGCCTACGCCTTCTTTCGAAACAAGGCTAAGAACATTGAATCTGTTCCGTGTTGAGATGTCCAGAGAGCCATCGACATATCTCGTGTGGCTCCTTGCAAATTAGTGGGAAGGAATGGAGAGACATCGATCTGCTCAAGTTCAGGGTTCTGCTTGAGAATCATCTTTACCTGTCCAAAGGTTTCGGCAAAATGGGGGCTACATGTTGCGTAGCCGTAAATTCCACCCGGGTAAATCACTGATACCGAGGCTTTAGAAATCTCCAACTGCAATTCGGTGAGTGCCCTTAGATCCTGAACAGTGCGTCGCCACCGAACTTCAGGTCGTCTGCGCAGCGCACCCAAACCAGTGCAAGGAACATCGGCCAGTACTGCATCAAACTTCTGGCCATGGCTTGCAATCTCTCGAGCATCGCCTACCCACACTGGGAACTTTCCCACCACTGCCTTGACCAATTTCGCCCGCGGTTGCGATAACTCATTGGCGACAAAATCCCGTTCGGTTGTATTTGCGATATGCGATAAGAGTGCAGCTTTTCCACCTGGGCCTGCGCAGATATCTAGAATCGAGTGAGCGCTCATAGTCGCTTGGGCAAAAACTTCAGCAACGAGTTGGGATCCTTCATCCTGTACACCAGCGCGACGATGTCGAATGATTTCAAGTGCCCCTGGCGAGCCCGCAAGTCGAGCTCCATAGGGAGAATATTTAGTGGCCTCTCCTCCGAGTGCAATCAACTCTTCTTGCGTAGATGCGCCAGGCCATGCAACCAGAGTGGGCAGAGCCGGAACATTATTGATTTGAAGCTCTAGCTCCACGCGATCAAAATCTTTTAAGAGGTCAAAGTACGCGGACACAATCCATTCAGGATGCGAATACAGGATTGAAAGTCGTGTGACTGGGTCCTGAATCTCGTGGACAGGTGCCATCCATTCATCCAAAGTCTGCGCACTTACCTTGCGTAATAAGGCGTTAACGAAAGAAGCCTTTGACTCCCCCAACACTTTCCTAGCGAGCTCCACAGTTGCAGAAACGGCAGCGTGAGTTGCGACGCGCATCTCGTGGAGTTGATGAACTCCAAGGCGCATAACATCGATAATTCCTTCATCGATGTCATCCCACGGTCTATCCACAATCTGACGCAATATATAGTCATGGCGACCTTGCATACGAAGAGTTCCATAGAGTAATTCAGTTGCAAATCCACGGTCACGAACTTCGAACTCTGAAACCGCAAGTGCCTGTGGCAGTAATAGGTTTGAGTATCCCCCGCGGCGATTTACCTCAGTGAGGATATCGAAGATAAGCGATCGAACAGCATCAGGCTTTGGCTTTTGAAATGTATCCCTACGGGGCTTAACCAAATTTCTCACCTGTAGCCAATCGTGCACCATTACTCCATGAAGCAGAGTCCATACGTTGCTTGCCTGCAGGTGTGCAAAATCCGATAGTCAGAGAAGTTGTTCCTGTTCCAACGTTGACCTTCTTGCCTTCTTGAACAATCAAACCCGGTTCTAACTTAGTCTCATTGATGGAGACCGTATCAATTTTCATCGTTAAGCCACGGAAGGTAGTCCACGCTCCCGGATTAGATGTGAATGCTCGTACCTTGCGAGAAATCTCTTCTGCACTTGCATGCCAATCTATCTCGCCCTCACTCTTCTGCAATTTATAGGCACGAGTGGCGCCTTCACCATTTTGTGGGGTTGGCTTTGTTCCGGATGCGATCGCAGCTAGGGCTTCCATAACAGCTTCGACTCCTACATCAGCTAACTCAATAAAGAGTTCATCACTTGTAATGTCGCTATCGAGTGCAAATTTTTTCACGGAATAAATTGGCCCTGTATCCATGCCCTCATCGAGTGCAAAGACTGTGACACCTGAGAGCGAATCCCCCGCTTCAATGGCTCGTTGCACCGGAGCTGCGCCTCGCCAACGTGGAAGGAGTGAGAAGTGCAGATTGAGCGATCCATATGTAGGAGCGTTTATCACCTGGCTTGGAAGCAACACTCCGTAGCCAATTGTTAGAAGAACATCGACATCTACCAAGAGCGGCAATAATTGCTCAGAGGATTCTGGTTTGAAGGTGTGGATGTCATTGCTTGTAGCCCACTGAGAAACTTCTGACTCCTGCAATTGCAGCCCACGTCCTGCAGGTCTATCAGGTTGGGTAATGATGAAGGCAAGTACATGTTCTGAATCAAGCAGAGCGTTCAGCGTTGGAATTGCCACCGCAGGTGTGGCGGCGACTGCAATACGCAATCAGAGCCCCCGACCAAAAGGATCATGCGGTGAAATACGAATCTGTGGAGTTGTACCCATCGAGCTGGCCAAGCCAAACCAATCAGCTTCACGAATATCCTTCATCGCAATCTTGCGATCAGCCTCAGAAAGCCGGTCGATGAAGAGGATTCCATTGAGATGATCGGTCTCATGCTGAAGTGCACGCGCTAAGAGCTCCGTGCCTTCAACGACGATAGGTTCTCCGTGCATGTTAAATCCCTTCGCGACTGCGCGAAATGATCGTGGAGTTGGATAGACAAGATCGGGAAAAGATAGACACCCTTCGTCACCTTCCTGGATCTCCTCACTCAAATCAAGGGTTGGATTGATGAGATGACCTAACGCTTCATCGACATCCCAGACAAAGACTCGTAGCGGCACTCCTATTTGAGGAGCTGCAAGACCCGCACCGGGCGCATCTAACATCGTCTCGGTTAAATCTTTGACAAGATTTCGCAGCTCCTTATCGAAATCGAGAACATTATCTGCAGGAGTCACCAAAACGGGATCGCCAAAGTGGCGAATAGGCTTGATCGACATGTGCCTATCTTACCTATCGCGTCAATGAATACGGATCTATTCGTAGAGCAGCAAGGGTCTTCTTCGCCGCACTCCTACGTCTCTGATACTCATGAATAAATGTGATGAGAGCTTCGCCATCATCAATTGGAGCCATTACTAGGGTTCTTGAAATTGAACCCTTCAAATCGACAGGACCGAGAATTCGTGTACCTACAGGAAGTCTCTTCTCATCACGCGCTATCTCTAACCCGCGAATCAACTGGTTGATTTCCGAGCTAGCGATATCAAGTGAGAGCGCACGGACATAAGGAGGAAGTGATACCTCTTGCCTTTCGCGCAATTCACGTTGCGCAAGCAGCGATGGCTTCCAAGACGATAGCGCTCCTATTATGGGGTTTTCATTCGCAAGAACAAGTAGCAGGGTTCCATCCCTTGTTAACAATCCCCCGCAAGAAAAGAAGAGTTCGCGAGTACGTTCTTGTGAGCGAATGTCAGATTGCGCAAAGTATGAATCTCCTTCAAGGATTACAACTGCGCTATATCCATTGATTGCAACTGGCATGGAACCAGGTGTTGCAATCACGATTCCTTCGCTCTTCTCATACTTATCGAGAATGTGATCTCCTTCAGATTGCGTGATCTGATTACCAGGGAATGCTGCACCGATCTCTTGTGCAAATCTCGCGCTGCCACGTCCGATAAGGAATGGAGTTGCACCTTGACACCATGTGCAGCTCCATCGATCCTGCACTAACCCACAAAGCGCACACTCTGGCTTTGCATTGACCGAACTCTTGAAGAGTCGACCTCCACAGTCGCACTTAGCAACGTTACGACAGCGCGCGCACGATAGCGCTTGAGAATAACCCTTTCGTGAAGCGATGAAAAGGACTGGACCTTTCTGTAGCGCTTTGCGTACTTGCGAAATTATGCGTCCTGGTAATAACTCGCTCGTGCTCTGTTGAAAATTCTCAACAGAGACCTTGTTGCGGATTGCACTATACGTAATCCACTTCAACTCTATGAGCCGAGAAATCTCTGAGCTAGGTGAATAGCCAATAAAATCTAGTGATACTTTCTCAATCTGCGAACGGAGTATGGCAACGTCTCGAACATTCCATCCGGGTGATCGTCGCTCATAACTATTCTCTGATCCTTCATCTGCGATGACTATATGTGTAAGACCAGGAATCGGGACAAAGATCGCGCTACGCGTGCCGACAAAGATATCCGCAGAGCCATGAATAGCCTTCAAGAAATTGCGATATCGAGAAGTACGGTCGAGTGAAGAATCGATAGATATTGCACCGGGATAGAGATTGCATATCTGATCAACGAATCGGCTTTCGGGAACAATGACTAGGACTCGGCCATCTCTGCTACATGCCCTGATATGCTCTGCGATGATCTCAGACTCGCGCGTAAAAGGTGGTAGCTGCAAATATCTCCGGGATGGTTTGCTTATCTTTATCTTTGTATGTGAAGGCTCGAATACTTCTTTCTCGATGCTCGCCGCGCGTGGTGGAATTGCCGATCGTATGACGTCATAGGGGTGTGCAGCCCATCGCTTGGACACCGCCGCCATTAAGGAAAGGGTCGTCTCAGTAGCCACAGGTATCGGAGAGATCACTTTGACGATGTATTTGAGCTTAGTGCTCGGACTCTCGGGAAGCCTTTCAAGAACTATCGCTTCAACAGTGCGCGAATTAAATGGAACCTCTATGCGTAGTCCAATAGAGATAAGTTCACTCAGCGATTCGGGAACTAGATAATCGTATGCGCCATCGAGGTGATAGATCCCGTTATCAACCCACACACGTACTACAGGAAGATTGGCTGCACTGACGCTGTTGTTACGTGGAACAACCTCAGTCTTCAGGCGTAGTGGCCGCACAACTGCCACTTTAAGTGCCTAAATCTATTTAACTGCTGCTTGCAATTCCGAAACGCGATTTGTTACTTCCCATGTGAAGTTAGGAAGTTCGCGACCGAAATGGCCGTAAGCAGCGGTAGCTGAGTAAATCGGACGCTTAAGTTCGAGATCTCGAATGATTGCGGCTGGACGAAGATCGAAGACAGTAGTAACGGCATCTTGAATCTTCTGGACAGGAACTGATTCAGTTCCAAATGTCTCAACAAAGACACCTACAGGCTGCGCCTTTCCAATTGCGTATGCGACTTGAACTTCGCAGCGACGCGCAAGTCCTGCGGCTACGACATTCTTTGCCACCCAACGCATTGCATAGGCAGCAGAGCGATCGACCTTAGAAGGATCCTTACCAGAGAAGGCTCCACCACCATGGCGAGCCATTCCGCCATATGTGTCAACGATAATCTTGCGACCAGTCAGACCTGCATCGCCCATTGGTCCACCGATTACGAAGCGTCCGGTGGGATTGATTAAAGTTTTAAGATTCTTACGTGGAAGATCAATCTTCGCCAAGATTGGATCGATTACTTGGGCAATAATCTCTGGAGTCAACTGCTTCATCACATCTACATCTTCAGAGTGCTGGCTTGAGATAACAACCGTGTCCAGAGCAACGGCCTTATCGCCATCATATTCAATAGTTACTTGTGTCTTTCCATCTGGGCGAAGGTAAGGAAGCGCACCGGATTTACGAACTTTTGATAGCTGCTGCGCTAATTCGTGTGCCAACCAGATAGGTAGGGGCATAAGTTCTTTAGTGTCATCGCATGCATAACCAAACATCAAACCTTGATCTCCTGCACCTTGAAGATCTAGTGGATCTACCGCAGATGAAACTCTATGTTCGAAGGCATCATCTACACCTTGAGCAATATCGGCTGATTGCTGCCCAATCGAGATTGAGACACCGCAGCTATTTCCATCGAAACCTTTGACAGATGAGTCGTAACCGATACCAATGACTGTATCTCGCACAATACCCATGACATCTGCGTAACCATTCGTTGTTACTTCACCTGCAACATGTACCTGACCGGTTGTAATCAGCGTTTCGACTGCTACTCGGCTAGAGGGATCTTGTGAAATCAGTGAATCCAAAATCGCATCAGATATCTGATCTGCGATCTTATCTGGATGACCTTCGGTGACTGATTCTGATGTGAAGAGGCGCTTTGACATTGTCCTAACCTAACTGAAGAAGGGCTTGATCGAGTAGTTGATGGGCAAGCGTGTCTTTAGTGGTCTGTGCCACCTTTGCAACAGATCCGTGGGAATTGAAGATCTCTCCATATGTTGTCTCGCTATTGAAGATATCGCCGCGGGAAATATCGTTGAGATAGAGGATATCGGCGCCTTTAGTAGCCAACTTTCGCTGAGCTTCTGATGCATCGTGCGAACTTTCGGCAGCAAAGGCGATGATGACTTGGCCCTTCTTGAGTGATGAAATATCTGCAAGGAGATCTGGATTTTCAATCAGATCAATCTTCGTATATTCGGCTTTCTTAATCTTCACATCTGCCTCTTGTAGCGGTCGTGCATCCGCGATTGCTGCGGTCATTGCGAGAATATCAGTCTGTGAGAACTCTTCTCGAAGTTTGATCAACATCTCCGATGCAGAACGAACGGTGATTGTTCGAGCTCCGGAAATATCTGCAAGTGCGACATTAGCTGCGATGATTGTTACCTCAGCGCCGCGTTGCAAAGCTGCTCGTGCGATTGCATAGCCTTGTTTTCCAGAGGAGTTATTGCCGATATATCGGACTGGATCAATAGCCTCGCGGGTGCCACCTGCTGTGACCAATACTTTTTTGCCAAGAAGATCGGCATCAGAATTAGCGATCTCAGCAAAGGTGGTGAGGATATTTGCTGTCTCGGGAAATCTTCCTTGTCCTGTATCTCCGCTCGTCAGAGCTCCCACTTCGGGTTCCATCACAGAGATTCCGCGGCTACGTAGAGTCGCTACGTTGGCAGTTGTAGCCGGATCGTTCCACATCTGTGGATGCATAGCCGGAACAACAAGAATTGGGACATCTGCCGCGAGGATGACATTGGTGAGTAGATCATCCGCACGACCCTGCGCGATTCGTGCGATGAGATCGGCTGTAGCTGGCGCAATGATGATGAAGTTCGCCAATTTTGCTAGAGAGATATGTCTGACTTCATGAACATCCTGAAACACTTCTGTCGTGACGCTTCTGCCAGATAGCGCTTCCCAGGTTGCAGTACCAACGAAGTTCAGACTTGAAGGAGTTGGAACCACCGTGACTAAAAACCCATGATCTTGCAAGCGACGTAGAAGCTCGCAGGATTTATATGCAGCGATTCCGCCACCTACACCGAGAATTACCTCGCGGCCGTAACCTTGCATGGGTTCTCGGGGAGAGATTAAGCGGTTGGTTCTAGATTTTCGATTGTGAGAAGGCCTTCGTTGATTTCACGAAGTGCGATAGAGAGAGGCTTCTCGTGAACGTGTGTGTCCACAAGCGGACCAACGTATTCAAGGAGACCTTCACCCAGTTGAGAGTAATAAGCATTGATCTGACGAGCACGCTTTGCTGCGTAGAGAACGAGGCTGTACTTAGAACCTGCCTTATCGAGAAGTTCATCGATAGGTGGATTTGTAATGCCATCCATATGTGCGCTCATCTGTGCTCCTTATATGTAATACAACTAGTAAAGATTTAGCCTTATTCGGCAGATGCCAATTCTATCAGGGATGCGACCACCTTCTCGACCTCTTCATTTATCAGCACTTTATCGAAGAAAGAGGCTGCAGCCATCTCCTCTTGAGCCAGAGCAAGGCGAGCCGCGCGCCTTTCAGGACTATCTGTTCCTCGACCTTCCAAACGAGAGACGAGCTCTTCCCAGGTTGGTGGTTCGAGGAAGACAAGGAGCGCTTCTGGAACTTTCTCTTTTACCTGGCGTGCACCAGTAATTTCAATCTCAAGAAGAACGCTCTGTCCATCACGAAGTGCATCCTCTACAGCTTTACGAGGAGTTCCATATCTATTACCAGCAAACTCTGCCCATTCGAGAAACTCTCCACGTGATATCGCTTGATCAAACTTTTCATGTGTATAAAAATGGTAATCAACGCCTTCAACTTCATTAAATCGTGGCGCACGAGTTGTTGCTGAAATGCTCACAAAGAATGGTGATGACTCTTTCAGCGCCTTTGCAACGGTGCTCTTTCCGACTCCCCCAGGACCTGAGAGTACAACGAGCCTGCCCTTTCGAATTCCTGTTGGTAGATCAAATTCGCGAATCAAAGAATCAACTTGATGTCTTCCTAAGCCTTGAACTCTGCGTGTTAGAGAGATATTGAGTCGCTCTAAGAGCGCTTTAGCTCGGATCTTGCCCATGCCAGGAATAGATTCCACAAGTTCAAATACGCGCATCTTCGCTATCGCCTCGTCATCTCGCCCTAATTCGAGCACCTGTGAAATCGATAGCTCTTGATTCTTTATCCGTACCTTTACTCCAGCGCGAACTTGGCGGGAGAACTTCGCCTTTTCTAAGGCGTTTGCTCTCTCTTCAGGTGTTAATTGCGGTGGGGCTCCCATGGCTCTAAATTACTGCAGAATCTCATCTGCAATAGCGCGGGCCTTCGCCTTCATTGCAGCAGAACCTTCGCGCCATGTTTGCGTAATAGGACGACCAATCACTACGTAACTTGCACCGGCAGATATTGCATCGCGAGGTGTCATGGTGCGCTTTTGATCGTCACTTCCTACCTCGCTGGCGGGCCTGACACCTGGTGTAATGATGTGAATGCTGGGACCAACAGTCGCGCGGATGGCTTCAATCTCAAGAGGAGAGCAGACAATTGCTCGTGCACCAGCAGCCACCGCAAGAGATGCAAGAGCAACAGCGCTTTCCAGTGCAGGACTTGCATAACCAATACGGAACAAATCTTCTTCTGATAACGAAGTGAGAATCGTGACGGCTGTAATGTCGGCTTGAGGGGCTGCGTCGACTGCTGCGGTAACCATCGCTGGACCTCCCGATGCATGGACAGTCAAGAATCGGGGCGTGAGCGCAGCGACAGCAGCGGTCGCACCTTTGACTGTATGCGGAATATCGTGCAGTTTCAGATCTAGGAAGATATCAGCATCTGTCTCACTTTTGATTGCGCGTACCCCCTCATGACCAAAAGTTAGAAAGAATTCAAGTCCCAATTTATAGACACTGACTGCCTCTTGCGTAGACGAAATCCATTGCTTTGCGATCTCTAAATCAGGGGTATCAACTGCAAGAACGATGGGCGCTTTCATACAGACTCATCTCTATGCGCGAAACCAATAGCTTGTTGCACTGTTGCGAATCCGCGAGCTGCAAGCAAATCACGTAATTCATTCTGAATTGAGATGAGTGCTGTTGGGTTGCCAAAACTGGCGGTGCCAACTGAAACTCCAGATGCACCAGCAAGGATAAGTTCGAGTGCATCTCGACCTGATGCAACACCACCCATTCCCAAAATTGGAATCTGCGGCAGCGCAGCGTGAACTTGATAAATCGCTCGCACTGCGACTGGGCGAATCGCTGGTCCCGAAAGTCCACCGGTCTTACCGCCTAAATGTGGCTTCATGGTGTCGAGATTAATCACCATTCCTAAAACAGTATTAATCAAGGCCAGCGCATCTGCACCTGCATCTACAACTCCGCGAGCGATTGATGCCAGGTCAGTGACATCAGGTGAGAGCTTTGCAATGATGGGGAGTTCGCCACCGATTGTCTTGCGCACGCCATCTATAACTCGACGAGAAGCATCGGGGTCGCATGCAAAGACTAATCCGCGGTTTTCGACATTGGGACATGAAATATTTACTTCGACAGCGCTCAGTCCAGATACAGAGCGCAACTTACGAGCGAGCGTTGAATACTCTTCGATCGTTTCACCAGCTATAGAAACAATCACGCGAGCTTTCTGTTCAAGTAGCCATGGAACATCGTTAGCTAAAAAGGAATCTATACCTGGGCCTTGTAGGCCAATCGAATTGAGCATCCCCGATGGTGTCTCTGCCATACGTGGAGTTGGGCGACCATGTCGAGGTTTCGACATCACTGATTTGGTAACAACTGCACCGATATCTTTGAGCGGAAAGAATTGCGACAACTCTTTCCCGCTACTTGCACATCCGCTCGCCGTAAATATCGGGGTGGGAAACCATGCATTCCCTAAAGTTGTTGAAAGGTCTACAGGAAGTGTCATTGTTGCACCTCAGGAACTTTCCCGACGAGGTCCCAACGGACATGTGAACCATCCATGACGGGTCCATCAATACAGGAACGAAGCATTGACGTTGTGCCATCAGAGTTGGTTACCGGTAAGACACAGGTCATACAAATTCCGATACCGCAGGCCATAGCCTCTTCTACTGCGCATTGATGGATAACTTCTGTATCCGCAACGAGCGCAGTGATCGCAGCCAGCATCGCCATCGGTCCGCATGAATAAATAACATCGATCCCGCGCTGTTGCACAATATCGAGAAGGGACTCAGTAACGCGACCTGTCTCGCCCATCGAACCATCTTCGGTATAGATGCGTAGTGAATTTACAGAGCGCTTACCCTCCATAGGTGCATAGATCTTGCTTCCAACGCTGGCACCGAGCAACATATCGACCTTGCAGCCACGAGTTTTCAGTACATCAGCTAAGCCAAATAGCGGTGCTGACCCGTAACCTCCACCAATGAGAAGTGCATTGATTGGTTCAGTTGGAATTCCAAACGCGGTACCGAGAGGAGCGACGATATCCAATTCTGTGCCTTCAATCTGCGCACATAACCATCTACTACCAGAACCGTGTGGAGCGACAATGAGCTCCATCGTTCCGCCGTACTGAGAATTATCAGAGACACGTGAGATAGCAAATGCTCGACGCAGAACCATTTTTGAGGATTCTCCCCCAACTGCAATGGCAATGAAGTTTCCAGGTTTACAACTCTTTACTAAGTCACCAACATTGAGAAGAATTTGGTGATATGCACCAACTCGTTTATTGCCGACAATCGTGACTTTTCGCTGTACAGCGCTGCGATTGATAGAAGACATTAAAGAGAGAGCCAATCTTGGATAGGGGCAACCGATAGGTCACCCAATTGGAGAGACTTTATACCTTGAACAGCGGCGCTGAAGCCTGCTGTCGTCGTAATAATCGGAATAGATCGTTGTACAGCTGCCGTGCGAATCGCCCAACCATCGGCGCGGGTTCCCCTACCGACTGGCGTATTGATAACGAGATCGATATCGCCATTGTTGAGCATCTCAACGATTGTCTTCTCTCCCATTGGACCAGTTCCTTGCGAGTTCTTGCGCACCGTCAGGGAGTTAACTCCGTGTTCGGATAAGAATGAGGCGGTTCCTTCAGTTGCTAAGAGCCTGAAACCGAGTGCGGTCAAATCTTGTGCAGGTTTTACGCCGGAGTTCTTATCCTTATCGGCGAGTGAGATAAATACAGTTCCGCTTTTTGGAAGAGGGCCGAAAGAACTAATCTGAGACTTTGCATATGACTCACCGAATGTGGCAGCTATTCCCATAACTTCACCTGTCGAGCGCATCTCAGGTCCCAACACCGCATCGACGCCTCGACCATCGGCTCTGCGGAAGCGATTCCAAGGAAGTACCGCTTCCTTCACGCTAATACCTTTGGCAATCGCATCCCCTGTTGCAGGCAATAGACATTCGCTTCGAAGCTCGGCGATCGTGGTACCAAGTGAAATTCTCGCCGCTGCCTTTGCAAGCGGAACACCGGTTGCCTTGCTGACAAATGGAACGGTGCGCGATGCGCGAGGATTGGCCTCAAGTACATAGAGAATGTTTTCTGCCATCGCGAATTGAATATTAATCAAACCTAATACCCCAACGCCTTGAGCGATTTTGAGCGTTGCATCCTTTATATCCTGGCGTTGTTGATCAGAAATAGTCATCGCTGGAAGCACACATGCGCTATCACCAGAATGGATTCCTGCCTCTTCGATATGTTCCATAATTCCACCGAGGAATAACTCTGTGCCATCGAAGAGCGCATCAACATCTAACTCGATAGCAGAATCAAGGAAGCGATCGACTAGAACCGGGCGATCTGGCGTGATATCTGTAGCTCGTGAGATGAATCCGCTCAGAGATTCATCGTCATACACGATCTCCATCCCACGACCACCCAGTACAAAACTTGGTCGCACAAGGACGGGATAACCAATGCGATGGGCAATCTCGATTGCCTCCATTTGTGATGCAGCCATGCCAAATTCTGGAGCTGTGAGTCCCTGCTCTTTCAATACTTGACCAAATGCTCCACGTTCTTCAGCGAGGTTAATTGCATCCGGGCTTGTTCCAAGAATAGTGACACCAGCGGCTTTGAGCCCTGCAGCTAATCCAAGTGGAGTCTGTCCTCCGAGTTGAGTGATGACACCTAACACAGGACCAGCCACAGTTTCGGCGTGAATGACTTCCAATACATCTTCTAAAGTGAGGGGTTCGAAATAGAGTCTGTCGCTTGTGTCGTAATCAGTTGACACTGTTTCAGGATTGCAATTGATCATGATGGTTTCATAACCTGCCTCTCGCAATGTAAACGAGGCGTGTACACAGGAATAATCGAACTCAATTCCTTGACCGATACGGTTGGGACCACTTCCCAAAATAATGACAGCGGGTTTGGTGCGAGGACGCACTTCCGTCTCTTCTTCATAACTTGAATAGTGATACGGGGTAAAGGCTTCAAACTCTGCAGCACATGTGTCGACTGTCTTATAGACAGGTCTGATATTGAGGTGATGACGCGCATTGCGCACATCAGCCTCTGTGATTCCACGAAGTGATGCAATCTGTGAGTCCGAGAAACCGTGGCTCTTTGCATGTCGCAACCTCGCGCTATCGAGCTCGCCGGGAAGAGCAATATCTCGGGCAACCTGGTTGATAATTTCTAGTTGTCGTAAGTACCAGCGATCAATTTTCGTCGCTGCATACACTTGCTCCATCGTGGCACCTGCCCACAACGCCTTCTGCACTTGTTGCAATCGATATTCAGTCGGCATCTTCATCGCCTCAAGCAGAGAGTTCTTCTCGCCCTCAGAGATATCGGTAGGGAAGGTAAATATCGCCTCTTTACGTTCGAGAGAGCGCAGCGCCTTCATGAGAGCTTCTGGGAATGATCGGCCGATTGCCATCGCTTCGCCCACGCTCTTCATTGTTGTTGTCAGACGCGGATCTGCATCTTGGAATTTTTCGAATGCAAATCGCGGTGCTTTCACGACTATGTAATCAAGCGTTGGTTCAAATGATGCTGGAGTCACCTGCGTAATATCGTTCTTGATTTCATCGAGGGTGTAACCAATAGCTAATTTGGTCGCAATCTTTGCAATAGGAAATCCCGTTGCCTTAGAAGCTAGTGCACTGGAGCGCGATACTCGGGGATTCATCTCAATGACAATGATGCGCCCAGTATCAGGATTGACTGCAAATTGGATATTGCAACCACCAGTATCGACGCCTACTTCGCGAATAATCGCTATCGAGAGATCACGTAGCTTCTGATATTCGACATCTGTAAGCGTTAGTGCGGGGGCGACGGTAATTGAATCCCCCGTGTGAACGCCCATTGGATCAATATTTTCTATACTGCAGACGATAACGACGTTATCTGCTCTATCGCGCATTACTTCGAGTTCATACTCTTTCCACCCGATGATGGACTCTTCGATGAGAACTTCAGAGGTTGGGCTATGACGCAAGCCAGCGCCTGCAATCTGACGCAGAGTCTCCTCATCAAATGCGATGCCAGAACCGAGTCCGCCCATCGTAAATGAAGGTCTAATCACAACTGGATAATTCAATTGCACCACCGCATCCATGACATCATCCATTGTGTGGCAGATGATGCTGCGAGCAGATTCTCCGCCAATCTTCTCAACAATCGTTCTAAATATTTCGCGATTCTCACCGCGCTCGATTGCTGCTACATCTGCGCCAATTAACTTCACTCCATAACGATCGAGCGTTCCAGCTTGGAAGAGGCCGATCGCTGCATTAAGTGCAGTCTGGCCACCTAGCGTTGCAAGAACAGCATCTGGCTTTTCACGCGCAATAATGCGTTCGATAAATTCAGGAGTAATTGGTTCGATATATGTTGCATCTGCAAATTCTGGATCAGTCATGATTGTCGCTGGATTACTGTTAACGAGAATGACGCGGATTCCTTCGGCGCGAAGTACTCGACAAGCCTGAGTGCCCGAATAATCGAATTCGCATGCTTGGCCAATGACGATCGGCCCAGAGCCGATGACAAGAACGCTCTTAATCGAAGTATCGCGAGGCATTAGTTGGCTCCAACTTTTCTCGGATATTTCTCCATCACTTCAATAAAACGATCGAAGAGATAGGCAGCATCATGCGGACCTGCAGCAGCCTCTGGGTGGTACTGAACGCTGAAAGCGCCACGTTCGGTAAGTTCTAAACCTTCCACCACTCCATCATTGAGTGATACATGCGTTACTTGACCAGGACCATATACGGTGCTGAATGCGCTATCTGTCGGCGCCTTCAGTGCAAACCCATGGTTATGCGCAGTTATTTCGACTTTACCGGTGCGCTTATCAATGACCGGTTGATTAATTCCACGATGACCAAATTGCAACTTGTAGGTCTCAAAACCGAGCGCTCTCCCCAGAATCTGATGGCCAAAACATATTCCAAAGATCGGAATTTCAAGGGCTAGGACTTCGCGCACTAGCTCAATGGTCGATGTCATAGTCGCCGGATCACCCGGACCATTGGAGAGAAATACTCCATCAGGATGTATTGCAAGAATGGATTCGAGAGTTGAGTTATAGGGCATCACATGAACTTCGATCCCACGTTCAGACATTGCGCGAGGTGTGGCACCTTTGATACCAAGATCAAGTGCTGCAACAGTAAACCGTTTTGCACCAATCGCTGGCACAACATACGTCTCTGTCGTAGAAACATCATCACTGAGATATGCGCCGGTCATGAGCGCTTGTTTGCGGACTTCAATGACCATCTCTTCGCGGGTGATTTCCAGCCCTGAAAAAATTCCAACTCGCATGGAACCGCGATCGCGAAGGTGGCGCGTAAGCGCTCGTGTATCGATACCTTGGATTCCGACAATCTCTTGGTCAATCAACTCTGCCTCTAAATCCTTCTCGCTTCGCCAGTTGCTGGTGAAGGTGGACGGGTTTCGCACAACAAATCCTGCAACCCAATACTTCTTCGATTCATTATCAGTTCTGTTAACACCGGTATTTCCAATGTGTGGCGCAGTCATGACGACAACTTGCTTGTAGTACGAAGGATCTGTGAGCGTCTCTTGATAGCCAGTCATCCCAGTTTGGAAGACAGCTTCACCAAATGTTTTGCCGGTCTTTGCCCACGACATACCTTCGAAGATTCGACCATCGTCGAGAACGAGGAATGCCTTACTCATGGCTGGTTCGATTCAAAAGATAGCTTTCCATTGAAGAAGGTAGCCAGGACCACCCCTGGAAGTTCCATGCCATGGAAGGGAGTATTGCGACTACGAGATGCAACTAAGTCTCTATCCACGCGGTAGGTCTTGGTCGGATTCATCACAGTCAGATTAGCTGGTGCTCCCACTGCGATTTCACGACCATGGTTTTCGTAACGGGCAATACTCGCAGGGGTGATACTCATTCTCTCTGCAACGCCAGACCAGTCCATCAACTTTGTTTCGACCATAGTCTTATTGATAATCGATAGCGCTGTCTCTAGTCCTAGCATTCCGAATGCAGCCTCTTGCCACTCGCACTCTTTACTCTCTGCAGGATGGGGAGCGTGATCTGTTGCAACGATATCGATTGTTCCATCAGCAAGAGCTTCACGCAGAGACATCACATCAGATTCTGTTCGAAGCGGAGGATTGACCTTATATACAGGATCATAACTGCGCGCTAATTCATCCGTGAGAAGTAAGTGATGCGGAGTTACTTCAGCCGTCACTTGAATCCCACGTTGCTTTGCCCAGCGAATGATCTCGACTCCCCCAGCTGTTGTGAGATGACAGATGTGTAGTCGTGCTTGAACATGATCTGCAAGCAGTACATCGCGGGCGATGATGGCCTCTTCTGCAATTGCCGGCCAACCTTTGAGTCCCAGTTGCGAAGACACGAAACCTTCATTCATTTGTGAACCTTGGGTAAGCCTTGGCTCTTGTGCATGTTGTGCAATGACGCCATCAAATTTCTTTACATATTCAAGGGCTCGTCGCATGACAAGTGGATCAAAGACGCAATGCCCATCATCGCTAAAGACTCGGACGCGGGCTGAAGAATCTGCCATGGCCCCTATCTCGGCAAGTTCCAATCCTTCAAGACCTTTTGTTACAGCACCGATAGGAAAGACATCGAGTAGTCCTGCAATCTGTCCCAGACGAAATACTTGTTCAACAACGCCGGCAGTGTCGGCAACCGGTGACGTATTTGCCATCGCACTGAGTGCGACATAACCACCACGAACTCCAGCCTGCGAACCAGAGAGCACAGTCTCTGCATCTTCTTTTCCTGGTTCACGTAGATGGGTATGAAGATCCACAAGTCCTGGCAGCACTATTGAATTGGCTGCATTTACTACTGTGGCCCCAGAGATATTGAGGTCAGGTGCCATCTGCGTGATGAGACCATCAGATATTGCGATATCACTCTTGGCTCCATGAGGTAGAACTGCACCTTTAATGAGATAGGACGTTGTCATACCTGAGCTCCTAACTCTTGAGAACCAGCAAGTAAGAGGTAGAGAATTGCCATTCTTACAGTGACACCATTTGTAACCTGCTGCAAAATCACTGAGCGAGCACTGTCGGCGCTATCTGCTGTGATTTCAAGGCCACGATTCATTGGGCCCGGGTGCATGACTATCGCATTTGGCTTCATCATCTTGAGTCGATCGCGATTGAGCCCAAAGTAATGCGAATATTCACGCACATTAGGGAAGAACATCTCAGACATACGCTCTAGTTGAATTCGAAGCATCATCACAACATCAACATCTGCAATCACTGAATCGAAATCGTATGCAACTGCTACTGGCCAAGATTCAACGCCTGCAGGTAGAAGTGTCGGCGGTGCAACGAGAGTGACGTGTGCGCCAAGTTTGGTTAAGA
>CAIMXQ010000010.1 GCA_903845465.1 uncultured Actinomycetes bacterium
CCGCCAGCAGAAAGATGCCAACAACGGTGACATCGTCGCTGCAATGATCGATGGCGAAGCAACTGTTAAAACATTCTCACGCAAGGGCGGCCACATCTGGTTGCTTCCTGCAAACGATGACTTCGCGCCTATCGATGGCGATCTGTGTGAAGTTCTAGGAATTGTTACAGCAGTACTGCGCTCGCTTTGACTACTTCTTAAAGACTCGCAGTCGATAGCTTCGTAATAAGTAACTCTTGAGCCTCAAGAATCGCCTCAATTACATGAGCGTTTTCTACTACCTTCCGAGATGCGAGCGATTCTCGCGTTAGATCAAGATTTCCAAAATATAGAAACTCGACTCCAAGCACCGTTCCATCGCTGGCTAAATCCACATTTGTTGATTCATCAATCTCAATCATTCGACTATATTCCCCGCGGCTCAATTGCACATATGCAGCTTGAGCTTCAAGGTCAATCGAGATATCAATCATTAGCATTCAACTTTCTCCTTCCTACAGATTTGATGAAGATCGGCTCTTCGAGTGGCAATCCATTTGCTACCCAAATCTTTAGCTGACTTTTATCTGGAAAGTATGCAATGAGAGATGTTCCCCCATCATGTGCGGGGTAGGTCAATGAAAAATGCTGTAAAACATAGAGAATTTCCTCTTCAGTTACTCTGCGTAACTGCATCTGCTCTCGTGCATGCTGGCTGTATATAAAATCCACCGGCGGAAGTTAGGTGCCACCGCCGACTGAAAACGGGCCAAAACAGCCCACTGTGGATATGTTTGAGAAGTTACTTCTTGCCCTCAACATCACGCAGTACTTGATGGATTTCCTGTGCAATGATTTTGAGTTCTGCTAGCTCTTGATTTGCAAGCTCTCGCGCCTCTTTGGCAAGTTCGAATTCACCCAATGATGCAGCATGGGTCTCATTAATCTTCTGTTCTACCGATGCCGATGCAACGTTCTGCCCCACCATGATGATTGAAAGCAGTACCAACTGCAGGAAAGTTTGCGCAATCCACGCGACGATAACGACTACGTCGCCTGTCTTAATAGCAGCAGGCAATGAGATCAGGGCAAGGGCTGCGAAGATATAGGCACACCACATCGTTGAAACTGCAGCGGTAATCTTTCCAGCCAATCGACGGTTAAATTCATTGATGGGATTCATGGTTTAACCCTACTCCTGTCCCTGCAGAACACAGGATATTTTCAGGAAACTATGTGCCTACACAGAGTGAAAACTAGGCGTTTTTCAATAACTTCAACCTATCTTTCACTTATTCAAACCGAAAAGGAATCCCATGAAAAAAGTAGTCTTAACACTCCTTGTAGCAGGAACAATGATTGTCGGAACCTCAGCTGGTTTCGCAGCAACAACTGCAAAGCCAACTATCAAGGCAGCAGCTCCAAAGGCAGCAGCTAAAGAAGGCACTGCAAAGCACGAGATGTCTGAGAATTCAACAACTCAGAAGAGCGAAGCAAAGCCCACTAAGAAGGCAGCAGTTAAGCCAATGGCAAAAGCATCACCAAAGGCAACTAAGTAACTTTCCCCAAGTAATAACGCCTCCATCGGCCGATGGGGGCGTTTTTGCTTTTAGTTGCGGCCGAAATCATCCTCGAGGCGAACAATGTCATCTTCGCCAAAGTAGGTACCGGTCTGTACTTCAATAAAAGTTACGCCATTTGTTTCAGGGGCAGCCATGCGGTGTGCAACGCCAATGCCAATATCAATTGAATCGCCCAACTGTAGAGTCTTTGTTACACCATCAATTGTGACGATCGCAGGTCCAGCAGTAATAAACCAATGCTCTGCACGCTTTTCATGAGTTTGGTAGGAAAGTCGCGCGCCAGCTTTAACGGTAATTTCCTTTACCTGCGAAATGGCGCTGGTGTGGAGCACTTGATACGTGCCCCATGGGCGTTCTGAAAATTCCAACACCTTATGCCTCTTTCGCCGGTGAGATGAATCCAACCAAACCTGCGCCGACAAGTCCTGAATCCTTGCCGAGTGTTGCCTTTTTTAAGGCAACATTTCCAGGCAAATTCAAGGTTTTCATCTCCTTCTCGAAGTACTTCTGCAATATCGGCCAATAAATGTCATCGGCGTTCATGACTCCCCCGCCAACAACAATGGTGTCGAGATCCATCAGCGCCACAGCATTGAGCAATCCCAGTGCCAAGACAGCTGCACCTTTATCTATTGCATCAATAGCCTTGGCGTCGCCCTTGCGTGCTGCATCTGCAACTGCTTCAAAGCTATCCGCACCGAAATCTTTCGCCATATTTGTTCCGCTGGAATACGCCTCAACACAACCGTGCTGACCGCAGACACAGAGCTCTCCATTGTGAACAACGACGCTATGGCCGATTAGTCCAGCATTACCCGTGCGCCCCACATGGAATGCGCCATTGAGAACAACTCCTCCGCCAATACCTGTTGAGACAACGATGCCCATCAGGTTTGTCGCACCGCGTCCTGCACCCAAGATGAACTCTGCATAAGCAAGTGCACTTGCATCACCAATAATCCGCACATCGCTAATTCCTGAAACTGTGCGGACAAAATCAACCAGTGAGAAATCAACCCAATGTGGAATATTGACCGGGTTGATTGTTCCTAAATCTTTATCGATAGGACCTGCAGAACCGATTCCAGCACCAATAATCTTTACGCCATCGCGCTGACAGATTTCGGAAATTGCCGCAGCCAGTGAGTCATTGAGCTCCTGAAGTGATGCAGCCTTCGAGCTGATATCAATGCGCGAAAGCACCTGCCCATCACGAGCAACCAGGCCAACTGCCACCTTAGTTGCTCCGACATCAATGGCGAGGGATACATCTTTCATAGAGCCAAATCCTACTCGGGCTATCCCGAAGCTTTTGTAGAAGCAGGTGTCATCGAGCGAGCAATTGCAATCAGCTGCGCATAGGTAACCCCACCCACGCCTTGTACCTGCATCTCAACTTTCTTCATTCCGTAATAGCCCGGCAAGGTAAAGAGCAGATATCCGCCCACCGTAGAAATCTTTGCTGTACTGCAATTCTTCGCCGCATTTTTTTGAGTCGGATCGCAATAGACAAATACCTTGGCAGAGATTCCATTTATTTTTGTCGATGGCATCGAGACTGACATGCCGGGGTTAGAACAGTGCGATCCTGCCATTGTCTGCATTACTTCGATCTGCTTCTTACCTTTACTAAATCTCGTATACACCCATTCTTCACCGCCACCACCGCAGACCAAGACTTTAAATGCTGTTTGCGGCAAGCCCAATGTATTAACTGGTTTATAGAGCGAATATGTAAGCCCTGTCTGCGCATCGAGGTAAGGATCTCCCGATCCCATTGCAGAAGCAGTGATTATTGATATTGATAAAAGTGAGAGAACGAGAAGAGCGATTGTTGACCTCTTGCATCTCATATTTCAACAGTAGTCCATCAAGCAAGAAACCCACCGACGGGGGCGCCGATGGGTTCTTGTCTACAAAAGCTTCGCTAGACCCTCATCCAAACGAAGTCTTTCTCTCTAGCTGTGTATTGCTGTCCCGATGGAGGAAACTCATGAACCGGAAGGAGGTCTATAAATTTCTAAGGCGGACTATTGCCTGCGCGGGTGGAAATCAAGGAAATCTCAAGTGCCATCTAGGTGAACACATCATTAAATAACTCTGTGAAAGTACAATTCCGAGCGTGCCGAAAGATCCCGCCCGCGAGGCCCACTTCCCCGCCATCGAAAAGCGCTACGGCGAAAAGATGTCCTACTGGTTTAAAGTCATGAAGGAAATCAAGGACGAGAAGTACCCGCAACAGATCGCATATTTGCGCGAGAACTATGGATTCTCGCAAGCACATGCCAACGCACTTGTGATGTATTCACGCGGCTCTACAAGTGCCAAGAGATTTGAAACCCCTGCCGACTATTACAAAACAGTTGATGCCAAGCAGGCAACAACGATGCGCAAGATCTTTAAAATGATTCAAACCAAATATCCCAAGACTGAACTTGTTATCGCATGGAATCAACCGATGCTCAAGCTCGGCAACGATTACATATTTGGTATGACCGTCGCAACTAAACATATTCTGATGGCGCCATGGTCAACTGATGTGTTGGCAGATTTTGCAGATCGCCTCGAACATTTAGATCTTAAGAAGAAGACCATCGGCATTCCCAATGACTGGAAAGTTGAAGAGAAGTTAATTCTCGATATGGTCAAGGCAAGGATTGCTGAAACAAAGTGACCAAACGCGCACTCTTTATCGAACATGATCACGTATCTCTGGGTGGTCCCATCTGGCGCGCATTTGAAGCTCGTGGTTACGCGATAGAAAGATTCTTGATTGTTCCCGAAAGCAGTTACGCAACCCCCAATGTCACCGTGACATTTCCGGACTTCTCACAGTACGACATCATCGTTCCGATGGGTGCGCCATATGGTGCATATGAAGATGAGCGCATCGGAAATTGGCTGACACCAGAACTTGCAGCGTTAAAGAAGGCACACAATGCAGGTCAACCGATCTTCGGAATTTGTTTCGGCGGACAGATGATGGCGCGCACTCTAGGCGGCTCTGTCTCTCGTGCACCTGAGGCAGAACTCGGTTGGTATGAGATTCATACAGATGATCCATCACTTATTTCGGCTGGTCCTTGGTTTGAATATCACTGGGATCGCTGGATCTCACCACCTCTTGCAACCGAGATTGCGCGTACGGGATTGGCTGTTCAAGCATTTACATTGGGCCGCACACTGGCTCTGCAATTTCACCCAGAGATCGATCCTGAAGTATTAGAAGAGTGGCTTGCGATGGATGGCGGCTGCGCAGAAGTTGAATCAGAGGGAGTCGATCCCGACGAGCTACGAGCACAGACAAAAGCGCTCCAATCGAAGACCGATCAGAACGCTTTTGACTTAGTAAATACTTTCCTCGACCGTATCGCTGCAGCCGAAGTTATTACTGTCGATTAATTGTCTAGCGGAGTTACATACGCTCCTGAGATACCACCATCGACCAGGAAGTTAGCTGCAGTAATAAAGCTTGAATCATCACTTGCAAGGAACGCCACGGCAGCAGCGATTTCAGTAGCTTCAGCAAATCGTCCCATTGGAATATGTACCAAGCGACGAGCTGCTCGCTCCTTATCCTTTGCAAAGAGTTCTTGTAGCAAAGGAGTGTTTACTGGTCCAGGAGAAAGAGCATTGACGCGGATTCCTTCGCGGCCAAATTGCACACCGAGTTCGCGGCTCATAGAGAGCACGCCACCCTTGGATGCTGTGTATGCGATCTGCGATGTTGCAGCACCCATCGTTGCAACGAAAGATGCAGTATTGATAATGGAACCTTTGCCGGCTTTCTGCATATAAGGAATAACAGCCTTGCAGCATAAGAAGACGCTTGTTGTATTGACGCGCAGTACGCGCTCCCAAGCATCGAGGCCTGTAGTCAAAATTGAATCATCATCGGGTGGTGAGATACCCGCATTGTTAAAGGCGATATCGATACGACCGTACTTATCGAATGCGACCTTATACATATTCTCAACTTCAGCAGAGTTTGTGACATCTGCTTTGACGAAGATTCCACCGGTTTCGGCTGCAATCGCGTTGCCTGTCGTCTCATTGGTGTCGACTGCAACAACATGAGCACCTTCTGCTGCCAAGCGAAGCGCGGTTGCATAACCGATTCCGCTACCTGCACCAGTGATGACTGCGACTCTGCCCTCTAAACGCTTACTCATCGGATATCCCCTAGTTATTTCTCTGTTGAGATAAAAACGTTTTTTACCTCAGTAAATGAATCAAGTGCATCTGGGCCAAGTTCTCGTCCCAAACCAGATTGCTTGTAACCCCCGAATGGAGTCCAATATCGAACAGAAGAGTTTGAATTGACCGATAAATTGCCAGCTTCGACAGCGCGCGAAACGCGGATTGCCTTTGCAGAATCACGAGTCCAAATCGACCCTGATAGCCCAAACTCTGTGTCATTGGCTTTGGCGATCGCATCATCTTCGCCGTCAAAGGTCATGACAGATACAACGGGGCCGAAGATCTCTTCGTTCCACGCCTTTGATTTCGTTGACGTTGGAAGCAAAACGGTTGGTGGCAACCAGAATCCTGCACCGCTTGGAGCGCTACCCGTAAAGGCCACAGGTTCATCGAGATATTTCTCAACGGCAGCCTTCTGCTTTGCCGAAATCATTGGTCCCATATCCGCTGTTGCAAGAGATGGATCTTCGACTCGGAACTTCTTGACCGCGACTTCAAATGCAGACATAAATTTATCGAAGGCAGATTTTTCAACCAGGATGCGAGAACGTGCGCAGCAATCTTGACCAGCATTATCAAAGACGGCTCCAGGTGCATTTGCAGCAGCCTTTTCAATATCGCTATCGGCGAAGATAACGTTTGCGCTCTTGCCACCGAGTTCGAGAGTGACGCGCTTTACCTGATCTGCGCACCCTGCCATGATCGATTTACCGACTTCGGTAGAACCTGTAAAGACAATCTTGCGAACCTTGGGGTGTGTGACAAAACGTGCACCGACTACTGAGCCTTTTCCAGGTATAACTGTGAATACATCCTTCGGAATTCCTGCTTCTAGCGCTAATTCAGCCAAACGCATTGCAGTCATTGGTGTGTATTCTGCAGGTTTTAATACAACGGTATTGCCCGCAGCAAGTGCTGGTGCAAATCCCCAGCCGGCAATCGGCATCGGAAAGTTCCAAGGAACAATCACGCCAATAACACCGAGAGGTTCTTTAAAAGTAATATCGATTCCATTAGGAACTGGAATCTGCTTACCAAATAAACGCTCAGGTGCTGCCGAGTAATAATTTAAAACGTTGGCGACGTTATCGGCCTCCCACAAAGCATTACCGCGCGTGTGGCCTGAGTTCTCGATTTCGATTGCAGCAAGTTCTTCGCGATGCGCGCTGACCACCGAAGCGAAAGAACGAAGCATCTTTGCTCGATCTCCCGGTGCTACATCGCGCCATGTTTCAAAGGCCTTATATGCACGCTCGATAGCAGCATCAGTTGCCGCCTCGTCCGCTAGCTCTATTGCTTTCACAACCTTTTCGGTTGCAGGGTTGATTACCTCATATACCGAAGACATATTGTTAAAACCTTTCGAAGTTTCTAAAGAGCTCCCAATCAGTGACAGCCTTGCCATATGCATCGAGTTCGACCTGAGCCATGTTGGTGTAATGCGCCTGAACTTCTGCGCCAAATACTGATTTCACCCACGCGCTCTCGGACCACAACTTCTGTGCTTCCAGCATGCTAGATGGTACTCGCTCTGAATCTGAATCGTATGCGTTTCCTTGGAATGCATCTTCTAACTTCAATTTGCGATTGATGCCATCGAGACCTGCTGCGATGATTCCGGCAACTGCAAGATATGGGTTTACATCTCCACCGGGAACTCGGTTTTCAAGTCGAAGTGATTGTCCATGGCCCACCAAACGAAGCGCACAGGTGCGGTTATCGCGTCCCCAACGAATTGCTGTTGGCGCAAATGATCCTGGGACATATCGCTTATATGAATTGATATTTGGTGCAAATAAGAGAGAAATTTCTTTTAAGTGTGCGATCTGTCCTGCGATAAAGGAGCGACCCACATCAGAGAGACCTTGCTCTTTATCTGATTCATCTGCCATCACCATGCTGCCATCAAGGCCGCGGAATGAGCAGTGAATATGAGATGAGTTTCCTTCCTTCTGATTTGGCTTAGCCATAAAAGTAAGCGCATATCCCTCTTGCGCTGCGATCTCTTTCGCGCCATTTTTATAAATCACATGGTTATCGCAATTGGAGAGCGCATCACCATATTTAAATGCAATCTCGTGCTGTCCAAAGTTACATTCGCCCTTCACGGACTCGACAGTCATGCCAGCGCCAGACATTCCCATACGGATGGTGCGCAGCAACGGTTCGATACGTGATCCACCCATGATGGAGTAATCGACGTTATAGAGATTAACGGGAGTTAAGTCACGATAGGCCTTCATCCAGGCTTCTTCGTAGGTATCGTGATAGACAACAAATTCAAGTTCTGTTCCGACCATCGCCTGCATTCCTGCATCGGCGAGAGCTTTGACTTGCTTGCGCAATATTTGGCGAGGAGATGCAACAACATCGGTGCCATCGAGCCACTGCACATCGGCCAATAACATCGCTGCCCCTGGCTGCCAAGGAATACGACGCAAGGTAGAGATGTCAGGAATCATGGCGAAATCGGCATAACCGCGCTCCCACGATGACATCTCATACCCTGCGACAGTATTCATTTCTATATCTGCAGCAAGAAGGTAGTTACAACCTTCAGTGCCGTGCTTCAGAACTTCATCAAGGAAGTACTGCCCATGCACGCGCTTTCCTACAAGACGACCTTGCATATCAGTCATTGCAATGACCACTGTATCTATTGCTCCTGAGCCGATCTCGGAACGGAGCTCTTCAACTGTCATTGCAGCCACGGATATCACATCTCTTTCTTGTAGGTAGCGTGTAGGTAAAACGAATTACTTAGATCGTGCGCTTTGGTCCTGTAAACCACTTCTTCGCTGAGACCTGCCACCAGATCGCAAGGATAAGAAGTGCTCCACCAGTAACGATTGGCGCATAGTTCACAGCTGTCCAGGTGAAGTCTTTATTTCCTGGAGTTCCAGCTGGAGCAATTGGCAATACGAAGTAGATAGTGATGAAGACAATTTCAGCAACTGCCAAAGATCCCATCCACTTGTACTTCTTACCAAGAGTCCATGCACCTGGCTTAAATGAATCTCCCGCCTTCAAGCGAAGGTAGATAGGAATCATAAATGCGAGGTAGAGAGAAATTACGCAGACAGAGACAACTGCATAGAAGGCAGTTGGCACACCTGTTGGTGACTTCCAGAGAGCAGGAAGTGTCAACACAACGCCAGCAACTGCAGATGCAAGTACTGCGTTAATTGGAACACCGTGGTTATTGACCTTCTTCCAAAGATTTCCTCCAGGAACTGCGCCATCGCGGCTAAATGCATACATCATGCGTGAACACGATGTAAGGCAAGCAGTAACACAGAAGATCTGGCCCACAGTCGTGATGATCATCAGCAACTTGAACTTCACGCCAGTGCCAAGCGCTGTTGCAAGCACTGCAATGATCGATCCGCCGCCGTATGGGTTGACCTTAGGGTCAAATGAGTTGATTACATCTGTATTTGTTGCGACATAGAGGAATGCCATCAACAAGATATATCCACCGATTGCTGAGTAGAAGATCGACTTCCAGATTCCCTTAGCAGATGAGATATGTGCATCCTTTGTCTCTTCAGATAAGTGAGCAGATGCATCAAAGCCGGTAATTGTGTACTGGGTGAGCAAGAAGCCCAACGGAAGTACTAAGTACCAGTAAGTGTGATCACTAAATCCTGAATTATTAATCTTTGTCGTATACATCCAGTGCAGTGACTGATGACTAGAAGTTCCAAAGACCAAAATTCCAACAATCAGAGCAGCACCAAATACGTGCCACCAGACTGAAATATTGTTAAATGCTGCAAGCAATTTCGAGCTGTAAATATTGATCACAGTTGCGAAAGCAACAACAATCAAGAAGAGAACGAACTGCTGCTTGATGAAATCTCCACCCATGAAACTTGTTGAATAGCTTGGTGCGTAGAGACCAATAATGCTGTTGATAAATCCTGTCACGCCATAACCAACGGATGCGGTTACAGAGACAAGACCGATGAGGTTGAGCCAGCCGGTAAAGAATCCGGCCTTAGCTCCCCCGAGCTTTGCAGCCCACCAATAGATACCACCGGATGTTGGGTATGCAGATGCAAGCTCTGACATACAGAAGCCGATGATGAGAATAAGAGTTGCGATGATCGGCCAGCCGATAGAGATTGCGACTGGTCCGCCGTTATTCCATGCCTGCGCGAATGTTGTGAAACATCCAGCCAAGATGGAGATGATGGAGAATGAAATTGCGAAGTTAGAGAACGAGCTCCAGCTTCGCGTAAGTTCCTGCTTGTATCCAAGTTCAGCTAAGCGACGTTCATCGTCATTGAGAGTGCTCATGCAGTAGTAACCCTTCCAGTTAGCGGGGCGGGGACGGCCTCGTGCCTTGATGTACAGACCATTTCTACTCTTTGCCTCACGATAAAGAAAGGCTATTTGCATGATTAGATTGGACTATGTGCAGACTTCTTGGCTTTTCCTCAAAGAATTCATCAACTCTGCCGCAACTCCTAGGCCAAGACCTTGACAATTTCGTAGCTCTCTCCCAAATACATTGCGATGGCTGGGGCTATGCACATGTCGAACACTCATCAACTCACGCAGAAAACTTTCGCGAGCCAATCCCTGCAATTGATTCATCACACCTTGCAGAACAAATAGGAACTCCCACTGACGGTGCACTTCTTCACTTCCGCTGGGCTTCTAAAGGTCTCGATGTCAAAGAATCAAACACGCATCCATTTACGTACGAAGGCATCTCCTTTATACACAATGGATCCTTCGCACCCTTTGATGTACTCAAGCCATATATCTCTGATGAATATCTCAAACTTGCACAAGGTGAAACAGACTCAGAGCTCTACTTCTTCTACCTTTTAACTGAAATAAAGAAGCACGGCTTCCTGCCCGGCATTAAATCGGCGCTCACATTTATCAAAGCCAATATCTCTCATAGCAGCGCCAACATGATGATCATGAATAAAGATTTCTTTGTCACCGCCTGCCGCTACAACCAAGATCGAATCCCAGATCTCTTCAAGAAAGATAGCGACTACTACGAACTACGTTACAAAGAAGTCGACGGCGCAGTCCTTGTCGCATCTAGCGGCTGGAACCAAGATGGCTGGACAATGCTCGAGAACGATTCCTTGCTTATCGTCGACCGTAGCAACCAGTCACACTCAACTTTGTCTATGTGATCTGAGCAAAGGCTGCAAGAAAGAACTTATCTAGCTCTCGAAATCTCCGCCACGTCCAGTGATCTTACGGCGATTATTACGCGGTCTCTCGTAGGTAAATACGAGAAAAACCGCTGCGGCGGCGTAGATACCGATAATGAGGAAGCCGATCTTCACAACTGTCAGATTACTTTCCGAGTATTGCCCATGTGACTAGTGCGAAAGTTGCAACGCCCAAGCCGACGATACCAATAGCTGTCAATGAGAGAAGGCTGCGTGATTCAGCAATCTTCTGCGCGAGTGCTGATGGCTTATCAATGCGCTTGAGATCAACGAGCAGAGCCTCTGCCTCGCGAATCGTTGCATACTGAGTAATCATTGCAAGGATTCCCGTGGTTGCTGCCACACCCAGTGCAAGATACTTGGCTGCACTTGTTGCACCCTGGAAGTATCCAAGAGCTGCTAGAACCATGACGCCGATAAGAACGAGCGCTGGCGCTACTTGTGCCTGAATAACTTGTGAACGCTTCTTATTCCATAGCTCTAAAAGTGATAGTTCATTCATGATATTTCCGGCTCTACATATGCGAGGCGAATTGCCCCATCTCTGCACCTCAAGGGTATCTCCTGAGTTAGCTGGGCGCTAGAGAGCACACTTACTGACTTACCTCGAGCGCGTCGGTATAAAAGCTACGAAGTGATGTCTTTATGGGCAAAACGGTTGATGGCAAGGGCGTACAAGATCGTTCCTGAAATTGCGCAGTAACTGGCACCGCGGATCATGATCGACCAATCAATCGTGGTAGACAGTGCGTCAAACCACGAGAATGCATAGTGCACAGGCAGCCAGTTTCGAATATTTCCCAGCGCTGTAATTGCATCAAGGATATTGAGCAGAATCGAGATCCCCACTGCAACGCCCACAGCGCCAAGTGGGGCATC
>CAIMXQ010000011.1 GCA_903845465.1 uncultured Actinomycetes bacterium
CTTGTCTGGGAAGTTAAAAGTGGGCCGCATCAAGGAAAGATCATTGGCCAATCAAATATGGCACTTCGTTCGGCAACCGATAAGTGTTCCGATATCGGTTGGGTAACGCACCAGAGCTTTCAGCGACAGGGATATGCACTCGAAGCCACACGCGCATTGATGACATATGCCTTTTCGCATTTCCCGCTTCATCGCATCGTCGCCGATATTGATACACGCGTTCCAGAGTCAGCTGCCCTTGCAGAGAAACTTGGCATGCGACGAGAAGGTACTTTTAAAGATGGCGAATTCTTTAAAGGATCTTGGTGCGATATGTGGCTATACGCGATTCTCAAGAGCGAGTTCCACGCTTAATTTCTCACTATCGAATCTATTGTCTATACTTAACTCATCGCTTAGATAGATCGAGTTGGCAGACAAGAATGTCGCTCCATACCTTCTAAGAAACCAATCCAGATTAAATCAATCAATTAATTTTGAATTGGGTGAGTTGTCTAAAAAATATATTGAAAACTAAATAGTGTGAATTACGTTTTCCACGTAATTCCCCAATTAACTTGGGGGTGAACGGTCTCGACTTTAGTTGTTGGGGCAGGGGAAGCGGGCCGAGGAAGCCGGGATGATCTCGTAAACCATGAAACCTGTGCAAAAATAACTGCAGACAACAGTCGCAGTGATTTCGCCCTAGCTGCATAAGCTAGTACCGAATCCGTCAGCCCGGGCGCGCTCTCGTCCCGGAACCTGGCGTCGCTAGAGAGCTCTTCATCGAGATAGCGTTGCGAATATCTCGAGAGAACAGTTTCGCAAATGAGTTCGTTGAATACTTGTGTGTAAGAGATTCAGGACTGAGAAAACGTTAAACGCACTACGCCCGTAGAAGCCCTGTTTTAATTCTGAAGGACCCGGGTTCGATTCCCGGCACCTCCACGACAAGCGAGCAATCAATAAATGCTTGCATTTTTGAGAGCGAGTGCGGAGTGGAGGTTGAATCAGCTAAGCTGATAAAACCTCCACTAGCTTTTTTATTCTTTCTCGTCTCCGCCGGAACCATAGCTCTCGTAAATCTCTTTACAGATGGGACAGATTGGATATTTCTGAGGATCGCGAGATGGAACCCATTTCTTTCCGCAGAGAGCTTTCACAGATTTTCCCGTTACTGCAGATTCAACAATCTTCTCTTTCTTAATGTAATGAGCAAAGCGATCATGGCCGCCATCATCTTCTTGCTCAACAGGGCGAGTAAGAGTGTCTGTATCTGCGCCGACAACAGGTGAATCAAGAGTCGGTAATCCGCGATCGAAAATTCCTGTGTAAATTTCGCGCTCTACTGGAAAAGTCATAGCGTTATTATCGCTGAGTAGATGCCAATTGCACCACCGCACCTTTCTAAGCCAGAAGAATGCCGCATCATGAGGCAACTTCCCCCTGTAGAATCTCCCAATGAAAGACTTACTGCGTACTGAGCACCTTTCTCGTGCTGATGTCGATTTACTGCTCGATACAGCAGCCGATTTTGCATCGAACCCGCTCCGCTCTAACACAGCGTTGAGCAATAAAACTGTCGCAATCTATATGACCAAGCCTTCAACGCGTACTCGCTTGGCCTCTGAAACTGCAGTAGCGCACTTGGGTGCAACACCAATCTTTCTTCGCGGCGATGATTTGCAACTTGGTCGCGGTGAAACTATCGCCGATACAGCAAAGATCATCAGCGGTTTCTGTGATGCACTGATTATTCGTACCTTTAAACAATCTGATGTCGACGAGCTCGGCGCCGAATCTTCTATTCCAGTTATCAACGGCCTGACTGATGACGATCACCCAACACAGCTACTTGCAGATTGGGTCACTATCCGCGAGAACTTTGGCAACGATATTAAGGGCCGCAAATTTGTTTACCTAGGTGATGGAAATAATATGACGCACGCATGGCTCATCATGGGCGCAATCATGGGCGCACATGTTGTCGCTGCAACCCCTGCAGGCAAATGGGCACCTGATGCAGCAGTCGTGGCAAAGGCGCAGGCAATTGCCGAAAAGAGCGGTGCAACTATTGAAGTGACAACGGATGCGGAAGCTGCTGCTAAAGATGCATCAGTTCTCTATACCGATGTCTGGATGTCGATGGGAGATCCCGAAGAAGAGCGCGCCGAGAAATTTAAAGCGCTGACACCATATGCAGTCACAGATAATTTGATGTCACTTACTGCAAAAGATTCAATCTTTATGCACTGTCTCCCTGCGCACCGCGGCGAAGAAGTTGCTGCCTCTGTCATCGACGGTCCAAAGTCAGTCATTTGGCGCGAGGCCTATCACCGTCGCACAACGATTCAAGCTCTGCTTTATCACTTAACTCGCGGCGAAATTAAGGGAAATTAACTCGATATCAAGTTAATTGAGTAGTGCCACTAGGCAACTCTCGACTAATTCGCATAGCCTTCTCAGGTTCGACCATGTACCTTTACTCGCATGAGAGTTGCCGTTCCTAGAGAGATTAGAGATGGTGAGAAGCGCGTAGCGCTTGTGCCAGATGTTATTAATAAATTGACCCGACTTGGTTATGAAGTAGTCATTGAATCTGGAGCTGGCGTTCACGCACAAGCTACCGATGATCTCTTCATAGCGGCAGGTGCAACCGTCAAGACAGGCAACGTCATCAGCGATGCCGATGTTGTTCTCTCAGTTACCTCATTAACGCCAGCACAGATGGGAAGCCTGAAGAAAGGCGCCGTCACAATCTCCTTTCTCTCACCAGTAACTGCAGTCGATTCCATTGACGCAGCAGCCAGTGCGGGAGTTTCAGCTTTCTCTCTAGAACTCGTTCCACGTATTTCTCGCGCTCAATCTATGGATGCGCTGACATCACAAGCGCTCTGTGCTGGATATCGCGCAGCAATTGTCGGCGCGGAACTTTCACCACGATTCTTTCCCATGTTGATGACAGCAGCCGGAACCGTGACCCCAGCTCAAGTTTTGGTACTTGGCGCCGGTGTTGCAGGTTTGCAGGCGATTGCAACTGCACGCCGCCTCGGTGGAGTCGTCAGTGCATACGATGTTCGTCCTTCATCTGCCGATGAAGTGAAATCAATGGGTGCAACATTTATCAACCTTGAACTCGAAGCCCTCGAAGGTGCTGGTGGTTACGCACGCGAGATGACAGAAGATCGCGCAGCAAAGCAGCGTGAATTGTTAACTCCATACATTGCAAAGTCTCATGTTGTGATTACAACGGCTGCAGTTCCAGGACGCGCTGCACCTCGGTTGATGACAGCAGAGATGGTTGATGCGATGGAAGCTGGAACAATCATCGTCGATCTCGCCGCTGAAACTGGCGGCAACGTTGAAGGTTCTAAGCCTGGCGAAATTGTTGTTACTGCAAAGGGAGTTCATATCTGGGGCGGTAAAGATGTCCCTAGCCAACTGCCATTCCACGCATCAAGTTTGTACTCACGTAACGTGGTCAATCTCTTAACTTTGATGACAACCCCAAGTAAAGATGGTGCACCGGTTGCACTCAATATTGATTTCACCGATGAAATCATCGATAAGTCAGCTCTGACACATGCAGGTAGCAAACACACACCTGGAGGGACCAACTAATGGATGCAATCGCAATCATCTCCATCTTCACACTCGCCGTCTTTGTGGGCTTTGAGGTTGTCTCCAAGGTTTCTTCAACTCTCCACACACCGCTGATGTCAGGTGCTAACGCGATTCACGGCGTGATTCTCGTCGGTGCAATCATCGTCGCCGATCACAGCCAAACTAATCTTGAACTTGGACTCTCACTTGCAGCAATCATCCTTGCC
The DNA here is from genome assembly GCA_903845465.1 of uncultured Actinomycetes bacterium. Lineage (GTDB taxonomy): Bacteria > Actinomycetota > Actinomycetes > Nanopelagicales > Nanopelagicaceae > Planktophila. Next base: position 3,810 of record CAIMXQ010000011.1, read on the forward strand.
ACCATCAATATGGTCGGTGGATTTGTTGTGACAGACAGAATGCTAGAAATGTTTAAGCCCAAGAAAGACCCTGTAGAGAAAGGAGGCTCCAAGTGAGTACCAATCTCTATGGCTTGATCGGCCTCGCAGCTGGCGTCGCCTTTATCTTGGCACTCAAGGGACTTTCACATCCAAAGACTGCACGCCGTGGAAATCTCATCGGCGCAGCTGGTGCAACAGTTGCAACACTTTCAGTATTTCTCTATGTGACTCCTCCCCGTGATGGCTCTGCAGCACATTCACTACCACTTAACCACTTGTGGTTAATTCTTGGCGCTATCGCTGTTGGTCTGATTGTCGGCGTTCCTGCAGCTCGCAAAGTTGAGATGACACAGATGCCACAACTTGTTGCGCTCTTTAACGGTGTTGGTGGTGGCGCAGCAGCACTTGTTGCAATCGTTGAATACCTTCACCTTGGCTCAGGTGCCACAACAGCAGAAGTTATCTTCACAGTCTTTACCGTCATCGTCGGCTGCGTCTCATTTAGCGGTTCGATCATTACCTTTATGAAGCTTCAAGAGCTGATGACAACTCGTCCAGTGGTATTTCCTGGTGGACGTTTCGTTATCGCAGGAACTCTCGTAGCGGTACTTGGCTCAGCGGTCTGGGTTGTCAACGCTTTGGGAACATCACCACTGATGGTTCTTGCTGCACTCTCTCTTCTCTTTGGTGTGCTCTTTGTTCTTCCTGTTGGTGGAGCAGATGTGCCTATCGTTATCTCACTACTCAATGCATTTACTGGTTTAACAGTTGCAGCAAGTGGTTATGTTCTCTCATCAACACTTCTCATCATCGCCGGAACTTTGGTCGGTGCATCAGGAACTATCTTGACTCGTTTAATGGCAGAAGCGATGGGTCGCTCACTCTTCGGAACTCTCTTCGGAGCATTTACAGCAAAGCCACAAGAAGTATCAGGTTCTGCTGAAGAACGCCCAGTGCGTTCAGGCTCTGCAGATGACGTTGCCATTCTTCTCAACTATGCGCGTCGCGTTGTTATCGTTCCAGGATTCGGACTTGCGGTCGCACAAGCACAACACACTGTTCGTGAACTCGCAGATTTGATGATCTCTAAAGGTATCGATGTTGCATATGGAATTCACCCAGTTGCAGGTCGTATGCCGGGACATATGAACGTTCTCCTTGCAGAAGCAAATGTTCCTTACGATCAATTACTCGAGATGGATGAAGTTAATCCAACATTTGGTCAGACGGATGTCGCAATCGTTATTGGCGCTAACGATGTTGTGAATCCTGCGGCACAGACAACACCAGGATGTCCTATCTATGGAATGCCAATTCTTGAAGTTAATCATGCAGCCAACATCATCTTCTTGAAGCGTTCAATGCGCCCAGGATTTGCTGGTATTGAGAACGAACTTCTCTATGATCCAAAGACGATGTTGCTCTTTGGTGATGCAAAGGCATCTCTTACAAAGGTTGTCTCAGCGCTCAAGGCTCTCTAAGCCTTGGCTTTTAAACTATCCCTCTTGTAACTCAGTTGGTGCATTGTGCACGTCGAGGACTTCAGAGTCCTTGATATCTGCAGCCTTGATATCGCCAGATAATTTATCTGTGCGATTCATTGGGCGTTTGGCATCTTCCTTATAGATCGCAGGAATTGAACCGAGCAGACCTTTCTGGAAATCTTCAAATGCTTGTAGTACTTCTGCCTTCGTATTCATCACGAATGGCCCCATCCATGCAACGGGCTCTTTGATTGGCTGGCCACCAAGAATAAAGAGTTCAAGGTTTGGCGATCGTGACTCTTGCTGGTTGGCAGCGCGCACAACAATTGTGTCGCCATCGCCGAAGACGGTGAGTTGACCCATGGATACGGGGCGTTGTTCATCTCCTACAAAGCCATGGCCTGACATTGCATAGACAAGTGCGTTGTAATCCTTGCGCCATGGAAGGCGAAGTTCTGCGCCAGGAGCTACGGTTGCGTGAATCAAAGTAATAGGTGTCTGCGTTGTTCCGGGACCCACATGCCCATCGAGTTCGCCAGCAATAATACGAACGAGTGAACCGCCATCAGTAGATGTAATGAGTGAGACATCATTGGCGCGCACATCTTGGTATGCAGGTGGTGACCATTTCTTTGCTGCAGGAAGATTGACCCATAATTGGAAACCGTGGAATAAACCGCCAGACATCACTAAATGCTCTGGGGGAGTTTCAATATGGAGAATTCCACCACCAGCTGTCATCCACTGTGTATCACCATCAGTGATTGTTCCGCCGCCACCATTGGAATCTTTATGATCGAAGATGCCATCAATAATGTATGTAACTGTTTCAAAGCCGCGATGTGGATGCCATGGAGTTCCCTTTGGTTCACCCGGTGCATATTCAACTTCACCCATCTCATCTAAGTGAATAAATGGATCAAGCTCTGCTAAATCAACGCCAGCAAATGCGCGACGAACCGGAAAGCCTTCGCCTTCAAAACCCTTAGGAGCAGTTGTAATGCTCTTGACGCGACGTGCACGAAGTCCCGTTGTATCGCTGATGCGAGGAAGTACGGTGATATCGCTAACGGTTACTGCTGGCACGGTTGCTCCGAATCGTAATTTTGGCTAAGGCTTAAAGATAATTGAACTTTCAACTAGTCGCAACTGCTAGATGGGCTCACTCATGGAACGAGCTGGTGTGAAGAATTGCTTGCCTAGTGGAGATGTCCAGGTGCAGGAACCGTCGGCGAAACTTTCAATCTTCCAGCCGTCATGTGTTTTGAGTCGGTGATGTCTTCGACAGAGTGCGCCGATATTGTCGGGAGAAGTGGATCCTCCGGAATCCCAACTTTCGGCATGATCGAGATCTGACAGGAGCGCCGATCTTCGACAACCGGGGAATCGACATGTTCGATCTCGAGCAATGAGAAAATCTTTTAACTGTTGCGGTGGTTCGTAACTTTCGCGCCCAAAGTCGAGGAGATTTCCGGTCTGTGGTTCGGTGATAAATCGTTTCCACTTTGCATCTGATGCAAGTTCGCGCGCAACGGATGCAGGAATTGGGCCATACCCTGCAAGTTGTCCTGGGTTTTCAGCAAGGCCAAGGAGAGTTGGAAGATCGATGGTGACATTAACCGTGAGTGGGCGTCGTTGAGGTGTAACGGTTTCAGAGGTTTCGCTCAGGAAATGTGTACAGATTGCAGCGAGAGCATCGGCACGCTTTTGATCGATTGTTAACTTTGCAGAGGTGCCTTCGCCTGAAGTACGAGCTACGTGGCTGCCGGAATCCAATTGCTCTTGTCGAAGGATAAAAGCTTCGATGGAGTTCATGACAATCTGCGCATCAGCAGCTGGCAATATCGCAACGACCGTCGACATGCCATCTGCTTCGTTGTAGCAACTGACGCGACGTAAGGCAGTTGCGCGATTTGTTACCGCTTCAAATTCTTCGGGTGCAAATTTGGCAACGTTTGTACGAATATGGTTAGCAACTTGACCTGGGGTATGGAATTCGGCGTAGGAAATGGCTCGCTGTTCAATCTCGAAGATCACGGATTCAGGTGCACCATCACGAATTGCAGCAGCGGTCTCGCGTGCAATGACTGTTGCATGTGCTGACGATATTTCTCCTGTTGCAAGCGCAGAACAGGTATTAGGAAGGTTATTAACGAGCGTGCGTGCAATATCGATGCGCGATTGTGCAGTTGCTGGAGCCAATCGAAGAGCGGTAGAAATATCTTCTCGTTCTGCTTCATCAACGCCAGAGAGTGGCCCGCCACCTTCGCTTGGAACTAAGCCCGCAACAGCGGCAATTGCGCGTTGTCGTAGCGCGTAGAGCCAACCATCTTGGCGATCGAGAGCGGTGAGGTAGTCGATGCGATCACTTGCGCTGAGTGCGTATGGATCTATCTCTGAAAGGCGCGACATCGCTTGTGCGCCAGGTATTGCGTAGAGAAGTTCTGCCACTGTGGCAGAGAGCCCTTCTACATCACGTAAACGCGCTGTTGTCATAGAAGTGATACTCACCAAGCGCACTGACAATGTGGCTTGGCGAGATGAGAGATTGTGGATTATTGGGGATAAATATTTTTAATGTGGTGGCTTTGCGTGCGCAAAAATGGAGGTTTATTACAGCCCGTAGCGGCGTTAGAATAGGGGCGTGAACAAGCACGCACCCAAGCTCGATAAGGTGATTCTGTATTACATCTTTACACCTATCGCCGACCCTGACGCTGTGCTCGTCTGGCAGAAATATCTTTGCCAATCTCTCAATCTCAAGGGCCGTATCTTGATTTCTAAACATGGAATTAATGGAACTCTCGGCGGAGAAATGGCTGATGTAAAGAAATATGTCCGCGAAACTCGTCGCTATCCAGGATTTAAAAAGATTACCTTTAAATGGTCAGATGGAACAGGCGATGAATTTCCACGCCTTCGCGTTGTAGTCAAAGATGAATTAGTCGCATTTGGAAGTCCCAATGAAATCGAAGTGGATGAGAATGGCGTGGTTGGGGGCGGAATTCACCTTCGTCCAGAGCAGGTAGAAGAACTTGTCAAAGAACGAGGCGATGACGTTGTCTTCTTCGATGGCCGCAACGCATATGAAGCAAAGATCGGTAAATTTAAAAACGCAATAGTTCCTGATGTCGATACATCTCGTGATTTCATCCGCGAGATCGAGAGCGGAAAATACGACCACATCAAGGATAAGCCGATCGTTACATATTGCACCGGAGGAATTCGTTGCGAAGTTCTATCTGCAGTAATGAAGAAGCGCGGCTTCAATGAGGTCTACCAAATCGATGGCGGCATTGTGAAATATGGCGAACGATTTGGCGATGACGCTAACTGGGAAGGGTCGCTCTATATCTTCGACGATCGTATGGCGATGGATTTCTCAGATAAGGCAAAGGTGATTGGTCAGTGCGATAAGTGCAGCGCACCGACGAAGGATTTCCGAAATTGCAATACCGCATCATGTCACCAACTGATTCTTCTCTGCGATGGATGTGCAGCGCTTCCTTCAAACCTCAGCTGCACCCACGATCAATCACGCCAGCGCGATTCCGAACTCATCGGCTAACGTCCGATGATTTGGTGGCCCTCAGCAATCCCAACACTTCATTATGGCTTGGTGACGCTACGTCCCAGCGATGAAAGAGATATCAATTCGATTTTTACCGCATGCCAAGATCCTTTAATTCCGGCGTTCACAACTGTGCCCGAAAATTACACCCTTGATCACGCAATTGATTTTGTGCGCTCCGATCCATTTAGTTTTGCAGAACGCCGCGAAATTCGTTTCATCATCGAACAAGGAAATGGCGTAGATGTAACTTTTGCTGGCGTCATTTCTCTCCACACGATCAATATCAAGAACCACACCGCTGAAATTGGATATTGGATTGAGAAATCAATGCGCGGTAAAGGAATCGGCACAACTGCGGCGAAGGTGATTACCGATTATGGGCTGCGAACTTTGGGATTTCGACGTATCGATGGATTGGCCGACATAGATAACTCGGCTTCACAGAAACTTCTCACGAGCGCTGGCTTCGAAAAGGAAGGAATATTGCGCAACAAGGTCTCACGTGATGATGGTCGGCAGATTGATATGGCACTCTTTGCAACGACCGATTCAACGTGGATTCCGCTTGATAACTAGAGATCAACATTTAGGAGGCAATTGATATGTACTCCTTAGCCCTCCTTGCGGTGATTTTATTATCTTTCATACTTTTCTCCGGCCCTATTGCCTTAATTCTGACGACTCGGTGGGCGAAGAATCTCAGCGATAGCAAATTTGTCCTAGTCCTTCGTAGATCATTTTTGGCGGCAGTCAATGTTCTTGGAATGTTACTTAGCCTCTCGGTCATCATCGTCGCAGTTCCACTGGCAGTTAAATTCATTGCAATTATTTCGATTATCGTACATATCTACTCAATCAACCGCGAGTATGGATTTATCTCCCACTTCATAAGCCGCAATCCCAATGGACCAGAGGGTCAGTATTAACAATGCGCAAGCTTAAGAAGTTTATTGCTGCAGTTGTTATTGCGGTTCCGCTTCTAACTCCGATTGCGAATGCAGCCGATAATCCACCTCGTAAGATATTGACCGGGTGGATTCCATATTATTCAATGAAGACGGCGCTCCCTGATGCGCTCAATAACTCAGATTTGATTAAAGAGGTAATGCCATTTTGGTATACCTTGAAATTTGATGCGAAAGCGAAAGCTGCCGTAGTCACAGATCTATATACACCCGCAAATCCGAGCGTGCCGATTTCTGAACCACTCGCCGCTCTCCATAACGCGGGGTATTCAATTATTCCAACCATTACCGATGGAACAGATAAATTGGTTCTTGCAGGGCTGCTCAAAACTCCCGCTTCACGCGCTCAAGTTATTTCCTCGATAACGAACTTGGTGTCTGCAAATAACTACGACGGAATCGATTTAGATTTTGAAGGATTCGCCTTCGTCGATGGAAATACATCATGGGCAAGTACAGCGCCAGCATGGGTTACCTTCGTAAAAGAGCTATCGACTGCGCTCCATGCACAGAATAAATTACTTTCTATTTCAACCCCATATGTGCTCAACCCCAACGATGCCCAAAAGGGGTATTACGTCTATGCATGGGGTGCGATTGCAGCATCGATAGACAAACTTCGGATCATGACTTACGACTACTCTGTTGCAAATGCTGGCCCGCTTGGTCCAATTACATGGGCTGAACGCACAGTTCAATATGCAGTTTCAATTATGCCAGCATCGAAAATATTTGTAGGAGTTCCTGGATATGGCAGAGATTGGGTTACCGCTGTATCTGGTGTCTGTCCATCAAACGTTGCGAACACGGTAAAGGTTGGAGCAAAAGCTGCAACCTTTGTGATGCGCGATGCAGCTTCCCTTGCAGCGACCTACGGTGCAACGCCTGTGTATAACGATCAATTTGCAGAGATGACATTTGCATATCAGAAGGTCTATAACGGAGTAACAGATTCGGGACTTTCGACTTCATGTACAGCATCACGTACAGCGTGGTATCAAGATGCAAAGAGCTGGGCTGCGCGAGCATCGCTCGTGACCAAATATCGCATCGGTGGTATCACAGCTTGGACATTTGGCATGGAAGAACCACTTGCTATGGAATCCATAAGACAGGTAGCAAAAGATATTGCACCAGATCAAGTCAGCGCGACATTATCTATTGATAAGACTGCTGTTGATTATGGAAACCCAATTGTTGTATCTGGTGCGCTTACTATTAAAGATAAGTCGCCCGTTGCGAATGTGACTGTCCGGATTGAAGGGAAATCTGGGACTGATCCCAACTATCGATTGCTTGCAACAGCGACAACAGCTGCTGATGGCACATTCCAAAAGCCGCTGATTATTGGGAAAACTACATCAGTTCGTATTCATACAGATGGCACATGGGAGCGCTCCGAAGGAATTAGCGCGGATATTCCTGTCACGATTAGCCGATTACTTACATTGACAGCACCTGGCACTGCAAAAAGTGGTGAAGCGATAACCATTTCAGGAATCGTACGACCGCGAATTGCTGGAACTTATGTACAGGTTGAATCTCTTGTCGCAGGAAGTTGGAAAGAACTCGGGCAACCAATTACAACAGATGCGCAAGGGGCCTTTGTGATAACTATCCCTGGGACACCGCGCTCAATTCTCACACTGCGTGCAACTGTTGCCGCAGATGCGCTATGGACTGTGGTTACTTCGCCAACATTTAATATCATTATCCGATGATGGTAAAGCTTGCAGATCAGCTTGAATCCGAGATCCAAGCAATCTTCTCTGGAGATACGCCCTGGGTCACCATTGTTTGGGATGATCCGGTAAACCTTCAAACCTATGTGGTCTACGTATTTATGGAGCTCTTTGGCTATCCAAAGGCAAGAGCATCAGAGCTAATGCTCCAAGTTCACAATGAAGGTAAGGCAATTGTCTCTAGCGGCAGTCGCGAAGAGATGGAACATGATGTTGCGCGCCTACATGAATACGGTTTGTGGGCAACTCTTCAACGCGGTGATCAACTGTGACATCGACAGATGGTTTTGTTCGCCATGGTGACCATTCCTATATTGCACAATTTGGCGATAGCGAGAAAGAAGTTTTACTCAATCTCTGCGAACAGATAATCGAGCTACTAGCTGAACGAACCGACCACGGGCATGAAGATCCGCTTGCTGCCATGGTTGGAATTACCTCACATGATTCTCCACCTGAAGATGAAGTGCTACATCGCCTTCTCCCTAATGCATATGCAGATCAGGTAGATGCATCTGAATTTCGCAGGTATACCGAATCCACCCTTCGACAGAAGAAGCAGGCACATGCAATTTCAATGCGTATCCATTTGAAATCTGCTGATGACGGAACCGTTGATCTCGATCACGACAATGCCAATGCTTGGCTCGGCGCTCTCAACGATATTCGTTTAGCTCTGGGGGTGCGGTTAAAAGTTGAGAACAATTCGCATGAAGAGTTAGAACTACTTGCACCCGATGACCCACTTCGTGGTGTCTATGCAGTTTATACATGGCTTGGCTGGTTGCAAGAAACACTTCTTGAGGCGCTGATTGATGATGCAGATGAAGATGCAGAATCTCAGCTTGGTAATTCTTGATTTTTCGCGAAAATAAATAAGGGTAGGATTGAACTATGACGTTGGAAATCTCGCGCGCATTCGTTGATGCGATCGCTGAACAGTCACGCGCTGAGTACCCAGATGAATGTTGCGGTGTAATTCTTGGACCTGCGGGTTCAGATAAGGCTCTTCGCCATA
>CAIMXQ010000012.1 GCA_903845465.1 uncultured Actinomycetes bacterium
CGGGTTGTAGTGGCGAATCGACATGGGCTAAGTCTGCCTTACTTGTGGGGGTAGGTAGTAATTTCACCTCGAAGTTCAAGGACTTCAAAGCGTGCAAAGAGTTCTTCGCTATACCAACCAATGGATTCAGTCTGTGCAATTGCTACTTGGTGGGCCTTTCCTTTATAGGCAAAGTCTCGCAACGCAGATGCTGATTGCCACAGAGAGAAAGTTCCCTGCAAACCGATAGGCGCTTCACCAATTCCTATTGCCGCAATCAAACCTGGTGAACTATGAAGATCGGTGACTACAGGTGGGACTGCGCCCCAAAATGTGAAGTTCTTATTCCACTTGATGCGCGCACGAGTAATTGCAGCAATCTGTGCATCTAGATGTGAAAGTGGAGAAGTGAAATCAAATGGATTCTTCTTTGCCCATAAACCATGCGATGAGAGTGGAGCTAATACTGCACGGAACTCTGAAGTCGATCTCTTGCGCCAATTATTCACAATCGACGATTGGTCGAACGAGACAATTTGATTCTCATCGACCACAACAACCATGCCCCATCGAGTCAGGTCGGCATCGCTTGGCGTAAAAGTCTTGCCAGATCCAGTTCCAAGCAACTTTGAAAATGAAATCCCGGTGAACGAGCGAGTGCGAAGGCGGTCAATTGCCATGCTGGCGAAGGCAAATGGAATACTCTTGCGAGGAATAGTGAAGAAGTAGACCACGGTACGTTTCATACGCACAGTTTCTCATGATTTGGAGCAAGTGATGATTCGTAAGCGCCTCTTTGCAGAGTTTGTCGGCACCGCAACCCTTGTCGCTACAGTCGTTGGTTCAGGAATCATGGCAGCCAACCTCAGCACCGATATTGGCGTTGAACTTCTGATCAACACCATTGCAACGGTATTTGTTCTCTACATTCTTATTACTCTCTTTGCCCCCATTAGCGGAGCGCACTTTAATCCTCTCGTCAGTGGGATCGCTTACTTCTGCTCGATTAAATCCCACTTATTGCCGTAGTTGTCTTTAAATACAACAACTTGGCCGTAAGCCTCTTGGCGTGGATCTTCAATAAATTCGATTCCATTGGATTTGAATTTCTGGAAAGTCTGAGAGAAATCATTTGTATAGAGAAAGAAGCCAACCCTGCCACCTGTTGAATTTCCTATTGCATCACGCTGAGCCTCGTTTGAAGCTTTGGCTAACAAGATCTTTGCTCCATCTCTACCAGGAGCAACTACTACCCATCGCTTTTCAGGAGTAAGAGCTGTGTCTTCAATAAGAGAAAAACCCAAGTCGTCAACGTAATGCGAGATTGCGCTGTCGTAATCATCGACGACTATCGCAATCATTCCAAGGGTGTTCATTGTTAATCTCCAACAACCATCGGCGTCGCACCGGTGCATGTAATGAGTTCTGTATAACTTGTTGGATAGACAGCGTGAGGATGTCCTGATGCTGCCCAGACGATCTCGTAATCGTTGAGTGCTTCGTCAATCAAAGTCATTTCAGGTGTTGTGATCCAACCGATGGGGGATACGCCGCCAACAGAGTAGCCAGAAACTTCTTTGACGTAGTTGGCATCAGCTCGCCCTAGTTCAGCAATCGCTAGATTCTTTGCAACAAGTTCTGTATCAACGCGATGGCGACCGCTGGTGATGATGAGAAGTGGATTACCGGATGGAAGTTTGAAGATTAGAGAGGATGCAATCTGTCCGACTTCAATACCAAGTCCGTTTGCTGCATCGATAGCTGTGCGAGCTGTGTCGGCAAGAATATTGATTTCACCTTTTACTCCAAGTAAATCTGCGGCCTCCTTGAACCGTCTAACTGCAGCCTTTTCCAGAATTCCATCCATATGCGCACCTTATGAGATAGCGTCGCGCCATGTCATTGACCGCTCTCCAACACGGTACTCGCGCACGTAATTCTCTCTGGGCCACCTTCTTTCTTATGGGTGTTGTATCCATGGGGTGGGTGCCACGAATCCCTGAAATTAAAGAGGCAATTGGCCTGACAAATACCCAATTAGGTCTTGTCTTGCTAGGCAGTACATCCGGTGCGATCGTCGGTGCTCAATTAGCTGGGCGAATGATTCATTCTTATGGCTCAAAGCGAGTAATTTCAATTGCATCCTTTGTCATGCCACTTGGACTCATTGCAATGGGAGCGGCGCATTCATTTATCCAACTTTTCCTTGCGCTCTTTGTAATGGGATTTGGATACGCCAATTTAGATATCTCATCAAATACACAAGCCGTCGAGATTGAAAAAATACTAGATCGCAGATGGATGGTTTCATTCCATGGGATGTGGAGCACTGGTGCTTTTGCTACAACAGTTCTGGGTGGAGCAATTGCAAACTTTGTCTCGCCACGTGCAAATCTAATTGGAGTGGGAATCGCAGCATTTCTTCTCTTCTTGCCACTTTCGCAATTTCTATTGCCGGCAGATCTCGATAATCACGATGGGGGAGATGAAGAGACTTCTGCAAAGATTCCATTGTTCTCACATTCCACATCAATCTTGTGGTGGATCGGTCTTGGTCTTCTCGGCGGAATGATTGCTGAAGGATCTGCCAGTGATTGGGGCGCAATTCTCCTCAAAGATAATATGGGAATAGCTAAGGGTCTCAATGCCGCCGCATTTGCATCGTTCTCGCTTGCCATGATTGTCAGCAGATTTTCAGGGGATTGGGCTTTAGAGAAATTTGGTCCATCGACAGTTGTTCGTATCGGTGGTTTTGGTGGTGCAGTTATCTGGGGAAGTGCAATGGCAGTTGCTATTCCACTCTCTGATTCACATCCGTTGCCGGCATTTATTATCGTCAATCTCGGCTTTATTGCAGCAGGCCTTGGAATTGGCCCGATGTTTCCAGCATTTATGTTGGCAGCAAGCAAACTTCCAGGAATTGCACCAGGGGTGGCGCTAGCACGCGTTGGAGTAATCGGAATTGCTGGTTACTTTGTTGGGCCTACGGTGACAGGAATACTTGCCGACACATTCTCATTGCCTGTTGCAATGGCGTATCCAGTAGCTCTCTTAGCGATGGCTGGCGTACTTTCGCGAGTGATCAAAGATTAAAGAAGCCACGTCTTTGCAAGAGTAAAGAGCGAGACGGCAAAGAGCAGGTAGGCGAAGGATTTACGCAATACAACAGGTGAGGTTTTTGCGGCATTGCGCGATGCAAGCTGTGCAACATAGATAGCTGCTGTTCCCATTAAGGCTGGAATGCGCCACTTCACATCGCCCCACAGTGCGTGGTGGCCAACAAATGAAATCAGCGAATTGAGAGTGATGATCAGAAGCGATGTTCCCGCTGCAATTGCTTGAGGTGTTCCGAAGAAGAGAACGAGAACAGGGATCGCAAGAAATCCTCCGCCAATTCCGAAGAGGCCAGTCATGGCACCGATAACCAATGACATCGCTATCAGAACCCAGAGCGGCATTCGCTTATGTTCTTCAAGCCGTAGAGGTCGCAACATGGACCATCCGGCAAGAACGAGGACTCCTGCGAAACCTGAGGTGATAGCTACATCAGGAATTCGATGAGCAATCGATGCAAAACCGAAGTTAGTAATCAGACCGATGCCTGAAATAACAAAGGCATCGCGATAGAGCACTTGTTTCATGCGTGCTTTAGGAATGACACCTGATAGCGCTGCAAGAAATACCACGGCCAAAGCTGCAGTGGTGGCGAGTTTTGGTTCAAATCCAAAGGCATACATCAGAATCGGAACTGAGAGCATGGCGCCACCTGCTCCGACAAAGCCGAGGACTGCTCCGATAAAGGAACCTGCGATCAGGGCTCCAAGGATTTCCATGTGGCCATCTTGTCACCAGAAATGCGAAAGCCCCCCGATTTCTCGAGGGGCTTTCGGTGAACTTTCTATTATTTGTTAAAGAAAGAGATGTTTCCGACGTGTGGACCAAAATCTGTCACATGTCCGCTTGCAACGAGTGCCAAGATAATCAGTGATGCGCCTGCGAGAGCGAGATCCTTATTGAAAGCGATCATTTCGTTCTGCTTAGCTGTCGCATCAGTCTCTTTCCAATAGTTGTGGAAGATGACTGCAGCGAGGATGAGTGTGATTGCGAGCAAGAGTGCGCCAAGGTCAACCCAGAGACCGATAGCGATATAGGCGCCACCGAGAAGGAAGAAGAGGCCTGAAGCTAAAACGCCAAGCTTTGCAGCTGGGAGCTTCTTGTACTTTGCATAACCTGTCATCGCCTCAAGCTTTGCGAAGTGAGTGATACC
>CAIMXQ010000013.1 GCA_903845465.1 uncultured Actinomycetes bacterium
GGTGCCTTAACTGAATCAGAGCCGCCCATCATCACCTTTGCGCCGCGAGCGATGGCATCATCGATATGGCTTTGAATAATAGGAACCTGTTTTGGCATTGTGGTGGGGCCATATTTACCGTGCCCTGGTGCACCAGGATGGATATCTTTCGCAATCTCAAGAACCTTTGCAATGAATTTATCAGCCACGCGTTCGTCGACATAGACGCGCTCTGCACCAATACATGTCTGACCTGCATTAGAAAAAGCTGACCAGACGGTTGCATCTGCAGCGCGCTTGATATCAGCATCGTGAGCGACGATGACAGGATCTTTTCCGCCACATTCGAGAACAACCGGTGTCATATGTGATGCACATGTTGCGGCAACGATCTTTGCTGTGCGAGTAGACCCCGTGAAAGCTAACTTATCGACTCCGCTTTCGCAGAGGAATTTTCCGGTCTCGCCAAGTCCTGTAACGCAGGTAAAGATATCGGCGAGCATGCACGAATCGATAAATGATTGTGCGAGGTATTGACCAACACCTGGTGTGTATTCACTTGGCTTAAAGACAACGGTATTTCCGGCAGCGAGTGCATATGCAATCGAACCAAGTGGAGTAAAGACTGGGTAATTCCATGGACCGATGACGCCAACGACTCCGACAGGTGAACGTTCAACAGTCGCAGACATATTTGCCATCAATAGACCAGGAGATCGATGCGATGTGCGCATAACAGATTCTGCATGTCGCGCAGCCCATGCGATGTGCCCTGCAGCAAGGGATGCTTCTAGCTTTGCATCGCTTACAGGTTTTCCTGTTTCGAGCGAAACGAGTGCGGCGAGAGAATCAATATTGGCGAGAAGATCAGTGCTCCACTTAAGTAATACCTTACGACGTCCTCGAAATCCTAATTCGCGCCATTCTTGAGATGCGCCACGTGCGCGAGCAACGGCTGCACGAACAGCGGCTTCACTAAAGATTTCGTGCGATGTGATGACATCGTTTGTGACCGGATTATGAGATGCAAATGTTGATGTGTCTGAAAGAACCATATGCAAAGACTAGACTGCAACTATGTCGGAACCAATACGCCCCAGCACAATTCTTCCGGGTGTACGCACGCCATTTACCGTGGCTACCGAAGATGGCCAGACTTTGATCGGAGAAGTGAGCGCGCCGATTGAGAACCCGACATCTGCAATTTTATGTTGCCACCCGAATCCAACGGGTGGGGGAATGATGGATAGCCATATCTACAAGAAGGCAGCTAATCGCCTTCCTGCAATGGCAGGCATCACCGTTGTTCGTTTCAATACACGTGGAACAACAAGTGAGGCTGGTACAAGTACAGGTTCGTACGATAATGGCCGCGCAGAAAAATATGATGTTGAAGCGATGATTCGATACTGCATAGAAACCCTTGCGCTGAAAGAGGTATGGGTAGTCGGCTGGTCTTTTGGAACAAGTATTGCAATCAGCCATGCACGCGACCCACGAGTTAAGGGGCTGATTCTTTTAAGCCCAACGTTGCTCGATATCGCCGATGGAGATCTCGAATTCTGGGCGAGTGATGGAAGGCCTATCACCGCACTCATTCCTGAATTCGATGACTATTTAAAACCAGATCAAGCAAAGGCTCGTTTTGCAATTGTGCCTCAGATTAATTTAATTCCCGTAGATGGAGCAAAGCATCTATGGGTAGGCGAACCATATGTTCATCGCGTTCTGAGCGAAATCACTCAAATAGTCGCACCGCAACGTCTGCCGTTGCCGACTGAAATTTAAGACTTTTCTGAGCGAGGAATAACTACTTCTTCGAGAATTAAAATGATGGATGCCGCTACAGGAACTGCGAGTAGTCCGCCAACTAAACCAAGAAGTGAGGTGCCAATGAGTGCTGAAATAATTGTGACAGCGCCAGGGACAGCGAGATTTCTTTTCATGATACGTGGATGCACAAGATAGTTCTCGACTTGTACGTAGAGGACATATCCAACGAATGCAATGAGCCCGATTGATACTGATTGTGTAAGCGCGATAATGGTGACGATTCCACAGCCAAGGAAGTGGCCGATAAGTGGAACTAAACCGCATACGAAGACGATGATGCCAATTGCAATCGGGGATGGAAGCCCTAATATTGCAGAGAAGATTGCGATGAATACTGCCGCCAGAGCTGAGACGATAATTTGGCTTCCTACGAAGGTACCAACTCGAGAGATAATTGCATCGGTCAATAACTCCACACGTTTACGGCGACTAGCAGGTACCAACTTCAGACCAAGTTCGACTGCTTGAGGTAGTGAAGTAATGAAGTAGAGAGTCAAGATTAGAATAGTAAGCGCCGTAAAGGTTCCAGAGAGAACGCTCTTACCAACTCCAATAACGCCACCAAAAGCTGTGATGAGAAGAGTTCCATTAGATGTCACTTCATGAAGTCTCTTCTGCAAGGTATCGATAAGACCATAGTGGCTATTGAGATTTGCGATCGTTGCATTCTTCTTGAGATCTTCAAGAAGATTAGGCGCAATCTGGATTAAGTGCGTTCCTTGAGAAATGAGCGGTGGTACGACGAGAACCGCAAAAATCCCTACAACTAAAATGACAAGAGCGAAGATAATTGCCACGGATGTTCCGCGCGATAGTCCACGTTTACGAATTGCTTCGACTGCAGGGTTGAGCCCAGCAGCGAGAAAGAGCGCGACGATAATTAATACAAATACTTGGCTCGCACTCGCCAACGCTCTCATCAGAACAAATGCACTGAGTGCTCCGATAGTTGCCACAAAACCAAAATAGAAGGGGTGTCCTCTGTCGATTGGAGCACCTGCATCTCCAAAATCAGGGCGAATACGTGGTTCTTTTGGTTTTCTCTTCATGCGCTCCGAAATGGCCATGATTTATTGTAAAGCGTACGAGAGAATAACCCCCATGGCGCTACGGATTACTGGGCTCGGCGAGGAAATCGCAGCTGTTACAGGCCTGCCATGGAACATTCCACTTGAGCAGTGGCCGGAAGATCCGCTGCTTGCTGAAAAGCGAGGTATTTCTCGCCACATCGTTCGCCTCGTGCGTTCGACTGATGATCCAGATTCTGAAGTCTATGCAGTGAAAGAGACTGTCTCAGAGTTTGCAAATCGAGAATACAAAATTTTGCGCGAACTCAAGCAATTAGATTCACCAAGCGTTCAATCAATTGCAGTAATTGAAGGTCGCACAGATAAGAAAGGCGAGGAACTTCCGTGCGCGCTTGTCACTCGCTTCTTGCCATACTCGCTGCCATTTCGCGTAGTGCTTAGCGATAAGCAAGTTACAGCAGAAGATGTCACGTTGATGGCAAATGCCCTTGCCTTGCTACTTGTGCGTTTACATTTACTGGGCTTTTGGTGGGGCGACTGTTCACTTTCCAACACGCTCTTTCGCCGCGATGCTGAAGGTTATGCGGCATATCTTGTCGATGCCGAAACGGGAGAATTTCAGAAATCACTTTCGGTCGGTCAGCGTGAACATGATTTAGAAATCGCACACTTTAACGTCGCCGCAGAACTTGAAGATCTACAACTTTCAGGAGTTCTGTATCCAGGACTCGATCCGATTCGTGCAAGTACTGCGCTCATTAAGCGCTATCACCGTTTGTGGTCTGCGCTCAAAGATCGGCAAGTCCTCGATCCAACAGATCGCCATGCAGTAGAACGTGCAATGCGTCAATTACATGATCTCGGTTTTGCCGTTGAAGAAGTATCGGTATCTATGGAGGAAGGCGAGAACGCAGGTAAGTTGGTATTCCAGCCTAAACTTGTCGCCGCCGGATATCACAAGAGCCGTCTTCGCGAATTGATGGGACTTGATACAGAAGAGCTACAAGCCAAGCGATTACTTGCATCCTTTGATCGATTTAGAGGGCGAGAAAAATCACCTAAGCCACCACTTTCTGATTCAGCTAAACGTTGGCTCGATGAAGTATTTCGACCAACTGTCAGCCTTATTCCACCAGAACTTGAAGGGCGCATTGAACTCGCTCAATTTTTCCATGAAACCCTTGAGCATCGCTGGTATTTGAGCGAACGTGCGGGCCACGATGTTGGACTAGAGTTTGCCGCGAAGTCCTATGTTGCAGAAATTTTGCCCTACCGTCGCGACTCTGGAGTCGACGTTCGAGTAGATGGTGCAATTCAGTAACACAAAGTTAGAGCGAGGAAGATGTCATGAGTTTGCCACCGAACTTTTCTCAAGCAGTTGATTTGAGCGCGCTTAGAAAACCGGCCCCCGATATGACTTCACCGATTCCTGGTATTGAAGTCACTCCACTTAATTTGCAAGCTGAAATTCTTCCACTTTCAAAGACAAAGCCAGTTATCGCTCTATGTTGGTCGCCTCGTTCTACCGAATCCGTTGAATTATTGCGCACGCTTGGAAAGTTAGAGAGCGCAGGCGGAGAAAAATGGATACTTGCCCACGTCAATATTGATGAACAAGCTCCCGTAGCGCAAGCTCTGCAAGCGCGAACAATTCCTTATGGAGTTGTATTTATTGGGGGACAGGCTGTTCCATTTCTTGAACAACCACTTAGCGAAGAACAACTGCGCGAAGTCATTACCAAGATTCTCACCTTGGCCGCGCAACAAGGAATCGGTGAAGAACCAGTTGAAGAGACTGAACCTGAAGAAGATGAAGCACTTGCTGCCCTTGATCAAGGAGATTACCCAGCAGCTGAAGCTGCATATAAGCGTTTGATTGCTCGCAAACCAACTGATGCATATGCGAAGTTAGGTCTTGCGCAGGTGCAGTTACTTGCCCGTACACACGGTGTTGATGCTGCAAAGGTGATGGAAGATGCCATTAAGCGCCCTGATGATATTGAGTTACAGATTCAATGCGCAGATGTTGAAGTCATGAGCGGATATCTTGAACCAGCATTTGATCGACTTCTAAGATTACTTTTGGTGTTACATGGTGATGAACAGAAAGTTATCAAAGATCGATTGCTCGAGCTCTTTGCTCTCGTTGACCAAGCTGATCCACGAGTTATTAAAGCCCGTGCGCAGCTTGCGAATGCGCTCTTTTAATTATGGCTCAAATCTCCATTGCTCCTGAGCGCGAACAGAAATTGCTCCACACAGTCTTCTTTCTCTTCGGATTTTCGATTATGGCTTGGGTGCCTCGTTTTCCTGAAGTGAAGGCGCAGCTAGGTTTAAATAATGGAGCCTTCGGATCCTTGATAAGCACCGGATCAATTGGAGCTTTCTTAGGACTCCTTACTGTCGGTCACATCATCCATCGATTTGGTGCAAAGCGAGTCACTGTCTCCGCAATAGTGATACTGCTGACCTCGCTGGCCAGCGTCGTACATACACATTCAACGCTTCTCTTTCTCATCTTAAATATCAGCTTTGGGTTTGGCATTACTGCAGTCCATGTATGTATCAATAGCCAAGCCTTCCATTTCTTAGAGCGCAGTGGCAAAAACCTCATTACATCTTCTGCAGGTTTCTGGAGTTTCGGTGCTCTAGCCTCTGCAATAGTTTCGGGTTTCCTCGTCGGCCATACTTCTCTAGTCGCGCAAATCGATGTCATTTGTGCGGTAGCAGCAGTATTAATGATTGGAATTATCTTAAGTCTGCACACTGTATTAATCACGGCAAATCAGGATTCTTCGCAAGATTTCAGCATTAAAGAGATCTTTACCTCCTTCCATATTGATTGGCCCGTGAGCTTGGGCATGGCATGTGCCATCTATCTTGAATTTGCAATCGGTGACTGGGGAACTATCTTTACAAAAGATCGATTAGCGATCGCGCCTGGACTCGCTGCCGTCCCTTACATTTTTTTCACGGCGGCGATGATCTTTGGCCGGCTCGTGATTGTGCAGCGGTTAGAAAAACGTGATGAGCTGTATGTATGGGTGCGCAGAGCAGCGCTTCTTGCTGGCCTTGGATTTGGTTCATCAATCATTGTGGCAACTCATCTACCTGCAATCGCCCAGTGGTGGTCTTACGGCCTATTTCTACTGGGATTTACTTTGGGTGGAATTGGCTCTTCATTCCTCGGGCCCTCATTTTTCGCTGCAGCAAATCGCAGATCTTCACAGCCAAGTGCAGTAGTTGTCGGACAATTTGGTGTTGTTAATAACGTGTTGACCTTTGTTGTGAAATGGATTGTTGCATGGACAATTCAATTTACGGGTTCAATTGCGCTGGCGATGATGATTCCAGCTGCGATGCTCTTAATCTCCACCTTCTTTGTAGGCGTGCTTAAGAAAGACAGCACAGCTACAAAGTAGATCTGTAAGAAGCTTTTATCAGCCTGAACCTTCGGTGTTTCCAGCATCTGCTGAACGCACATCGAAGATTCGGTACTTATCAATTGCCTCTTGAACTACAGATTCCTTAACCTCGCCAGCCTTTGCAAGCTCTGCAAGTGTTGCAACAGCGATCGATTCTGCATCAACTTTGAAGTGGCGACGAAGTGCACCGCGAGTATCGGAAAGCCCAAAGCCATCTGTTCCAAGTGATACAAATGCATTTGGAACCCACGGTGAGATTTGATCTTGTACTGCGCGCATAAAGTCAGAGACTGCGATAACAGGTCCTTCTGTTCCGCGTAGCTTGTCGGCAATATAAGCAGTCTTCTTATTCTTTGGATTGAGCATATTGTGGCGATCTACCTCAAGGCCATCGCGACGAAGTTCATTCCATGAAGTCACTGACCAGACAGAGGCTGCTACGCCCCAATCTTCAGCAAGAAGTTTCTGTGCTTTCAGAGCCCAGTTAACACCGACGCCAGATGCCAAGATTTGAGCATTCTTCTTACGTTGACGTGATGCACCAGAGTAAAGATAAATTCCCTTAAGTAGACCGTCGATATCCAAGTTATCTGGTTCAGCAGGTTGCATGTAAGGCTCGTTGTAAACGGTCATGTAGTAATAAATATTTTCGCTGTTCTCGCCATACATACGACGTAGACCATCTTTGAAGATATGTCCGACTTCGTAGGCAAATGCTGGGTCATATGAAACAACTGCTGGGTTAGTTGCGGCAAGAAGGTGTGAATGACCATCTTCGTGTTGCAGACCTTCGCCATTGAGCGTTGTGCGCCCTGCTGTTGCACCGAGAACAAAGCCACGAACTAATTGATCAGCAGCTGCCCAGAAAGCATCTCCTGTGCGCTGGAATCCAAACATCGAGTAGAAGATGTAGATCGGAATCATCGGTTCGTCATGTGTTGAGTAGGAAGAACCCACTGCAGTAAAGGATGCAACTGATCCTGCCTCGTTGATACCTTCGTGCAGAATGACGCCAGATGTAGATTCTTTATATGACAACATCAAATCGCGGTCTACAGCCATGTACTGCTGGCCATGCGGTGAGTAAATCTTTAGTGATGGGAATAGTGAATCGAGACCAAAGGTACGTGCTTCATCAGGGATGATCGGAACAATGCGGTTGCCAAGTCCAGGATCTTTCACGAGATCTTTCAACATACGGACAAACGCCATCGTTGTCGCAACTTCTTGTTGACCTGAACCGCGACGCACTGATTCGTAGGCGCTATCGGCCGGTTGTGGAAGTGGACGGGAAACTTTGCGACGGCTTGGAATTGATCCACCGAGTTCGCGACGACGTTCTTCGAGGTACTTCATCTCGGGTGAATCTGCAGGAAGCTTGTAATACGAAGGTGTGTACTTATCAAGCTTGTCATCTGCCAATGGAATTTCAAGGCGATCGCGGAATTCGATGATGTCTTCGAGAGTCATCTTCTTCATCTGGTGCGTTGAGTTACGACCTTCGAAGTGCGAACCAAGAGTCCATCCCTTAACTGTCTTAGCCAAAATAACTGTTGGACGGCCATTCTTTTCGGTTGCAGCTGTGTATGCAGCAAAGAGTTTGCGGTAATCATGGCCACCGCGCTTGAGGTTCCAAATCTGATCATCGGAGTAGTTAGCAACCATCGCTGCAGTGCGTGGATCGCGATTGAAGAAGTGCTCGCGAACAAATGCTCCGCTTTCAGCTTTAAATGTCTGGTAATCGCCATCGAGAGTGGTGTTCATCAAATTCACAAGCGCACCTTCGCGATCTTGTGCAAGAAGTGGATCCCAACCGCGGCCCCATACAACCTTGATGACATTCCAGCCTGCGCCACCGAAGATAGATTCGAGCTCTTGAATAATCTTGCCGTTACCGCGCACAGGGCCATCGAGGCGCTGCAAATTACAGTTAACGACAAAGGTTAAATTGTCGAGCTTCTCACGTGAAGCAAGACCAATCGCACCCAAAGTATCGACTTCATCCATTTCGCCATCACCAAGAAATGCCCACACATTTTGATCGCTTGTGTCTTTGATTCCGCGGTTATGTAAGTAGCGGTTGTAACGCGCTTGGTAAATTGCATTGATTGGGCCAATACCCATCGACACAGTTGGGAATTGCCAGAAGTCCGGCATCAAACGTGGATGTGGATATGACGATAGTCCGCCACCTTCGTGCGAAAGTTCTTGGCGGAATCCATCAAGTTGGTTTTCGCTAAAACGGCCTTCAAGAAATGCACGTGAATACATTCCGGGAGAGGCATGTCCTTGGAAGAAGATTTGATCCCCGCCACCTGCGTGATCTTGTCCGCGGAAGAAGTGGTTGAACCCAACTTCATAAAGAGCCGCAGATGATGCATAAGTAGAAATATGTCCACCGACGCCAACGCCTGGGCGCTGTGCGCGGTGCACCAAGATTGCAGCGTTCCAACGTACGGCTGCGCGAATGCGACGTTCAATATCTTCATCGCCTGGAAACGCTGGTTCATTCTCTGGAGAAATAGTGTTGATGTAATCAGTTGTTCGAAGGTCAGGAAGACCAATCTTCTTCTCATGCGCTCGCTTCAAAAGCTGGAGCATCAAGTAACGCGCACGAACTGGGCCAGCAGCATTTAAAGCTGCATCAAAGGAGGCTTGCCATTCAGCCGTTTCAGCAGGATCTGTATCTACTAATTGGTCGATTATCTGATCGGGCGATCCGGCGAATTCGGTCATACCCGTATTCTCGCGCCTAAGGGGTTTAAGCGCAAAAAAATCGGCTGTGAGGCTGCTTAAACCCTTGTAAATATCGGTCTCATCGGTTGGACTTATCCCGTGGCAATGCGCATGGGTTTTGCTAAAGGAGAGCTAATCCTCGAGATCGGGTATGGAGCCGATTGCGATGATGCTCTCCGTGCTGAGATAAAGAAAATAGTCGGCACAGAATTTCACGAAAATTCCACCAATGAAGTTGTCGATGCAGTCATTCTCTGGTTCCGCGACGATGATGGTGATCTCGTAGATGAATTAATGGATGCAATGGCATATCTGACTGAGACCGGACCAATCTGGGTTCTCACTCCCAAGGTCGGTCGCGATGGCCATGTGGAACCAAGTGATATTCAAGATGCCGCACCTACATGCGGATTGAGCCAAACATCAACGCTTGCAGTCGCACAAGATTGGACCGCCACTCGTCTAGTGGCACGTAAGGCTGGCAAGCGATAGATTCGCGTCATGACACTGACCATTGGCCAAGCCGCACCAGATTTCGAATTAAAAGATCAGCACGGAAATAAAGTTCAGCTCTCATCATTTAAGGGCAACAAGAACGTAGTCGTTCTCTTTATTCCATTCTCATTTACCGGTACTTGCACAGGCGAACTCTGCGCAATCCGCGATGATCTTGCCGTTTTCCAGAATGACAACGTTCAGGTACTTGCAATCTCATGCGACTCAATGCACTCACAGCGCATCTTCGCCGAGCAAGAGGGATACAAGTTCCCAGTACTCGCAGATTTCTGGCCACATGGCGCAGCAGCAAAGGCATTTGGAATCTTCAACGAAGATCTCGGATGCGCGATGCGCGGAACTTTCATCATCGATAAAGAGGGCATCATTCGCTGGTCAGTCGTTAATGGCCTTGGCGATGCTCGCAATAATGGCGATTACAAAACCGCTATTGCTGCACTGTAATCTCGCATACTTCACGCACGATTTTCGTTCTTTCGCGTATATAAAGTAGTATTCGCAAGCATTACTTAGCCGGGTGGCTAGCTCAGTGGTAGAGCGCCTCGTTTACACCGAGGATGTCGGGGGTTCGAAACCCTCGCCGCCCACAGATATTTACTCTCCTTCGTAAGCCTTCTTCATCACTGCAA
>CAIMXQ010000014.1 GCA_903845465.1 uncultured Actinomycetes bacterium
ACGAATAAGTCCATTCATCCATTCGATATCTTGTGGGCCAAGTCCGCCTGCTGGTTCATCGAGCATTAATACATCTGGTTCGCTTACCAATGCACGTGCTATGGCAACACGTTTGGTATCTGGATAAGAAAGAGTATTGGCACGGCGATTAGCTAGCGCTCTCGCATAGACTCGCTCGAGCGCGCTCATGGAACGTTCTGCGAGTTCTTTTTCATCGCGTGTATTGCGACCAAGGCTTGCAGAGATAAGCCCGGTCTGAGCAAAACGTTGTGCACCGATCATCACATTTTCCAAGACTGTTAAACCTGGAAATAAACCAACCCCTTGCAAAGTGCGTGCAATGCCAAGGCTGGCAAGCTCATCTGTTCGCGGCCATGCTTGCTCTTTTCCCTTAAATGAAAAAGTTCCAGAATCTGGCGTCACCAATCCGCAGATTGCATTGAAGAGAGTTGTCTTTCCAGCGCCATTGGGCCCAATAACGCCGACTACTTCATTGCGATTGAGTTGAAGGTGCACATCATGAAGTGCGCGTAATCCGCCGAAGGAGACAGATACTCCGCGAGCTTCGAGAAGAAAAGTATTAGTAGACATGGGCAGAGTAGATTCTAGGCACACGTGGTCCAATTCGTGTGACTATCTCGTAATTAATTGAACCCGATGCTGCGCCCCAATCATCGGCTGTGTATTCGCCATGAGAACCATTTCCAAAAATGACAACCCAATCCCCCGATTGCAGTTTTGAATCTGGGCCAAGATCTACAACGAATTGATCCATCGAAACGCGACCGATGATTGGCGACTTTCCGCTTGATGACCAGATACCTGCATCGTGTGCAATACGTGGAATTCCATCTGCATAACCCATTGCAACAATGCCAAGTTTGGTGTCGCGTGGTGTGCTTTCCGTTGCTCCATACCCAACAGGAGAATTCGCAGGAACTTCTTTTACAAGATAGAGAGCTGCTCGTAGTTGCATAGCAGGACGAAGCCCAAGTGACTTTGAGTTGCCTAAAGTTTTTACATCGGGTGAAAGTCCATACATGGCAATTCCTGTGCGCACCATGTCAAAGGAAGATGCCTCGTCTTTAAGTGTTGCCGCTGAATTGGAGAGATGTCGAATTATGTTTGTGAACCCTAATGAGTGAAGCTTGTCGACTGCTTGTGTGAAGCGATTGAGTTGATCAATATTCTGCTTTTCACCTGGTTCATCAGCGCGGGCAAAGTGAGAAAAAATTCCAATAAGTTCGATATTGCTGAGGTGCTCGGAACTCAACTGATCCCATTCGTTGAGGAATCCCCCACGAGTCATTCCGGTATCTACTTCAAGGTGTACTTTCGCCTTCTTGCCTACTGATGCTGCCGAGATTTCACCTAAGGCTTTTAGTGATGCTGCCGCTAATTCAATATCTAGTTCGATTGCTTTTTTAAAATCTGAACCTGGTTGAACTAGCCAGGCAAGGATGGGCGCTTCAATCCCCGCTTCACGAAGTGCAAACGCTTCCTCGAGAAGGGCAACACCTAAGTAATCAGCACCTGCAGAAAGTGCCGCCTTAGCAACGGGAATAAGTCCATGGCCATATGCATCAGCTTTAACAACTGCAAGGAGTTTGGTTCCGGCGCTCTTCTTCAAAGATTCGACATTGTGCTTGATAGCACTGAGATCAACGATCGCTTCAGCTCTCATCGTTCGACAACCACCATTGCAGAGGCAATGCCCGCATCGTGCGAGAGAGAAAGGTGGACTTGTGCGCCATCGACTAAATCTGCAATATCTCCGCGGAAGAGAAATTCCGGCTTTCCGTTAGGTTGATTGATGACCTCTGCATCATGCCAATGCAAACCATGCTCAGGGCTCAGTGCTTTATAGAGAGCTTCCTTTGCCGCAAATCTCGCTGCGAGTGACTGAGAAGTATGTGTGCGCTCTGATTCGGTGAAGAGTTTTTCACGAAGTCCTGGTGTGCGTTCGAGAGATTCGAGGAATCGCGCAATATCTACGACATCGATGCCGATTCCATCAATCATGCCTGTAAGTCTATAAGGCGCTAGTGGAGTTGGCTATCAGATGGAAAGAATCGATCGATTGCAATAATGAGAACTAAGAGTGCTGACCCTAAAAGCAGGCCGCCAAAAAGGTCAGAGAACCAATGAGTGTTACGGATGAGCGAGACGGTGCAGACAGTGAGTGCGAGAAGGCAGACCGCCGCACTTGCAAGACGTCCGCCATATCTATTGATGTGTGCGTAACGGTAAATTAAGTAAGCAATAACTCCCCAAATGAGAATTGCATTAGATGCATGGCCACTTGGATAAGACATTCCGCCAGCATGCAAGATATCTAAACCCAAGTGAGGCTTTGTGCGACCTAACGCATATTTAAATGCGCCGACTACTACGTTTAGCGCAATAAAAGCTAGGAGGCCTAAATTAACTGGCCTCCATGTTCTAAATCTCATTGCAATGTAAAGGCCGACAATAATCAGAGAAATTCCTGAAACACTTCGAAGGCCTAGATCATCAAGGCGGCGAATAATGAAGTATGAAGCTCCGTGGAATCGCGGGTGGTGAAGGTTGTTAAGGTGGCGATCGATGCGAACCAGAAAGCCATCTGTGAGAACGATGTAGGTAGTAAATAGGTAGCCAGTAAATAGCCATGCAGACCAGTTAAGTGCACGACGCATCTGCGCTTTGCGGGGATCAGTGATTGTGCCCATTCTTATTCGACTGTGACTGATTTTGCGAGGTTACGTGGTTGGTCGACATCAGTACCGCGCGCAACTGCAATTTCGTAGGCAAATACTTGTAGCGGAACTGTGGCAAGAACTGGCTGAAAGAGAGGAGATGCAACTGGAATACGAATGATGTGTTCGGCGCCAATAACTTCAGCACCTTCTGGTGCAATCACGATTACGCGTGCACCACGAGCCTTTACTTCTTGAATATTGCTGAGCATCTTCTCATCAAGTTGATGTTCATCTGCTGTTGGAAGTATTGCAATCACTGCAGTACCTTCTTCAATCAGCGCAATTGGACCGTGCTTGAGTTCGCCACCAGCAAATCCTTCGGCGTGAATATATGCAAGCTCTTTCAGCTTCAGTGCACCTTCGAGTGCCACTGGGTACTCGATTCCGCGACCCAGGAAGAGCACGGTGTTGTTCTTAACAAATTTACGTGTGAGCTCGCGAAGTGGTTCGATGGTTTCAAGGATTTGCTCCACTTTGCCTGGTAGTTCGAGCATTTCGTTGTAGAGAGCCTTCACTTGTGAATCTGTGAGTGTGCCACGCACTTGAGATAATTTAAGGCCAATTAGATATACGGCAACGATCTGAGTAAGAAAAGCCTTCGTTGATGCCACAGCAATTTCAGGTCCAGCGTGTGTATAGAGAACTGCATCGGACTCGCGTGGAATCGTTGATGAATTGGTGTTGCAGACAGCAAGTACACGAGCGCCATTTGCTTTGGCATGTCGTACTGCCATTAAAAGATCCATGGTTTCACCGGATTGTGAGATTGCGATGACGAGTGAGTCTCTATCAACGATGGGATCGCGATAGCGGTATTCAGAGGCAATCTCAACATCCACGGGAATCTTTGCCCACTTTTCGATTGCATACTTTGCAACCATTCCTGCGTGATATGCGGTGCCACAAGCAATGACTGAAATTCGCTTAATCTTCTTGATTTCATCATCGCTCATATGTAGTTCATCTAGCAGAACTTGGTTGTTATCACTTAGGCGTCCGATCAAGGTATCTGCAATCGCCTTTGGTTGATCGAAAATTTCCTTCAACATAAAGTGCGCAAAGCCGCCCTTTTGAGCTGCTGCTGCGTCCCAAGTGATTTCGTACTCCTTTAGCGGAAGTGCCTTTCCATCTAAATCGCAGATAGCAACACCATCTGGATTGATTGTGACTACTTCATCTTGCCCAAGTTCTACCGCGCGCTTTGTGTAATCAATGAATGCTGCAACATCTGAAGCCAGGAAGTTTTCACCCTTGCCAAGGCCGGCTACAAGTGGTGAATTGCGGCGTACGCCGACAATGGTTTGCGGAGCCTCTGCATGTATTGCAAGAAGTGTGAAGGAACCGCGAAGGCGCTTTACCGCAGCACGCATTGCTGCGGTGAGGTCTCCATTATGTTCTTTGCGCAGATCTGAAAGTAAGTGAGCTACAGATTCTGTATCTGTCTCGGATTCAAACTTATGTCCACGTTTCTCAAGTTCAATTCTGAGTTCAGCATAATTTTCAATAATGCCGTTGTGAATAACGGCTAACTTGCCATCGTTATCAAGGTGCGGATGCGCATTGCGATCAGTTGGTCCGCCATGGGTTGCCCAGCGAGTGTGCCCGATTCCTGAATGAACTGTTGGAAGGTTTGCAGGAAGTGCACCTTCAAGGTTTGCTAATTTTCCTGCGCGCTTTTCTACGAAGAGTGAGTTGCTCGTTCCTAGTGCAATTCCTGCTGAGTCATAGCCACGATATTCAAGGCGTCTCAGACCCTCAATAATTGGGGTAAGGGCAGATTGTGGACCTGTGTAACCCACGATTCCGCACACGAATTAGTTCCCCAGTTCTGCCTTAACTACTGCAGCAAGTGATGCTGCAATTTCTTGAGCAAGGTTATCACTCGAGGCTTCAACCATGACTCTAATGAGTGGCTCGGTTCCGGATGCGCGCAGTAAAACTCGTCCTGCATCGCCAAGCGTTGATTCTGCCTTCGCAACTGCATCAGCTATTGCTTGTGAATTCAAGAGCTTCTCCTTTGCAACATTAGGAACATTAATGAGGACTTGAGGAAAATGCTTCATGGTCGCAGCAAGATCTGCAAGTGACTTTTTGGTGCGCACAACTTCTTGAGCAAGTTGAAGCGCAGTTAGAATTCCATCTCCAGTATTTGCGAACTCGCGCATAATCAAGTGGCCAGATTGTTCGCCACCTAACGAGAAATCTCCTTCGAGCATCTTTTCAAGGACATAGCGATCGCCCACAGAAGTAGTGATTACCTCAATGCCAGATTCTTTCATCGCATGCATAAATCCAAGATTGCTCATGACTGTTCCGACGATTGTGTTGGATTTCAGAGCGCCCCGCTCTTTAAATCCGCGACCAAGAATTGTCATGATTGCATCGCCATCAATGATGTTTCCATTGCCATCGACGGCAAGGCAGCGATCTGCATCGCCATCATGTGCGATTCCGAAGTCTGCGCCTTCTTTGACAACTCGTGCCTGTAAATCTTCTAGATGGGTCGATCCACAGTTCTCGTTGATATTCCAACCATCGGGTGAGTGATGGATAGCGATAACTTTCGCTCCTGCTTTTTCATATGCAACAGGGCCAACCACAGAGGATGCACCGTTAGCGCAATCGACAACAATTGTGAGGCCCTTCAGTGGTGTTGAGACTGATGCAAGTAAATGATCGAGATAGCGAGCGATAGCGGTCTCATCAAAGGTAATGCGACCGACGGCGCGACCGGTCGGCCTTGTCCATGGCTCGCCCATGCGCTTTTCAATAGCTGCTTCGATTGCATCATCGAGCTTTCCGCCATCACGTGAGAACAACTTAATTCCGTTATCAGGCATTGGATTGTGAGATGCCGAGATCATGACGCCGAGATCTGCGCCGGACTCACCAACAAGATATGCAATCGCAGGAG
>CAIMXQ010000015.1 GCA_903845465.1 uncultured Actinomycetes bacterium
AACTGCCCACCAGCCGGTGTGTTCATAGAACCGTTCAGAACGCGTGATCATCTGTTGAATACGGGGAGATGTTCGCTTATCCAAGTATGGACGACCAATCACTCGACCAATTACGAATCCAATTTGATCTCCAAAGAATGCGGAAACTAAAATCACAGATACGAGAAAAACGATATTGATATTGTCCTTTGAAGCAGCCACAAGCCCTGCGCTAAAGAGAACTGAATCTCCTGGGAGAAAGAATCCAAAGAGAAGGCCAGTCTCAACAAATACGATAGCGCCGACAATGAGATAGAAGAGAAATGGAGCGAGTGCTGCAAACTGTGCATCAAAAGATGCAAGTAAATTCATTACACCGACTTCTTCACAGCAGCAGCAACTTGAGTTACTACATTGGGATCAAAGACACTCGGGACGATAAATGATGTGTTGAGCTGAGATGGGCTCACGCAATCGGCAATTGCCTCTGCGGCAGCAACAAGCAGCTTGTCAGTAATTTTATGGGCCTGTGCATCGAGTAATCCGCGGAAGATTCCAGGAAATGCCAATACGTTATTGATTTGATTTGGGTGATCGCTGCGGCCAGTTGCAACGACAGCCGCGTATTTGCGCGCAATAACAGGGTCGATCTCGGGATCTGGATTAGCTAGCGCAAAGACAATAGATCCAGGTGCCATTGCTTTGATATCAGCTTCAACGAGAACATTGGGTGCACTGACACCGATAAAGATATCTGCACCTACAAGTGCTTCATGGATCGAACCTTCAAAGTTAGTTTTATTTGAATTTTCAATAAACCAATCGCGCATGGCGCCATCAGATGTGGAATCTCTGCCGATTACTCCATCTTTATCGAATGCAATGATGTCTGTGGCGCCACTAAGGACAAGGAGCCGAGCGATTGCTGTTCCAGCCGCTCCTGCACCGCTAAGAATAATTTTGACCTTTGACATATCTTTCTTCACCAGCTTCAGCGCATTGCGCAGAGCGGCAAGCACAACAATTGCGGTTCCGTGCTGATCATCGTGGAAAACAGGAATATCAAGTAATTCGCGTAAACGACGTTCTACTTCAAAGCAACGAGGTGCAGAAATATCTTCGAGATTAATTCCACCATAGACGGGCGCAATCAATTGCACGGTGCGAACAATTTCATCGACATCTTGTGTATCAAGACAGACCGGCCATGCATCCACATTAGCAAAGCGCTTAAAGAGAGCAGCTTTACCCTCCATGACAGGTAGTGCTGCGGCAGGGCCAATATTTCCAAGGCCCAGTACTGCAGATCCATCTGTAACAACTGCGACAGTATTGCGTTTCATTGTTAGGCGGCGCACATCGGATGGATCATCAACAATTGCTTGCGAGATGCGGGCAACACCAGGAGTGTAGGCGCGAGATAGATCATCGCGAGTTTTCAGCGGAACCTTTGAGTGGACTTCAATTTTTCCGCCAAGGTGGAGTAAGAATGTTCGATCACTTACCTTGCGAACTGTTAATCCAGTGTGTGATGAGAGCGCATCGTGAATTTCTTGTGCATGATCTGCATCGACAGTGTCACAGGTAACGTCGACTACTACCTTTTCAAGTAGAGATTCAACGACGTCGAGGGCGGTGATAGTTGCACCAGCATTGGTAATAGTTGTTGTTATGAGCGCAACTGGTTGAAGTTCAGGAGAACCCTCAACACGAATCGTGATTCCATATCCGGGAGATGTG
>CAIMXQ010000016.1 GCA_903845465.1 uncultured Actinomycetes bacterium
ATGGAAGGCAAGTGACCCGGAATCAACTAAGACAATGGCTCATCACTTGCAGGATACCCAAGCACTTACGCAAGAGATTATTGCAACGAAGATTCCTGTCCATGTTGTTTATGGCGAGAACGATGATGCATGGCCGATGCCGATGCAGGATCAGATGGCGAAAGATTTATCTGCGCCCCGCACCATTATTAAAGATGCAGGTCATTGCCCAAATGAGGATCAACCTGAAGAGACTGTAAAAGTTTTAACTAGCTTCTGGAGCGCTCTGTAATCGCTTTGAAGGACGGCTCTTCGCCTTCTCGTTAAAGAACATAAACCATCCGTAGAGAGCGCTGATAAGCAGGAATGGCGCAACACTTGCCAGGGTTGCGATGAAATCGATTCCGATACGTGCAGGATGCAAACCATCGCTGAGGAATATGTAGATCAGCGATGTAACAGCATATGCAAGTGGTGGAGTCACAGCAGATACATATCGTGTGCCGGTACGACCGTAAGAAACACCGCCATAGGTAACGAGACAGAGAATAAGGCCGGTAAGAATTCCTGCACCGTTGCGGATCCATAACTCGAGCCACGAGAAGATAAAGATAAAGAGGGTTTGAAGTACAACAACGCCCTGCTTATTAAGTCCTGGCCCTGATAACGCAGGCTTCTTGATTGTTGGTGTATTCATTACTTACTCCTCTACTACTTCAACATCTATAAAGTCATCGCTCTCAAGATCTGGGTTATTGAGAGCTCGAACATCTGCGGGCGCATCAGGGTATTCGATTGCGAGCTTCTCTTTATCGCCACTGACGCCAAGTTTATGGATGCGGAGGGCGGGAGACAAGACAGTTTTCTCGGCGGTTGGAACAAGGTCTTCATATGCTTTAGATGTTGAGTTAATCGCTTTACCGACAGCGACAATCTTGGAATGCAAAAGTGTGAGGTTCTTGAGAAATGTTCCTGCAACTTTGGTGATGTCATCAGCATTTTCGGCCAATTGATTGCGAGTGAATATATGGCCCACGGTGCGCAGCAGCGCCATCATCGATGTAGGAGTTGCGAGGGTGACACCTACTTTAAATGCCTTCTCGAGCAACATCGGATCTATGCGAAGTGATTCTGCGAGAAGGGTCTCAAAGGGAAGGAAGAGAACGACGAAATCAGGTGAGCCCTGAGATTTGTGATAGCCGCGCTTTGCAAGTGCTTCGACATGCTTGAGCAAATCTTTAGTGTGTGCAGCGAGAAGTTCGTCGCGTTCGGCTTGGACTTCAGTACCGAATGCTTCGAGGAAGCGATCAAAGGGAAATTTAGAGTCGATAAATAACTTGGACCCACCGGGCATTGCAACCGTGATGTCGGGAATGCCAGATGAATCAGAGTCTGTGGTGGAGCGTTGTGCCTGATATTCATGGCCTTCGCGCAAGCCTGCATTTTCAAGGAGAAGTTGTAACTGCGCTTCACCAAATTTTCCACGTGTCTGTGAATTAGAGAGAGCGCCAGCAATCTTCTTTGTCTCATCGAAGAAGGAGGTAGATGCTTTACGCATTTCATCAATGGTATTAACCAACTGTGTTTCAGATGCAACGCGTTGTACGGCAGCATCTTGTGCTTGGGTGCGCATCGTTTCGACAGATTTCTTCATCTCTTCCATCTGCGTTGCAATCTTTGTATCATTTTCAGATTTTGCTTCAGCTGCTTTGAGGCGATCATCAGATGCTTTGAGTAAGACCTTGACATCGTTGAGTTCTTGCGCCAATTTTTCAGATGAATTGCCACTGCTTTTAATCCGTGAAATCCAGATACCCATCGCCAATCCAATAAAGAGGCCGATAATCAGAGTTATTAAGGTCACGAGTGCGCTGGACATGGGGCAATCGTGGCAGGAGGCACTGACAATCCCGCGTAGGCTGTCCTACTTATGAGCCTCTCAATTGGAATCGTCGGTCTTCCGAATGTCGGGAAGTCGACCCTTTTTAATGCTCTGACCAAGAACAATGTCTTGGCCGCTAACTATCCCTTCGCCACCATCGAGCCCAATGTCGGCGTCGTAGGCGTTCCGGATGAGCGTTTAGCCAAGCTCGCCACAATCTTCGGCTCCGAAAAGCTTCTTCCTGCCGCGTTGTCCTTCGTCGATATCGCAGGCATCGTTAAAGGCGCATCCGAAGGTGCTGGCCTCGGAAATAAGTTCCTTGCAAATATTCGAGAGACGGATGCAATCTGTCAGGTTATCCGCGTCTTCACCGATGGCGATGTTGTTCACGTCGATGGCCGCATCGATCCATCCAGTGATATCGAAACAATCAATATGGAACTTGCGCTCGCAGATTTACAGACAATTGAAAAGGCAATCCCG
>CAIMXQ010000017.1 GCA_903845465.1 uncultured Actinomycetes bacterium
CCATCGCGAATTGCTTTGAGTGCACGAGTGACATGCTTCTTCATCTCGCCCTGTTTGAGATCAACGCGTGGTGCCATCGCTATCTCCTCACTGCAGTTGTAAAACGTGGACGACCAGTTAAATCCTGATGCAGAACAATATCTATGAATTCTTCGTTCAGCACATCTGCAATCTGGGGGCCTTGCGCTTCATGGTGCTCGATAGCCAGAAATCCACCTGACTTAAGTAAACGGCTGGCTGCGGATATGAATAGGCGTGGAATTTTCATTCCATCCGCACCGCCAAATAGTGCAATTGCCGGTTCGTGGTCTGCAACATCCTTGGGAAGTTCTTGAGAGTCCGGAACATAGGGAGGGTTTGCTATCACCACGTCACATTTAACGCCGTCGAGCGCTGTCGAGACATCGCTTTCCAGGATACGTACTTTCTCATCGATAAATGAGACATTCTCTTTAAGCCACGCAATTGCCTCGGGGCTCTTCTCTACTGCAATCACATGTGTGCGTGGTACTTCCGTCGCGATGGCAAGTGCAAGTGCGCCAGACCCTGAACCTAGATCAACGACGCTGACTGCACCTGAAATTTTTTCAATGTGAGTGAGGACCGCTTCGACAAGTAGCTCACTTTCAGGTCTTGGCACCAAGACTCCTGGACCAACTTTCAATTCAAGATGGCGAAAGTATGTAACACCGGTCAGGTACTGAAGAGGTTCGTGAGCGCATCGGCGATCGAGTAATTTCCAGAACGTCTCTTCAACAACTGCCATATCTCCGATCGCTGAAAGTGCATTTTCAACTGTCAGTGGGTTATGTAAATCCATCCGCGATATTCCAAGGGTGTGTGCGAGCAAATGTTCTGCTTCAACTTCAGCAAAACCTGCCTTAGATAACTGCTCTTTCCCCCCTCGTAAAAATTCTTTAAAGGTGAGTTCCATATCTGCGCCTTAGTTTGTTGATGAAAGCTTTGCGGCACGGTCTGCATCGAGAAGAGCTTGAACAACTTCATCGAGCTCGCCATTTAATACTGCATCTAAGTTATTTGCCTTGTAATTGACTCGGTGATCACTCAAACGATTTTCAGGATAGTTGTATGTTCGAATACGCTCGGAACGATCGACCGTGCGCACTTGGCTCTTACGTTCAGCCATTGCAACAGCCTCTGCCTTCTCTTGAGCATCGGCAAGCAAACGTGCACGCAGAATACGTAGCGCAGATTCCTTATTTTGCAGCTGTGACTTCTCGTTCTGACATGAGACAACAATCCCTGTTGGAACGTGGGTTAAACGAACTGCAGAGTCAGTTGTATTCACTGACTGTCCACCGGGACCGGAAGAGCGATAGACATCCACGCGCACATCATTCATATTTAGCTCAACATCGACTTCTTCGGCTTCAGGCAAGACCAGCACACCAGCGGCTGATGTATGGATACGTCCTTGGCTCTCAGTTTCGGGAACGCGCTGGACACGATGTACTCCACCTTCAAATTTTAGTCGCGCATAAGGAGTTGTTCCAGGCTCTGGTGTTCCCTTTGATTTAACGGCCATAGAAATATCTTTATATCCACCAAGTTCTGATTCAGTCATATCGATGATTTCAATCTTCCAGCCGCGCTTTTCTGCATAGCGCTGATACATACGTACTAAATCACCAGCAAAGAGTGCGGATTCATCTCCACCTGCACCAGCTTTTACTTCAATAATGACATCGCGATCATCGTTGGGGTCGCGCGGAAGCAATAGCTCTTCCAACTTATCGGCAGCTGCCTCTACTGCAACTTCCATCGCAGGAATTTCAGATGCGAAAGATGCATCCTCTGCAGCCATCTCTTTCGCTGCCTCTAAATCATCTGCGGCGCTCTTCCATGCATTAAAGCCCGCAACAACAGGTCCTAGCTGTGCATAGCGTCGACCAAGCTTGCGCGCATTACCTTGATCTTCGTGGATAGAAGGGTCGGCCATCTTGAGTTCGAGCTCTTGATATTCACGTACCATTTCATGAGCGGATGCAAAACGATCGTTAGCCATATGACGTCATCCCTTCTTCTCTCGCTGCTGCACTCACATAAATTGTGGAGAAATAAAAAGACCGCGCCGCAACCTTTCGGCTGCGATGCGGTCTCGTTAGAAAGCTACTTAGCTTCTTTTTTACCGAAGCGCTCTTCGAACTTAGCGACGCGTCCACCTGTATCGAGGATGCGCTGCTTACCTGTATAGAAGGGGTGGCATACGGAACAAACTTCAACGTAGATAGATCCGCTGGCAACTGTTGAGCGGGTAACGAACTTCTCACCGCAACCACAGGTTACTTGGGTCTCTTTATATTCTGGGTGGATATCTTTCTTCATTTTTATTTCCTTTTCTTGAGTCTGGGTCCAGCCGCAGCTGGTGAACCAGGTCATCGCCATAAGGTGTGGCAATAGGCGCTAATAGTCTCGCAAAAGAGGAAAACCGCAAAATCCACGCGGGATTCTGCGGCTTCCTATGCGTAATTAGATATTTATTACTAAGCGACCTTTTACTTTGCGACCTTGACTGGTGCAGTTGGTTTTGTGCCAAGGGCTGCAATTGCTGCTGTATGTGCGGCTCGAGCTGATGCCATTGCAGCTTTATACGCATCGCGTACAGCTTTCTTTGCTTCTGGAGTTGTTGCAGCTGTAAGTGCTGCATCGCGTGTTGACTGTGAAGTTGTTGCAGCAGCCTTCATTGCATCGTCTGCTGCCTTATGTCCTGCACGGTATGTAGTAATCGCTGCCTTATATGCAGCTACATCTGGATTTGGTGTGTGCGCCTTTGCTGTTGCAGTTGGTGCTGGTGTAGCTGTGCCTGCGGCGACAGCAGTTCCGGTACTTCCAAGCAAACCTGCTGCAACTAGAAGTGCAACATTCTTTGGTGATATGAAGTTCATCTTTCTCTCCCTTGTTTAGTTCCTATGGGGAAAGTATGCGGATTCGGGTTGTGTAATTGCTGTGTACTTGCAGTGCTGGCCTAGAGAAAGCAGAAGCCCCGCTCATCTCTGAACGGGGCTCCTTGTGAAGGTTCTGTGAATTACTCGTTAGCGTGAATTACTTGCTGTCATCAGGCCCAGCAGTTGTCTTCTGAATCTGCATCAAGAATTCGACGTTGGACTTAGTGCCCTTCATCTTTTCAAGTAGCAATTCGAGAGCAGCTTGTGGTTCGAGCGCATGAAGCACGCGACGAAGCTTCCAGACAATGTTGAGTTCTTCAGCTCCCATAAGGATCTCTTCCTTACGTGTACCTGATGCAACAACGTTGACTGCAGGGAAGATGCGCTTATCAGCCATACGGCGATCGAGAATGAGCTCCATATTTCCGGTGCCCTTGAACTCTTCGAAGATAACTTCATCCATACGAGATCCGGTATCAACAAGTGCTGTTGCAAGGATGGTTAGCGATCCGCCATCTTCGATATTACGAGCTGCACCGAAGAACTTCTTTGGTGGATATAACGCTGCTGAATCAACGCCACCAGAGAGGATGCGGCCTGAAGCAGGTGCTGCAATGTTGTATGCGCGACCAAGACGTGTGATTGAATCGAGAAGAACAACTACATCGTGGCCCATTTCAACAAGTCGCTTTGCGCGCTCGATAGCGAGCTCTGCAATTGTTGTGTGGTCTTCTGCAGGACGATCGAAAGTCGAGGCGATAACTTCGCCCTTAACGCTGCGCTGCATATCTGTAACTTCTTCTGGACGCTCATCAACGAGAACAACCATCAAGTGACACTCGGGGTTATTTGTTGTGATTGCATTTGCAATTGATTGCAAGACCATTGTCTTACCGGCCTTAGGAGGCGAGACGATAAGTCCGCGCTGACCCTTACCGATTGGTGCAATCAGATCGATGACGCGAGTTGTAAGAATATTTGGCTCTGTCTCAAGGCGAAGACGCTCTTGGGGATAGAGCGGAACTAGCTTTCCGAATTCAACGCGGCCACGTGCTTCTTCAAATGGCATTCCGTTGATTGTTTCGAGAGTAATGAGTGGGTTGTACTTCTGACGAGTTTCGCCTTCACGTGCCTGACGAACCTGGCCTGTTACAACATCGCCCTTACGCAGACCGTACTTACGTACCTGTCCTTGTGAGACATAGACATCGTTAGGGCCCGGAAGGTATCCACCTGTGCGAATAAATGAGTAGTTATCCATGATGTCGACGAGGCCACCTACTGGTACCAAAACATCATCTTCGCCGATTACTGGCTCGCGCTCTTCGCGGTTTCCACGATCACGGCTTCCGCGGTCGCGTCCACGATTGCGGTCGCGTCCACGATTGCGGCCACCACGGTCATCGCGATCATTGCTATTGCGATCTTGTGATGGACCGTTATCTGATGAATCTTCTTCATCATCGCCATCATCGGATGTGTTATCTGAATTTTTATTGTCTCGATTGCTCTTCTTGGCATTGCGTGCTTCGCGGCGTGCTTCGCGTTCAGCCTTAGCTGCTTCGCGATTTGATGCCTGGAGATCTGCGATAGCTGTAACGAGATCATCCTTCTTAAGCTTTGCTGCACCATCGATACCGAGCTGCGACGCAACTTCCTTCAATTTAGGAAGGGTCATGCTTGAAAGCTCAGGACTGCTAGAGCGAACTGGTTCTGTCGTTGTCATCTATTTCTTTTCATTTTGGGGCTAACCATATGAGTCGAGCCCTGGGATTTATATTGTGGGATTTATCTTCTTGATTTTTACTACTTGATTTATCAATTCTTCTTTGTTGACCCTTAACTTACGGGGTTCGAACTGATGACAAAACTATAGCAGGGTGGCTCCGCGGCTAGCAATTTCAAGAGATTTACCCTCAAATTTAGCTCCACCTGCGCGTGAAAGCTGTGTTGTTTCGTCATCACCCTCAGTATGAAGTGCAAGAACTGTTGGACCCGCACCTGATACAAATGCAGCCAATCCTGCAGCACGTAGCTTTGTCATCAAAGCGAATGATGCAGGCATTGCTTCTTGGCGATATGACTGATGTAAGAAATCTTCAGTTGCCGCAAAGAGTAAATCTGGTCGAATCGTGATTGCCTGAGTCATCAAGGCAGCATTTGTTGTATTGCGCTGTGCGTCGGCAAATGGGATGGACTCGGGCAACATCTTTCGCGCTTTCGATGTCGCAAGTGGGCTTGATGGAATAAAAGCCATCACTTTGATACGTGGATCAACTGGCAAGTGAATTGCATGGGCGACAGCTTTTCCCTTTTCGAGATCTTGCCAGGCAATTGTTGCGCCACCAAAGAGGGCTGCAGCAACATTGTCGGGATGGCCTTCCATCTCATTGGCAAGATTGAGAAGAGCTTCATCGCTCATCTTGTCTGTGCCAGTGAGCACCAATGAACGCGCAAGAACAAGTCCGCCGATAATTGCAGATGCTGATGAACCAAGTCCGCGTCCATGAGGAATTACATTAAGCGCGCGAACAGCAAGTCCCTTTGGTCTTCCGCCAAGATAATCAAAACCTTTATACATCGCCTTAACAAGTAAATTCTTATCAGTGCGCGGAACTTCATCAGCGCCTTCGCCTGTTACATCGATATCGAGACCACCTTCATCAAGAATTTGCGCGACGTAACGGTCATACATTCCGAAAGCCAAACCGAATGAATCAAAGCCAGGTCCTAAATTTGCAGACGTTGCAGGAACCTGAACTTGAATCGGATTTGCTTTAAAAGTTGGCTTGGCCATGGTGATAGTGAACCTTTACTTCTTCACTAAACCAAGTGCTTTAGCGGCAGCGTCGGCATTTACTGGAACAACAACGGGATCTGCCGCGCCTTCAAGTGCCCACGGAATATCTTTCAAGCCATTGCCTGTGCAGGTAATAACGATTGTCTTATCTTTTGGAAGTTTTCCGGCGTTCTTATATTTAATTAGCCCAGCAAGGCCAGCCGCAGATGAAGGTTCGCAGAAGATGCCTTCCTTCGATGCAAGTAAGTGATATGCCGCGAGAATTTCTTCATCGGTGACTGAATCAATGAGTCCACCTGATTCATCGCGAGCTGCAATCGCTTGATCCCATGAAGCAGGATTTCCAATACGGATAGCTGTTGCAATTGTCTCGGGCTTTGCAACGGGCTTGCCTGTTACAAGAGGCGCCGCCCCTGCTGCTTGGAATCCCCACATCTGAGGCAACTTCTTTGAAATCTTATCGTTGCGGTATTCGTTATAGCCCTTCCAATATGCAGTGATATTTCCTGCATTTCCGACAGGCAATGTGTGAATATCTGGTGCATCGCCAAGCATGTCTACAACTTCAAATGCTGCAGTCTTCTGGCCTTCAATGCGATATGGATTTACGGAGTTTACGAGTGAGACTGGGTAATGCTCAGATAAATCTCGAGCAAGAACTAAGCAATCATCAAAGTTTCCATCGACCTGCAAAAGCTTTGCACCGTGCACAACTGCCTGAGCTAATTTACCCATGGCAATCTTGCCTTCAGGAATGAGAACGGCGGGAACCATTCCAGCCTTGACTGCATAGGCAGCAGCTGATGCAGATGTATTTCCAGTTGAAGCGCAGATAACAGCCTTCGCGCCATCTTCGGCAGCTTTCGAGATTGCCATGGTCATTCCACGATCTTTAAATGAACCTGTTGGGTTAATTCCTTCAAACTTTACCCAGACATTATTGCCGAGCATCTCCGAAAGTACGCAGGCGTACACAAGTGGTGTTCCGCCTTCGCGCAAAGTGACGACTGGAGTCTTTGTAGATACAGGTAAGCGATGGCGATATTCCTCGATTACTCCACGCCATTGATGCGCACCAGTCTTTTTAGAGAAGATACTCATTACGAGATAGCGCCTTCTACGCGGATAACGCTTGAAATTTTAGTCACCATCGGCATCTGCTTGAGAGCTTCAACAGTTGCTTTGAGTTCACCTTCTGTTGCGCGGTGAGTAACGATGATCAGTTCGGCATCTTGATGGCGTCCATTTTGATCGACAGTTTGAATAGATACGCCTTGATCAGCAAATACCTTTGCAATTGCAGCGAGAACACCTGATTTATCCTCAACTTCAAGGCGAATAAGGAACTTAGTCTTCGTAGTTTCAATCGGTGCAATATCGCGATCTGCATAATCTGTTTCGCGTTGCCCAATCGAGTTCAGCGCAATGTGTCTGGAGACAGCAACAATGTCACCAAGAATTGCAGATGCAGTTGGTTGTCCTCCTGCTCCGCGACCGTAGAACATCAGTGGTCCTGCAGACTCAGCTTCAATAAAGACAGCGTTGAATGCATCGCGCACTGAAGCAAGTGGGTGGCTCTTATCAATCATCACAGGATGTACACGTACTGAAATTTCATCGGCAGGTGTGAGCTCTGCAATTGCAAGTAGTTTGATGACGTGATCCATCGATTTAGCAATTGCTACATCTTCTAGAGTGATCTTAGAAATTCCTTCGCGATAAACGTCGTCAACAGTCACACGAGTGTGGAATGCAAGTCCTGAAAGTATCGCCGCCTTTGCTGCAGCATCAAAGCCTTCAATGTCTGCGGTTGGGTCTGCCTCTGCATAACCAAGTGCCTGTGCCTCTTTGAGGACATCGGCAAATTCACGATTATCCTCATGCATCTTTGTCAGAATGTAATTTGTTGTGCCGTTTACGATACCCATGAGGCGTGTGACGAAGTCTCCTGCCAAAGAATCGCGCAGTGGTCGGATTATCGGAATCGCACCAGCAACAGATGCTTCGTAGTAAATATCTTCACCTTTTGCATATGCGGCGGTGAAGAGATCTGCGCCATGGCTTGCAAGGAGCGCCTTGTTTGCAGTCACAATTGATTTACGATTATTAATCGCAGTCATCGCAAGTTCGCGTGCCGGTTCGATGCCACCCATCACTTCAACGATGAGATCGATATCTGGATCGTTAACGATTGAAAAAGGATCGGTTGTAAAGAGTGCGGGGTTGAGACCTGGGTAATCTTTAATTGTGCGCACTGCAATGCGAGTGAGTTCGATCTTCACGCCGGCGCGAGTAGATAGCTCGGCAGTATCTTCGAGAAGAAGTCGGGCAACCTGGCTGCCGACGACGCCGCAGCCGAGCATGCCAACGCGAACTGGTTTATCTGCGGGGCTCATATACCTATTCTTTCACATCAAGTGAGAGCAGGTCTGCCTCATTTTCGCGACGGACAATTACGCGGGCTTTTCCATCTTTTACTGCAACTACGGGCGGTCTTGGCACATGATTGTAATTACTAGCCATACTTCGGCCATATGCACCTGTTGCTGGAGTTGCAAGAAGATCGCCAGGGGCAATATCTGAAGGCAATTGAATTTCATCGATAACGATGTCGCCTGTTTCGCAATGTTTTCCAACAACGCGAGTCAAGGCAAGAGGCGCAGATGATGCGCGTTGTGCAATCACTGCAGTGTATTCGGCATCGTATAAAGCGGTGCGTGCGTTATCGCTCATGCCGCCATCGACTGAGACATACTTACGAACTTTTCCGCTATCGATTACAACATCTTTCACGGTTCCCACTTCATACAAGGTAAACATTGTTGGCCCAACAATGTTGCGACCTGGTTCGAGTGAAACCACCGGGATCTCAAGGTTGTGTTGTGCGCACGCCTTCTGTACCGCTGCATGAATCTGCGGAAGAACATCCGCTGGCTCAACGGTGACATCTCCATCGATATATGCAATTCCAAAGCCGCCACCTAGATCGAGCTCGGGAAGTTGCGTGCCATATCCATCTCGGTATTTCGCCATAAAGCCAACGAGGCGATCTGTTGCAATCTCATGCGCCTCTGCACCAAATATCTGTGAACCAATATGACAGTGAACACCGCGCAGTTCGAGTTGAGGATATTTTGACAGCGCTTCGACCGCAGCCCACGCAGCACCCGATGCAATAGAGAAACCAAATTTCACATCTTCATGTGCAGTAGAAATCTTTTCGTGGGTATGGGCCTCGATGCCAGGTGTAAGTCGGAGCATGACCCCTTGGCGAACTCCATACTTGGATGCAGCGGCTGCAACTCGTTCGATTTCAAAGAGCGAATCCATCACGATAGTTTTGACGCCCACAGAGACTGCGCGATCTATCTCAGCAACCGATTTATTATTTCCGTGTACTTCAATCTTCTCTGGGTTGATTCCACCGGCTAGTGCGACGGCGAGTTCTCCCCCAGTGCAGACATCGATACCAATGCCAATATCTGCAATCCATTGCGCAACAGCAGTACAGATAAATGATT
Organism: uncultured Actinomycetes bacterium; assembly: GCA_903845465.1. Taxonomy (GTDB): domain Bacteria; phylum Actinomycetota; class Actinomycetes; order Nanopelagicales; family Nanopelagicaceae; genus Planktophila. The sequence continues at coordinate 9,228 of CAIMXQ010000017.1, forward strand.
TCGCTGCGTAGTAGATGGTGCCGGCATGTGGACCGAATTGAGAATTTAGGCCGTTCTGCCACGCAAGTGCGCGCGCACGATAAGCATCTTCATCGAGAAAGAATGTTGGAGTTCCAAAATCTTTCGCTAGCTGCGCAGCCGGGATTCCGGAAAGTGAAAGAGTTCCACCTTGAAGAGATGCGTTCTTAGACCACATATTCATTGATGAGTTATTAGACATCGTTACATCCGATCCGGTGCTGAGACGCCAAGGAGATCAAGCCCATTTGCAATAACCTGCATCGTTGCGGCGCAGAGAGCTGCTCGCGCTGAATGTATTGGTGCAATCGGTTCTTCACCCAGTGGGATAACTCGACAGTCCGCGTAGAAGCCGTGATACACCCCAGCAAGTTCTTCAAGATAACGAGCAACACGATGCGGTTCGCGGAACTGCGCAGCGCTAGCAACGACGCGTGGATATTCAGCGAGTGAACCAAGTAATTCGTTCTCACGATCGTGGCTCAGTTGTGAAGGGTCAAATGTAGATAAGTCGGATGAGATTCCTAGTTCTTGAGTATTGCGCAGTACCCCAGCAATACGTGCATGCGCGTATTGCACGTAATAGACAGGGTTCTCATTTGTATTGCGGCGCAAGACATCGATATCCATGACCATCGGAGTATCTACGGGGTAGCGAATAAGTGTGTAACGCGCAGCATCCACGCCGACTTTTTCGACTAACTCTTCCAAAGTAATAATTGTTCCGGCACGCTTCGAAAGTTTAAGTTCCTCGCCACCTTCCATTATTTTTACAAGTTGGCCAATCATGATTTCAACGTTGTAATTGGCATCATCTCCGGCGCATGCTGCAGTGGCTTTCAGGCGATGGATATAACCATGGTGATCTGCCCCCAACATATAGATACAGATATCAGCGCCTCGTTCACGCTTATTGATGTAATAAGCGGTATCTGATGCAAAGTATGTAAAGTCGCCATCTTCTTTGAGTATGACGCGATCTTTGTCGTCACCAAAATCGGTTGTGCGAAGCCAGACTGCGCCATCTAATTCAAAGACATGGCCTTGTGCGCGAAGTTTTTCAACCGCATGTTCAACGGCACCGGATTCGTGAAGCGAGCGCTCAGAGAACCAGATGTCGAACTTGGTATGAAATGCTTCAAGCACTTTTTGTTGCTGCGCCAATTGAACTTTATAAGCCGCTTCACGAAACTCTTCGCTCGTGGAAATTTGTGGGTTTGCAGCAACAACTTCCTTAGCAAGATCTGCAATGTAATTTCCTTGGTAACCATCTTCAGGAATCGGTTTACCCTGGGCTGCCGCCTGAACCGATTGACCAAAGAGATCCATCTGACGACCGCGATCATTGATATAGAACTCGCGAGTGACATGCGCACCTGCCGCGCTAAGGACTCGACCGAGTGAATCACCGACTGCTGCCCAACGGGTATGGCCCAAGTGCAACGGACCTGTTGGGTTGGCGCTAATAAATTCGAGGTTGATCTTCACCCCAGCAAGCGTTGCGCCACGACCGTATTCATATCTATTAGTAAGAATTGTGCGCACGAGTTCAGCTTGGTTTGCACGATCCAAGGTGATGTTAATAAAACCTGGGCCGGCGATATCTACTTTGGTAACTCCTGCAATAGATGCAATCGCGCTCTGCAGAATCGTGGCGATCTCACGCGGGTTCTTTCCAGCCGCCTTCGCCAACTGAAGCGCAATAGAAGTGGCGTAATCGCCATGGTCGCGATTCTTGGGGCGCTCAAGGGCGATGCTGGCTGGGGGTTGACCCTCAAGATCTCCCCTCGAAAATGCCGCGGCAACGGCAGCCTGGATATCGGCTGCAAGCTGATCGGCAAGGCTAGGCATGGAGCAAGGTTACCCGCTCACGCGTGCGGAAGGTCGCCCATATATCAGCCAACCGTTATCAAATCGTTAGCCTACAAATTCGCCATTTTATGCGTGGGGCAATTACCGTTACCTCACCCGTCGGGACCATAAACAGGAATGAAAAATCTTCTTTCTGGGTTCACGACTTTTCGAAAGGTCTACAAAAATATGACAAAGCGTCGTAACGCAGTAGCAGCAGTTCTTGCAACAGCTGCTCTTGCACTCACAGGCTTCGTTGCTGCTCCTTCAGCTTCTGCTGCTGGCACACAGGTTGGCGTAATCCTTCCTGATGCTGCTTCATCAGCTCGCTGGGAAACAGCAGACCGTCCATTCCTTACAGCAGCATTCAAGGCAGCTGGCGTAACAGCTGACATCCAGAATGCAAATGGCGATAAGGCAAAGTTCGCAACAATCGCAGACCAGATGCTCGCAAAGGGCGTAAAGGTTTTGATCATGGCTGGACTTGATTCACCATCAACAGCTGCTATCCAAGCAAAGGCTGCAAAGGCTGGCGTTAAGACAATCGATTACGATCGTCTAACACTTGCAGGATCAGCTTCATACTACGTTTCATTCGATAACGTTGCAGTTGGCAAGCTTCAGGGACAAGGCATCAAGGATTGCCTTACTAAGGCTGGCAAGACAAAGGCTTCAATCGTTTACCTAAACGGTTCACCAACAGATAACAACGCAACACTCTTCAAGCAGGGTTATGACTCTGTTCTTCGTCCATCAATCACTTCAGGTGCTTACAAGCTTGTTGACGATCAGTCTGTTCCAGATTGGGACAACGCTAAGGGTGGAGTTATCTTCGAACAGCAGCTCACAAAGGCAGGCGGAAAGCTTGATGCAGTTGTATCAGCTAACGAAGGTCTTGGACTTGCAGCAGTTGCAGTTCTTAAGAAGAACAAGCTCAACGGCAAGGTATGCGTATCAGGTCAGGATGCAACAGCAGACGGACTTGCAGCGATCCTTACTGGTGACCTTTCAAACACTGTTTACAAGGCTGTAAAGCAGGAAGCAAACGGAGCTGCAGCTCTCGCGATCGCATTGATCAAGGGAACTAAGGTTACAAATGCAACAGGAAAGACAAACGATGGAAAGCGCGATGTTCCATCAGTTCTTCTTGTGCCAGTTGGAATCACAAAGGCTAACGTCAAGGTTGTCATCGCTGATGGCTTCCAGACACGTGCTGCTGTTTGTAAGATTGCAACAGAAGCAGTTTGTAAGGCAAACGGTATCTAATTCATTAGATTCCATATGCATTACATAGCTTCATAAGCTAATGCTTAAGAATCCGGTCCGGGGATTACCTCGGACCGGATTCTTGTTAGTAGGATAAGAAATATCTTTAACCCATTTATTGAGAGGCGCTCATGAGCACACCGTTGCTATCGCTTAAGGGAATCAACAAATCTTTTGGTCCAGTCCATGTTTTGAAGGATGTTAACTTCGATGTCTATCCTGGACAGGTAACAGCGCTTGTTGGCGATAACGGAGCAGGTAAGTCCACTCTCATTAAATGTATTGCAGGTATCTACACACCTGAAAGCGGAGACTTCATCTTCGAAGGAAATAACGTCACAATCGATGGACCTAGAGCTGCCACCGCGCTCGGTATCGAAATTGTGTATCAAGATCTTGCTCTCTGCGACAACCTCGACATTGTTCACAATATGTTCCTAGGTCGAGAAGAGAAGAAGGGCGTCACTCTTAACGAAACTTCGATGGAATCGCTTGCTCGCAAGACTCTCGATGGGCTCAATGTCCGTACGGTAAAATCAATTCGTCAGACAGTTGCATCACTATCTGGTGGGCAACGTCAGACAGTTGCAATCGCTCGTGCAGTGTTGTGGAATTCAAAGGTAGTTGTTCTCGATGAACCAACTGCAGCCCTTGGCGTTGCTCAGACCGAGCAGGTTCTCAACCTTGTTCGTCGCCTTGCCGATAATGGTCTTGCTGTTGTTCTCATCAGCCACAACCTGATCGATATCTTCCAGGTCGCTGACAACATTGCAGCTCTCTACCTTGGAAATATGGCAGCACAAGTGAAGAAGACAGATGTCACAACCAACCAAGTTATCGAATTAATCACTACTGGCAAATCCGAAGGAGTGACTAAGTAATGACTACTCAATCTTTGTTAGAGAAAGAGACTCTCAAGGGAGCAGCCTCTAACTACCTCTCTCGAGTTAAAGCTGGCGATATTGGCTCACTTCCAGCTGTATTGGGACTTGTTTCACTCGTCGCAGTATTTGGCGCTATGTCTGAGTTCTTCCTCACCAATCGCAACTTTGCAAATCTGCTGACACAGGCAGCGCCCGTGATGGTGATTGCGATGGGACTTGTCTTTGTTCTCCTACTTGGAGAAATTGATCTCTCAGCAGGGTATGCATCAGGTGTATGCGGCGCTGTGCTCGTGCTGCTTGTTACAAATCATGGATGGAGCTGGTATTCCGCGCTCGGTGCAAGTATCGCGGTGGGTGCAATTCTTGGAACTCTCATTGGAACCTTGGTATCTAGGCTCGGAATCCCATCATTCGTTGTAACTCTGGCTGCATTCCTTGCATTCCAAGGTGTACTTCTCTTGCTTGCTGGCGAAGGGGGAACAATTCCGATTGCAGATAAGACAATCTTGGCTGTAGAAAATAGCAATCTCTCACCAATGCAAGGTTGGATTCTCTGGGCTGTGACTTCAGCGCTCTATGTCGTGAGCGGACTTAATCGAATCAATTCACGACGCAAAGCAGGACTTGTTGTTGAATTAACACAACTCTGGGTGATGAAAACTGCCGCACTTCTGCTTATTACCGGTGGGGCTGTCTACACACTCAATCAGGAACGTGGCCTCTCAGCAGCTAACAGCACAAAGGGTGTTCCTTTCGTTGCTCCGTTAATTCTCGTAATTTTAGTTGTGGGAACTTTCGTTCTCTCGAAAACAGCATTTGGTCGACACATCTATGCAGTCGGTGGAAATGCTGAAGCTGCACGTCGTGCAGGTATCAATGTAAAGCGTGTTCGCACTATCGCTTTCGTGCTCTGTTCAGCACTCGCATCGATTGCAGGAATGCTCTTCGCATCTCGCATGAATTCAATCTCTCCATCAACTGGTGGATCTTCCACGCTTCTCTATGCAGTGGGTGCAGCTGTGATCGGAGGCGTCTCACTCTTCGGCGGTAAAGGTCGCATGCGCGATGCAATTCTCGGTGGCCTCGTCGTTGCCGTAATTGATAACGGTATGGGGCTGCTCGGTTATGGCGCTGGAATTCAGTACCTCGTCACAGGCGCAGTTCTACTGGTATCTGCAGGCGTCGACGCAATTTCACGTCGTGGAGCGTTAACAAACTAAGTAATAAGCACCGATTTGTTGCATCAGCGAAAGACGCGTAGCCTTTCGCCTGCAACTCCAGCGGGAGTGGTGAAATGGCAGACACGCAAGTCTTAGGAACTTGTGCTCCGGCGTGCGGGTTCAAGTCCCGCCTCCCGCACCAGAAGTACGCAATCGAGAGAGATTAACTATGGCGAAGCAATCTCCAGCCAAAATCAAAAAGCTCCGGGGCGAAGCTATGCGCGCAGCAGCTGCTCGAAAAGCAGAGCGCGCGCAGCGCAAAGTTACATCTGCACAGGGCGATGCCGATCTCGATGCCTATGCCGAAGTCGATGGTGTGTGGCGCGAACTAGGACTTGCAGCTCCCGTGCGTCGAGCCCTGATTGATGAGGGGTATTACAAACTCAGTGATCTTCGAAAGACATCACTCGATGCCATAAAAGATTTACATGGCATGGGTCCCAATGCGATTCGCATCATCACCTCTGCGATGAAGAAGGCTGATCTCTCATTTAGAAGGTAACAGCCGGCGAAAGTGATTGCCTGCAACTCATTTGCAGGTGGGAAATATCGGCAATTTCTCATTCCATTTTCCTTCAGTTAATATTTCCCTCGTTCACGAGTTCTACGTATTAGCCCCGGCTTAGTAGACGGCAACCCTCCACCGCGGTGGGGTGCTCCGGGTGACGAACAGGTCAGATACTGACAAGCGCGATGTAGTTCTACAGCCACATCTTGCAGAATCAGAACTGACATCTACTGCGATGGAGAAGGTATGTCTAACAATTGGTCATTTGAAACCCTGCAGATTCATGCAGGACAAACTGCAGATCCGACAACAGGTGCGCGTGCACTTCCGTTGTATCAGACAACTGCATATGAATTCCGCGATACGACTCATGCTGCAAACCTCTTTGGTTTAGCCGAACTTGGCAATATTTACACGCGCATCATGAACCCAACCCAAGATGCTGTAGAACAGCGTCTTGCAGCCCTTGAAGGTGGAGTTGCTGCATTGCTACTTGCATCAGGTTCTGCTGCAACTACATTTGCAATTCTCAATGTTGCTGAAGCTGGCGATCACATCGTCTCAAGCCCGAGCTTGTACGGTGGAACTTATAACTTATTCCACTACACACTTCCAAAGTTCGGCATTGAGGTCACTTTCGTTGATGATGCAAGCAACCCAGAATCTTGGAAGAAAGCCGTTAAGCCAAATACAAAGGCTTTCTTTGGCGAGACAATCGCTAATCCAAAGAATGAAATTCTCGATATTAAGGCGATCGCAGATGTTGCTCATTCAGTTGGAGTCCCACTTATCGTCGATAACACTGTTGCAACTCCATATTTGATCAAACCAATCGATTTTGGTGCAGATGTGGTTGTTCACTCAGCGACTAAGTTCTTATCTGGCCATGGCAATGCAGTTGTCGGTGCAATCATCGATGCCGGAAAGTTTGATTACGCCCAGCACCAAGATCGCTTCCCTGGCTTTAATAAGCCAGACCCTAGCTATCACGGCTTGGTCTTCTCACAGGCTCTCGGCGTCGGCTCTGCCTTTGGCGCAAACTTGTCCTACATCTTCAAGATTCGTTTGCAGCTACTTCGCGATATCGGAGCTGCAGTCTCTCCATTTAACGCATGGTTACTCGCACAGGGACTTGAAACACTCTCACTCCGCATGGAACGTCATATTGAAAATGCGAAGGCCGTTGCAACATGGTTAGAGGCACATCCAGATGTTGAGAAGGTCAACTATGCAGCGCTGAAATCATCACCATGGAACGCACTTGCTACCAAGTACGCACCCAAAGGACCTGGCGCTGTCTTGTCATTTGAACTCAAGGGTGGCATCGAAGCTGGTAAGAAGTTTGTCGAATCTCTCGAACTCTTTAGCCACGTCGCTAATATCGGTGATGTTCGCTCATTAGTCATTCATCCTGCAACAACAACGCACTCGCAGCTATCTCCAGAAGAGCAGCTCGATGCAGGAGTAACTCCGGGACTTGTTCGTTTAAGTCTTGGTCTTGAAAATATTATCGATATCAAGGCAGATCTTGAGGCAGGTTTTACAACCGCTCGAGGTTAAGAGTTAATTGATAAAGCTGTAAATTAAAAGAAGGCCGCCACATGTGATTACCATCGCTGTGGCGGCTTTTGTATGTAGCCAACCTTTTCCAGCGCTAGTAAAAGTACTTGCAAGAAGTAGCGCACCGGGAATGACAAGGAGCAAGCTGTGAGCAAGTACTGAAGTCTTTCCTGTCTGATATCGCAAATTAATCAATCCGACTGCCAATAATAGATAGCCACCCATACGAAAATTATTGATTCGCTGCATATTCATACTGTGAGTGTAAAGCAGAAGGGCGCCGGTTTCCCGACGCCCTTCCGTTAATTACTTATTAACTCTTAAAAGTTAATTAGTGATCTGCTGGCATACCTTCTGCGTGTGACTTCATGCGTGCGATCTTCAAGATTGTAAGACCGAATACGCACTTCGCGAGAATATCTGCGATTGTGTAACCAACCTGCACGCCAACGAATGAACCTGCTGTTGGAGCACCGTTCATTCCAAGGATGTATGAGATTGGGTAAACGCCCCATGTAGCAACGAGAAGCAGACGCAAGCGTCCGATTGTCTCGCCTACGCCAGCTGGCTGACGATCAAGTGACTTTCCAAGCTCTACGAAGAGTACGTAAAGGATGTAAAGGAATGGGATTGTTGAAAGAACGCCGTAAAGAATCTGTGTGTTCTTCACAGTTGAGATCTGACCTGGGTAACCAAGTGCGATCATCGCTGCTGCTGCTGGAACGAGGCGTGTGATAAGTGAACGTGAAACTTCCTTAGCAAGTGCCAATACCGCAATAACTTCAACGAGTAGAAGTGGAACAGTAAGAAGCCAGTCAACATAACGATATGCCTCGTTAAATGCGCCTTGGTCTCCTCCGAGCATTACCGCGTGGTCCTTTGAAGCTTCAGCGAATGAGTTGAAGATTCGGAAGTAGTGGTAACCAGCAATGAATGTAACCATTGATGACATCACTAGTGCATTGCGGTACTTAGGTAGAACTCGTGACTGTGATACGAGGGTATAAACAGTGCAAGCGAGCATTGAGATCAAACCGAATGAGAATATGTTGTAAACGATATTCCACTGGTTATTGTCGAGTGTTACTGACATGTAGTAAGCCTCCGTGAGTGCTATATCAGTGCAGGCCGTTCGACCTGAAAGATCTGCAACTATGAGGACCTCGAGGAGCCTCATTGGTGCCGATGAGTACATTGTGAACTATCTGCCAACGATTTGCAGTATCTAATGTGAAAATTCTGTGATTTTTTTCAGCTACATTGAGCGTGATCCCCCTCGAAAATCGGACATTTCACCTCGTTGGGTACCCTTACTGAGTGCTTAGCCAACTTCGAGAGCTACATGGATTCAAGGGATTTTCAAACCTTGCCTTCTCGCGATTTATCTCCAATGTAGGCAACGGTGTCTCTCCTATTGCCCTGGCTTACGGTGTCTTAAGCCTTCCTCATTCCACTGGCCGGGATCTTTCCATCGTCATGGCAGCCCGCTTTATTCCACTTCTGGCCTTCATGCTCTTTGGTGGAGTCATCGCAGATCGATTCCAACGCAATCGACTTGTGGGCGGAAGCGACATGCTCGGAAGTTTCTTAGCAGCAACGAGCGCCATCTCACTTATCGCAGGTTTCTCGAGCGTGTGGTTACTCGCACTTATGGGCGGGCTCTTTGGAGTTCTCAATGCAATATGGTGGCCAGCAATGTCAGGTGTGCTCCCTGAGATATTACCTAAAGAGAAGCTTCAAGAAGGTAACGCTGTCATCGGTTTAATGACAAATATCGGTTACATCATTGGAACACTTTCTGGCGGAGTAATTGTTGCAACAGCTGGAGCTGGATGGGGACTTCTCGTTGATGCAATCTCATTCTTTATCGCAGGTGTGATTGTCTGGAAATTACCTCTTATTGAAAAGTTAAAAGAGAAGAGCCCAGGAATCATTCACGATCTCATTGTTGGATGGAAGGAATTTATCTCTCGCAGTTGGGTTATTGCGATGGTTATTTCTTTCGCCCTTATCAATATGGCATTTGAATCAATGCTCTCAGTTCTTGGACCACTTAACTTTAGTAATCCTGTCACCGGACCAAGGCAATGGTCCTATAACGTGGCTGGACTATCGGTCGGTATGTTGTTAGGGGGGATCTGGGTTCTCAAAGTAAAGATGACTCGACCTCTTTTGATAACGATGTTTCTTATCGCGGTCTCCGCTGTATGGGATTTTAGCCTCGCCTTTGGGCTTCCGTTATGGGTAACTATTGTTGCTGGCATCTTTTCAGGTGTGAGTGTTGAAGTATTTACCGTCACATGGAGCACATCACTGCAGAGCCATATTCCAGAAGAGTCATACTCGCGAGTGAACTCTTATGACGCATTGGGATCCTACGGAATTGCACCTCTTGGCATCATCGCAGCTGGTCCGCTTGCGATGCACTTTGGAGTACACGCAATTCTGATGGTTACGGGGGCAGTCACGCTCATCGCTGCAGTTGCAACACTTCTGGTCCCTTCTGTGCGAAACCTTAGAAACGATTAGGCTATTTCAATGATTATGGAGCCAATTCAAGCACCGCCGAAATTGCGGGGATGGTTTCATCTCGGTGCAACGCCAGTTGTCATCATTGCTTCATTAGTTTTATTTCTCTTAAGTCGTGACTCATTTAAATTTGCAGTCGCTCTCTATTCGATTACTGCAATCATGCTCTTTAGCGTCTCTGCTGTTTATCATCGCGTTCCATGGGTTCCGACCAAGAAGAAGATTTGGCGTCGATGGGATCACGCAAATATCAATCTACTTATTGCAGGTTCCTACACTCCATTCGCAGTAGCGCTACTCAATAACCACGATCGCGATGTTCTGCTTGCAGTTGTATGGACCGGAGCGCTGATGGGGGTTGCACTAAGAGTTTTCTGGGTTGGTGCACCTCGATGGCTCTATGTTGCAAACTATTTACTACTCGGATGGGTCGCTGTTATTTACACACCTCAGCTCTACAAAGAGGGTGGTCTTTGGGTGTTACTTCCCATCATCATCGGGGGCCTTCTCTACTCGATCGGTGCAATCTTCTACGCGCTCAAATTGCCCGGCAGATATGCCAAATACTTTGGCTTTCACGAGCTCTTCCATATCTTTGTGCTTGCTGCATGGATTTCGCAGTATCTAGCGGTCTCCATCGCCATTTACCGAAAGTAGCCTCATGCCCTAATCTTGGGCTCTGTACACGACTGGTCCACGATATCGATTGCGAGTTTTACGATGGCAGAGAAGAAGTTCCGCAGCTGGGTAGGTTTTCGCGAAGAAGAAGAACGCGCACCCATAGCTAACCCTGTCGACCGCATTCGCGAACTTGAATCGCAATTGGCGGATCTTCGTTCGCGTCGCGATATCACCGGCTTGAGCCGTGAAGAGTTTGAAATCCTCGCAACTGAAACTGCGATGTCGATGATTAAATCTGCTCAGGCACGTGAAGCAAAGGCGCATTCGACAGCTGACAGGCTTGTCGCTGAAACTACACGCAGTGCAAAAGACACACTTGAGGGCGCTGAAAATAAGGCGCGCAGCATTCTTGCTGGCGCAGAATCTCGTGGTCGTAAATATATTTCTACCGCTGAGGTAGAGGCTGCCGAGATTGTCCGCGATGCCAGCCGTGAAGCAGCATCAGTTGCCGATGCAAAGATTCGCGAAGCAGATGTCGTCGTCGATGGAAAACGTCGTGAAGCAGTTGCACTAACTACCGCCGCTCGTCGCGAAGCAGAACGAGTCATCTCAGAAGCTGCCGAAAACGTGGTCGAATACCGAGCATGGCTTGCAGATATCCTCGCAGAATCTGAACGTCTCTACCGAAGCCAAGCTTCAGCGCTTTCAGCGGCTGAATCTGCAATTGCACAATCACGCGAAAAGTTAGATTCCGCGTTCGCGCGACTTTCCAAGATGCAGCAGATAGTTGATAACTCTCTCAATGAAGATGGCACCGTCAAGAAATCAGCGCCAATTCGAGTAGAAAGTAAGCGCACACGTACCGCTATCGCCGCCCCTAAGAAGGCGGTAAAGAAAACTGCGAAGAAGGCCGTTAAGAAAACTTCAGCAAAGCGTAAGTAATTTCGATGGCTACCAAACGCGGTATCCAGTACATACCTGCAATAGATGGGCTGCGCGCACTCGCAGTTATCGCCGTTATGTTCTACCACCTCGGGTTTTCTTGGATCCCAGGTGGATTTCTCGGCGTTGATCTCTTCTTCGTCATTTCGGGCTATGTCATTACTCGATTGCTGCTTGATTCAATCGCGCAAAGTGGAGGTTTAGACCTTCGCGGTTTCTATATCGCTCGCACGCGCAGATTGCTTCCAGCTCTCATCTTTATGCTGGTCTCGACCATTATCGCCATTGGTATCTGGGCTCCAGATACGGTCAAACGACTTCTCACAGACACTCCATTCTCGCTGACAGGAACAATGAATTGGTGGCTCGTTGCCCATCATCAGGATTACTTTGAAAGTATCGGTAGGCCACCTCTTCTCCAACACACATGGTCACTTGCTGTCGAAGTTCAGTTCTACTTAATCTGGCCACTGATTCTCTACTTCATTCTCAAGCGCTTAGGTAAGAAAGTCATTCCGGCCGCATCACTCATTATTGCAGCAGCATCTGGAGTCACACTCTTACTAGTCTCATTCTCACTGGATGCATCAAATGCCTCCAAGGTCAGCCACGTCTACTTTGGGACTGATACACATAGCATCGGGCTATTCCTAGGCGCAGCACTTGCCGTCAGTTGGATTCCACAGAACTTTAAAATCAATGTAACTAAGCAGGCACAGAACTTTATCGATGGCGTTGGTGTATTTGGCTTCATTGGAATTCTCGCCTGCTTCCTCTTTATCGATGAAACACAACCAACTCTCTACAAAATTGCATTCCCGCTTGCAGGATTATTTGGCGCAGCAATTATTATGTCTGTTGTTCACCCTGCTTCACGATTTGCTCCTGTATTACAGAATCCCGTATTGCTCTGGATTGGCGAACGTTCTTACGCAATCTATTTATGGCACTGGGTTATCTTCCAAGTAACAAGACCATCTCTGGATCTTGCTGGACAACAATGGGCTCTCTATGCACTTCGCATATTGATTGTCTTTGCGCTCAGCGATATCTCGCTTCGCTACATTGAACTTCCAATCCGCCGTGGAGTATTTCAATACTGGCTCAAAGGACTCAAATATCGCACTAAAAAGGATCGTAATCTCCAGACCCGTGCCTTTACCGCGCTGGTAGTAGTTCTCATGGCCATCGGTTCACTCGTTAGCGTTCGCGCAATACATATTTCACGGCAGCAGAGAATTAGACTAGAAGCATCACTCAGCGCTAAACCATCAGAGATTAAGACCGCAACAACAGGTGGGTTATGGGTAACTGGCGACTCTGTCATTCTAGGAATTCGATCAGTACTCGGTGAAAACCATTCGATTGCACTTATAAATGCGCGAATTGGAAGGCAGGCTCCTGAACTCCTCGATGTGATGGTTCATGAC
>CAIMXQ010000018.1 GCA_903845465.1 uncultured Actinomycetes bacterium
CCGGCACTTGGGAATCCCACAAGAGCTATATCTGCAACTGATTTGAGTTGGAGAGTAAGTCTGCGTTCTTCACCTGGTTCGCCAAGGAGTGCAAAACCAGGTGCACGACGCTTTGAAGATGAGAGCGCAAGATTTCCGAGCCCACCATGTCCACCACGTGCTGCAAGAAATGTTGTTCCGATTCCAATGAGATCGGCAATCTGTTCGCCGTTTTCATCATAGATAACGGTGCCGTTAGGGACAGGCATGATCAAATCTTCGCCAGATACTCCATCTTTACGATCGCCAAAACCTTGATGGCCTGATGTTGCTTTGCGATGTGGTGAGTGGTGAAAATCTAGAAGCGTTGTGACAGATGAATCAACGACAAGGATGATGTCGCCACCGCGACCACCGTTTCCACCATCTGGACCACCGAGTGGCTTAAATTTTTCGCGCTTAACAGAGACGCAACCATCGCCGCCTTTTCCGGCAGAGGCGTAGAGAGTGACGCTATCGATAAATGTTGTCATTCTTAACTCCCCTTCCTTTTAGACCGATGTAAAACCATTGATAAATAAAAAAGCGGACCGCTGTAAATGCGGCCCGCTCCTTTAAGAGAAACCTAAATTAAGCTGCAGGGACTACATTCACTACGCGACGACCGCGAGCGCGACCGAATTCAACTGCACCTGCTGCGAGAGCGAAGAGTGTGTCATCTTTACCGCGTCCAACGTTCTTGCCTGGGTGGAAGTGTGTTCCACGCTGACGAACGAGAATTTCTCCTGCATTTACTTCTTGGCCACCGAAACGCTTAATACCGAGGTACTGAGGATTTGAATCGCGACCGTTACGTGTTGAGGAAACACCCTTTTTACTTGCCATTTGTTTGCTCCCTTAACCCTTACTTAGCACCGCTGATTGCGGTGATCTTTACTCGTGTGTGCTGTGCACGGAAACCTTGACGACGGCGATGGCCTGTCTTGTTCTTGTAACGAAGGATGTCGATCTTTGGACCCTTTACCTCGTCGATAACTTCGCCAGTTACCTTGATACTTGAGAGAACTTTTGGATCTGTTGTGACATTAGCGCCATCAACAACAAGAAGTGCTGGGAATGAAACTGATGCGCCTGCAGCAGCGTCGATTCGATCGACGGTGATGGTCTCGCCAACAGTTACCTTCTCCTGGCGTCCGCCAGCTTTAACGATTGCGTACATTCTTATTGCCTCAGTTCTTCTTCATTAGTAATCAAGCTCGATCCACGCATAAGGCGTGTTCGGGCAGACGCTAAGGGTACGGATTACGCACCCTCGGGGTCAAATTGGCCAGATATCCCTTACTTATTAGGCGGTGATGACCCCTGAGCTAGCTGCCCTTCGGCGGCGCTTTCCCTTGGGGGCGGCAACTTCAACTTCAGCGCTTTCCTCGTTATCAGAATCAGAGTTCTGGGTTTCATGGAATTCGTGATCTGTTGCAGCATCTTCATCAACATCGAGGTGATCTGCGCTCTGTGAATTTACCTGAGGCATTGGAGCCTTCATCTTCACAGGATCCATATGAACGTGGATTCCACGACCATTACATGAATCACATGTTGTTGAAAATGCTTCGATGAGTCCTTGTCCAACGCGCTTACGTGTCATCTGTACAAGGCCCAGTGATGTTACTTCGGCAACCTGATGCTTTGTGCGGTCACGACCGAGGCTTTCGACCAAACGACGTAATACTGCATCACGGTTAGATTCAAGAATCATATCGATGAAGTCGATTACAACGATTCCACCTAAGTCACGAAGACGAAGTTGGCGTGCAATTTCTTCAGCCGCTTCAAGGTTGTTCTTGGTAACAGTCTCTTCAAGGTTTCCACCCTTACCGATGAACTTTCCGGTGTTCACATCGATAACAACCATCGCTTCTGTGCGATCGATAACGAGGGAACCACCAGAAGGTAGATAGACCTTGCGATCGAATGCCTTGGCAAGTTGTTCTTCAACACGGTAATCGGCAAAGAGATCGCCGCTACCTGAATATTTTTCAATCTTTGACACAAGTTCAGGGGCGATAGAACCAAGGTATGAACTGATTTCATCCCATGCCTCATTACCTTGAATGATGAGCTTGCGGAAATCTTCATTGAAGATATCGCGAATAACACGCACAGCAAGATCTGGCTCAGAGAGCAGAAGCGCAGGTGCATGGAAGTTTGGATTAACCGACTTCTGATAAATATCTTCCCATTGCGCTTTCAAGCGCTCGACATCTGCTGTGAGCTCTGCCTCTGAGACACCTTCTGCTGCAGTACGAACAATGACGCCCGCATCTTCTGGGATAAGTGTCTTCAAGATTGCCTTAAGACGTGAACGCTCGGATTCAGGAAGTCGCTTTGAGATACCGCTCATGCCACCGCCAGGAACGAATACTACGTAACGTCCTGGTAATGAGATCTGGCTTGTAAGGCGTGCACCTTTTTGGCCAATCGGATCTTTAGTAACTTGAACAAGTACAGGTTGACCTGTCTTTAATACCATTTCAATTTTGCGTGGTTCAGATTCAGAGATACCTGCTGCATCCCAATTCACTTCACCTGCATACAAAACAGCGTTACGTCCCTTGCCGATATCAACGAATGCAGCTTCCATAGAAGGGAGCACATTCTGAACGCGGCCGAGGTAGACGTTTCCAACGTATGAAACGTTGGCATTTCGGTTGACGTAATGCTCAACCATGACGCTATCTTCAATAACTGCAATCTGAATACGATCGCCAATCTGACGTACAACCATTTCGCGGTCAACGTTTTCACGGCGAGCTAAGAATTCTCCATCTGTAATGATGGTTCCGCGACGACGGTATGGCTCTCGGTATTCGCGTGAATCACTTCGTCCACGATCGCGGTCACGACGATTACGTGTGCCGCGCTCGGTCTTTTCACGTGATGGGCGATCAGTCTTTTCACGGACTTCGCGCACCTTAACAACTGTAACTACGCCATCTTCATCGATGGTCTCTCCTGGTGTTACTCCATCGCCAGTTGCGCGACGGCGACGGCGACGGCGATGTGTTGTGCCATCTGCACTTTCAGATCCTTCATCGGATGAATCTTCAGAATCGTTTTCAGAGCTCTCTTGTGAATCTACGCCTTCACCATTTGGCTTGCGGCGACCACGGCCACCACGACGGCGACGGCGATTACGGTTTCCGCGACCTTCTGAATCTTCGGAATCTACAGCTGGTGTAGAAACTTCTTCTGCATCGGCAGACTTCGCTGGCTTTGCAGCTTTCTTTGCTCCCGATCTTGAAGACTTTGGCGCAGCAACTGCATCGACAGGTGCTGCTTGAAACATCGGAACCGGAATTGCTGCAGCTTTCTTTGCTCCCGATTTAGGAGCACGTGGCGGAGCATCTTCTGCAGTTATTGTTGGCTCAGTTGTAACTTCTGAGCTCAGTGATTTCTTACTTGTCTTCTTAACCGCGCGCTTACGCGGTGATTTTGGCTCAATAGCCATGGCACCAAATCCTTTAGCGCGTATTCCAAATATTGGATCTACGCATTCTCGTGGCCCAAGATGTGATCACCTTGAACAAAACTTTTCTTGTAGTCCGCCGCAGGCGCGATAAGGATCGCTGGCCGCGCTGAACTGTTGGGTCAATTATGGCAGATAGGTCGGTAGAAAACCTATTTTGAGCGCAATTTAGCCGTGGTGCCTTGCATGCACATTCTGCAAAAGTCCGAAGCCAATGAGGTTGGCAAACATGCTCGAGCCACCGTAGGACATAAATGGAAGTGGGACGCCGGTCATCGGCATCAGACCTAGCGTCATTCCTATATTTTCAAAGGTCTGGAAGGCAAACCATGCAATCACTCCCGTGCAGACCAATGTTCCGTAGGGGTCATTTGATCGTCGCGCGATTGCAAAGGCTCGCATCAATATGAGGAAGAGTAAAAAGATGATGAGGCCACTTCCAAGAAATCCAAGTTCTTCGCCTGCAACTGTAAAAATAAAGTCAGTCTGTTGTTCTGGCACAAAACGACCATTTGTTTGCGGACCATTGAATAAACCTGTACCAATAAGTCCACCTGATCCAACGGTGATACGAGCTTGTCGTAATTGATAGCCAGCACCTTGTGTATCTGCATTGGGATCAACAAACGACTGCAGGCGCTTAATCTGATATTCACTTATTACACCCGCCTTTGTTGCAACGAACCCTCCGATTACAGCAAGTAATAGGAGACCCACAACCCAACGAGTAGGCGCACCAGAAACTGCAAGGATCGTTACAACAGATGCACTAATAATAAAGACGGTGCCCATATCCGGTTGCGCCAAGATCAATAGAACTGGAAGTCCAGCGACCGCAAGCGATCTCAGAACATCTTTATGTGTCGGCGCATCGCTGTTATGTGTTCGCTCTGAAAGCAGCATAGAGATTCCAATAATGATGGAGATCTTTGCAATCTCTGCAGGTTGAATTTGGAATCCACCCGGAAGTGGAATCCATGCCTTTGCACCATTGACGGTACTTCCCACTCCTGGCAGTAAGACAAAGATCAATCCCAGAACGCCAAATCCCCAGATAAAAGGTGTGTAAGCGCGCAATAAGCGGTAATCAATAATCGTTACGCCCCACGCGAGCACAAGTCCAATCACAATATTAATAACTTGGCGCTTGAGGTAATACTGCGGATCCAGCCCATTGCTTGCGTACCACTGGCGCGTTGCTGCATATACGAGCAGGGTTCCAAGAATAAGTAACCCCGCTACAGCACCAGTGAGTACTGGATCAAAACCTGAAGTTACGGATAGGCGACGTCCCCTGCGATACGGATTGCGATTGAGGAATGTACTCATCGTTTCGCCGTCGCTTTCGAAGTTGGTGTCGGGCTAGCAACTACTGCTGGTTTGCCTGGATTTAATATAGATGGCTTTGGCTTTGTAGCTGGTGAAATACGAGGTAACTTCGTTGGAGGATTTCCATCTGGGAAGAGTGCAAGTCCTGGCACAACCGTATTTCCTTTAACACCAAAGAGCGTCTCATAAATCTTTCGTACACCAACAGCAGAGGTGCTTGCTCCAAATCCACCTTGGCTCACCATCATGACCACTGCATATCGTGGATTAGTTGCTGGAGCAAAAGATGCATACCAAGATGTATCAGCTTTAGCGGTTCCATTAGCGTTATTACCAAATACTTGTGCAGTTCCAGTTTTACCCGAAGTTGCTACTGGGAAGCTAGCAAAGACTCCTGCTGAAGTTCCAGAGACCGTAACTTCATGAAGTGCATCGTGCAAAAATGCAATTGTTGTCTGGTCAACGCCAAGCTCGCCATCTTTCTTTGGGGCAAATGTTCGAATGACGGTTCCATCGGTCTTGATAATTGCCTTCGCAATTGTTGGCTTCCACAGCGTTCCGCCGTTGGCAATTGCCGCATACATCTGGGCAAGTTTGATGGGAGTTAAAACTGTGTCGCCTTGGCCAATTGAGAAGTTGACTGCATCTCCTGCACGAATCTTGTCTCCGTCGAGGCAATTCTCATGTGCCAATAAAACCAGGAATGGAGTTTGTGCAGATTTAGCTGCTCGATCTTTATAGTTGCAGTAGTAATCCTTATTCTGGCTATACCAATCTGCGCGCCATTGACGGTTGGCAAGGCGCCCGGCAGATTCAGACGGAAGATCAATTCCAGTCTTGACTCCCATTTGGAACTTCGCTGCTGCTTTAAAGAAGTAATCATTCGGGTTAGATTTCGGACTTAATCCGCCATCTCGCACCCATTCGTCATATGCAATCTTGTACCAAATAGTGTCGCATGAAACTGCAATCGCCTGTTTCAAAGTGAGCGAACCTTGAGATTTGCTTTCAAAGTTTTGGAAGGCGCGATTACCAACCTGTACCTCTTTAGGACATTGATAAGTACCTTTGAGGTCATAACCGGCATCACGTGCAGCAACTACCGAAACTGCTTTAAATGTTGACCCAGGTGCATAGAGACCTTGGAGTGCGCGGTTGAGTGCAGGTACACCAGTACTTTCGCTGTAAAGATCCTTCGCTTGTTTGACGGTTAGACCTTTTTCAAATGCGTTGGGGTCAAAGGTTGGATATGAAGATAAGGCGAGAACTTGTCCATTGCTCACATCGAGTACAACTGCGGCACCACCATCTGCACGATAACCAGAAGCTCGTGCACGTTGAACTGCATCTGCCAACGCGATATCTGTTGCAGCTTGCAACCTTGCGTCAAGGCTTGTAACAAGGTGATCACCTGGAGTTGGTTTCGAATTCTTACTCGTTGTCGTGACAGCTTCTTTACGATCAACAATAAAAGTCTTTATTCCTGGAGTCCCACGAAGATAATTGTCATAAACATATTCAAGTCCTGCTTTTCCAATTTCTTCAGATCTAAAATATGTGCGCCCATTCGCACCTGCAAGGTCGGCCTCAGTTAATGGGCCGACATACCCAAGAACATGTCCACCATTGAGGCCCAATATTTCCGGATAACTTCGGAATGCAACGGGTGTAGCTGAAATACCGGGATATTTATCTGGACGTTCGACGATGCTGAGAGCTAATTTCGGATCTGCTTCATTGGTGATGGGAATTGGTTGGAAACGTGATCCAGTCCAACAACCAGTTTTCATTCCCTTCGGTAGTTCACCGCAGAGTCGAGTACGTTGCCATACATCTGCGAAGTTCAATGAAAGCAAGGTGACAAGACTTTGAATGACTGCTGCACCTTGATCAGGCAGGAGATCAATCTTTGTGCGATCAACAGTTATCGCTAGCCCAACCTTATTGAGCGCAAGCGGTACGCCTGATGAATCAACAATAAAGCCTCGGTTTGCGGGCGTTACAACATCGCGGCTTTGAATACTCAGCGCTGCATCACGATATTTTGGACCAGCTGCTACTTGCAGATAAAAGAGTCTCCCCATGAGTGCAACCATCAATGAGGCGATAAATATTTGAATGACAATCAGACTCAGCCTCGAGCGTTGGTTCATAACTGCGCTCGACTTCCAAAGATATTTGAGTGAAGGTACGAGATAACTTTAAGAAGTAAGGGCGAGATGATTGCCGCCCAGAATGCAGAGCCGGCAAGGAGAAAGAGAATATTTCCAATACTTCCAACATGTTGTCCCAACATCAGACCTAAAATGAGGAAGACGAGTTGGGATAGAAATACTCCAATGGTTGTTAAGAGCACTATGTTGATTGGATTACCTCGTATATTGTCATCGCCATACCCCAAGAAAGCCACGGCGTAACAAGCGATGATTAATACGAGTGTCCAGTGACCCATCGGTCCAGGGGATGTCTGCGATAAATCCATCCCGATTCCAGCACCAAAACCTGTCAGTGCTCCGATTTCTGGAGTGCTTAGAGCAGACCAAATTAGTGCAACAACTAAGAGCAGATTAAATCCACCGGCAGGCAGACGCATCTGAGTTACAAAAGCCTCTTGAAAGAGAAACACTCCAAGAAAAATTGGTGACGAGAGAAGAAAGCTTCGAATCGACATTTTTACTTCGTAGCAGTTGGTGACGGTGAAACTGCGCCAGGGGTCGCATAAATCGTCACCGTTGGAATTGGAGTTGGATGGGGCTTTGGTGGAACAAGTGCATCACGTGGATCAGCTGATGCACCAGAAACGACAACTGCTACGACGCCAAGAGTTGAAAAATTCGTGTAGAACCTAACATCAGCAGTTTGTGTGACCGCGCCGGGTGAGTTATTGACTGAAGTGACTTCACCTATTGGCACGCCAGGAACAAAGGGGCGTCCATTGTCACTGCCACGGGCAAGGAGCGCATCACCTTTATGAACAGTTGTCGTATTGTCGAGAAGTTGTAGAACACCTTTGCGAGTGCCCTGGCCACTCAAAATTCCAATTTGCTGACTTCCGGCAATGCGCGCACCAATTCGAAATGATGGGTCCGAAGCAAGTTGAACAAGAGCGCTGTTTGCGTATGCATATTTAACAACACCGACGAGTCCGTACCCCGAGAGCACTGTCATGTTGGATTGAATTCCAGATGATGTGCCAGCATCAATGGTTATTGTTTGAGTAAATGATGTGCTTGAACCTTGTGAAATAACCTTTGCGTTAACAATTTTAAAACCAGCTGTTCCTGCAAGATTGAGCACGCTCTTGAGCTGTGCCAGTTGAGCATCTGCAACCTTGCGATCTTGAAGCTTTAGGCGAAGCTTGTCATTTTCATCTTTGAGCTTTGCAATTTGATTTCGGGTACGCCCAAGGTGAGTTACATCAGAGATAAAGTTTCGAAGAGGAGAAACTGCCCATGACCCGACTTTTTGAACCGGGGTAAGAGCTGTCTGTGTACCTGTGCGCAGACCATTGATGACCTGAACACCGCGGAGATCGAGAGTAATCAGAAAGAGCGTCGTAACAACAAGAACAATAATGAGTAAGCGACCGCGGTTGTCGCCGCCGTAGCGCACTTGGGATTACCTATCGACGAGGCTCGGAGATCAAAACCTTTTCAAGGGCTTCGAACTCTTCAATGCATTTACCGGATCCTTCAACAACTGCATCGAGTGGTCGATCTGCAATATGAATTGGCATACCTGTCTCTTTACGAAGACGCTCATCAAGTCCCTTAAGTAACGCGCCGCCGCCAGTAAGAACAATTCCGCGATCCATAAGATCAGATGAAAGTTCTGGTGGGCACTTATCAAGAGTTGCCTTCACTGCATTAACAATCTGATTTACAGGTTCTTCAAGAGCCTTACGGATTTCTGCGGCAGTTACAACGATTGTCTTTGGTAGACCTGTTGCTAAATCGCGACCACGGATTTCTGCATCGTTCTCGCCCTGAAGTGGGTATGCAGAGCCGATAGCCATCTTGATTTCTTCAGCTGTGCGTTCGCCTAAAAGTAATGAATATTCGCGCTTGGTCCAGTTAATAATCGATTGATCGAGTTCGTCGCCGCCAATACGAATCGAGAGCGCAGTAACAATTCCACCTAGTGAAATAACTGCAACTTCAGTTGTTCCGCCACCGATATCAACAACCATGTTGCCCGTTGGTTCGTGGATAGGAAGTCCCGCACCAATAGCAGCAGCCATTGGTTCTTCGATGATGTAGACCTTTCGCGCACCTGCTGCATAACCTGCATCTTTTACAGCACGCTGTTCGACGCCAGTGATACCTGAAGGAACGCAGACGACGATACGTGGCTTAGCCAGGTAGCTACGACGGTGAACTTTCTGAATAAAGTAGCGGAGCATGCGCTCTGTTGTATCGAAATCTGCGATCACGCCATCTTTGAGTGGACGAATAGCAACGATATTGCCCGGTGTACGGCCAATCATCTTCTTCGCTTCAAGGCCGACTGCAAGAATGCCGCCAGTATCTTGGTTGATAGCAACTACAGATGGTTCGTTGAGGACAATGCCACGACCGCGAACATAGACAAGCGTGTTTGCTGTACCTAGGTCAACTGCCATATCGCGGCCAATGAATGACATTCTGTTAGACATTTATTTCCCCTCGAAGAAGATTGCTATCTCACGTGCAGCAGATTCTGGTGAATCAGAGCCGTGAACAATATTTTGTACAACTTTAGTTCCTTGATCTCGAGCAAGGTCTCCGCGAATAGTTCCGGGAGCTGCAACAGTTGGATCTGTTACTCCGGCGAGAGAACGAAATCCTTCGATCACGCGATTGCCTTCGGCAACGAGAGCAACGATTGGGCCGGACATCATGAACTCAACAAGTGGTTCAAAGAATGGCTTGCCTTGATGTTCTGCGTAATGCTTTTCAAGAAGTGCACGATCTGCTTGCAACATACGAAGTGCAGAAATTGAGTATCCCTTTGCTTCGATACGTGCAATGACTTCGCCAACCAGGCCGCGTGCAACGCCATCTGGCTTAACTAGGACGAGTGTCTTTTCTGTGCTCACTGGTGCAGTCTATTAGGGGTTGGGAGTTCGTGAAGCCATGAGAGCTGCCCGTATAGCCTCACCCCTGCGACCCACCACAATGGCTGCAATCCAGAGTCCCCCGAAAATCAGCCCCACGATGGCCATAGAAGGCACGACAACGGCATACCCAATCACCAGAAATTGCAAGAGAGAACCAATGATCCAGCCTGTGCGCTTCTTGAGAAGTCCTGGGGTGAGAAGCAAAAGTAGCGCGATGATTGCACCAGCAATAATTGTTGAAGGCTCGTGCTTATCTTTTGCAAGCAACATCGCAAATCCCATAACAAAGAATTCCATAACAAGAACTGCAGAACCAAGTATTCGCATTACTTTACTTCCTTTGCAAATTTCTTTCGGACGATTGTGCGCGCTTCACCAACGGATACAACTGACCCTGTAATAAGAATTCCAATTGTATCTTCGCTCAATGGTCGGATTGAATCTGTGACTGCTTTATCGATTGCAGTTGCGATAGTTTCGCTCGTGAAGACACGGTCAGATCCGAATATTTCAATTGCCATTAACTCGAGTGCATCGATTTTCATTGCACGAGGTGATGAATTGGCGGAAACAATGACCGTATCCATTACTTGTTCAAGTTCAAGAAGAATCCCGCGGACATCCTTATCCCCCATAGGCGCAAAGATTCCAATTACTTCATCGAAGGTAAATTCGCTCTGAATAGTGTCTGCAAGTGCTGCAGCTCCATGAGGATTATGTGCTGCATCCAAGATAACCGTTGGGTCGCGATGAACGATTTCGCAGCGACCAGGGGATGTCACCTGCGCAAATCCTGCTCGCACCGCCTCGATATCGAGTTCTTGATCGCCGAAGAAGATTTCTACCGCGACAAGGGCTGCTGCTGCGTTGGAAGCCTGATGCTTTCCATGAAGTGGGACGAAGATATCTGTATAAATCTCTTTCGTTCCTTGGATAGTGAGCAACTGTCCGCCTACAGCAACAGAGCGCGATATGACTGAGTATTCAATTCCTTCTCGTGCAATATCTGCGCCAACGAGAGCCGCCTGCTTCATGAGTTCGACTGCGCATTCGGGTTCCTGTTGAGCAAGAACTACAAAGCCACCTTCCTTAATAATCCCAGCTTTAGTCTGAGCAATCTCAGTAAGTGTTTCACCTAGATATTCAGTGTGGTCTAAGCCAATCGGCATAATCACTGACACATCTGCATCGACAACATTGGTTGCATCCCATAGGCCACCCATACCTACCTCAATGACACCTACATCAATCGGATGCTCGGCAAAGGCTGCAAAGGCAAGGGCTGTGATTGCTTCAAAGAATGAAATCGGATTGTCGAACTTTTCATCCATTAAATCTAGATAAGCAGAGATATCGTTGAAGGAGAAGATCAGCGCTTTCGCATCGATTGATTGACCATTGATTGCGATGCGCTCTAAGAAACTTTCAAGGTGTGGGCTTGTAAAACGTCCGGTACGCAGACCCATCTCGAAGAGCAGAGAATCAATCATGCGCGAGGTGGTTGTCTTACCGTTAGTGCCACCGATATGAATTGTTGGGTATGTAAGTTGAGGAGAGCCCAACATATCCACGAGTGCTGCAATTCGATCGAGAGTTGGTTCGATACGAGTCTCGGGCCAACGAGCAAGAAGTGCTTGCTCGATTGCATCGATGCGGGATTGATCTTCTGGTGAAATATGTGTCATTACTTCAACGCTGCAAGTTGTGCCGTGATGCGCTCGATATCAGCAGATGTCGCCGCCATGCGTTCCTTAATTTCTGCGACTACATTTGCAGGCGCCTTTGCCATAAAGCCTTCGTTGCTCAACTTCACTTCTGCAGTCTTCATATCTTTCTGCGCCGTGAGGAGATCTTTCTCAAGACGCACACGTTCGGCCACAACATCGACTGTGCCTGATAAATCAAGTTCAACCTTCATTGCACCGATCTCAACAGATGCACTCGGTGTGAATTCTGTAAGTTCGAGCTTGAGTAAAAATGCCATTGCACTTGCATAGGCGGTGACATCAGCTGGCGCAATAAAGCGACCTGGAATCTTCTGGCTTGGCTTTACACCTTGATCATTTCGAAAGCGTCGAACTTCGGTGATGATCTTCTGCAATTCTCCAACAAGTGACTCAGATTTCTTATTGATATGTGATGAATCTGCCTTCGGCCATTGAGCTGTAACGAGGGTTTCTCCCCCGGTCAGAGTTGTCCAAAGAGTTTCAGTAATAAAAGGCATCACTGGATGAAGTAAACGGAAAAGAGTGTCGAGTACATGGCCTAATACACGCTGAGAAGCCGCAGCGTTGCC
>CAIMXQ010000019.1 GCA_903845465.1 uncultured Actinomycetes bacterium
CAAGCGGAGAAGAAGTGAGATTTTCCTCCTCCACACGCATAAGTTTTGTCACTCTCTTCTTTCTCACCATCATCACGATGGGTATTGGTGGCTTTTCTGTTCTGCACTCACAAAGTAATGAGATATCGCAGGTGGATGCTTCTCTTGAATATGTTGCAAAGAGCGCCTATGACAATCCTCTCCAACCGCTAAGTGCGGCTCTCTATACTCTTGAACAATCAAACTTCGACATGACTCTGACTTTCTTAAGTCATGATGGACAAGAATCAGTCGTTAACGAGTCACATCTTAAATATTTAGGCGCCCCAGAAATTAGCGTTATTGAAAGAGCTTCGGCTCGGCCGATCCGTGTTTCTGGCCCTGCCCCCTTTCGACTTCGCACAGTTTTACTAGAAGGAGGGGATTACCTCCTGCTGGCTGAATCAACTAGCCATATCGATAGCAATTTTTCTGCGAACTTAAAATCCCTAGGTATCTTCACTTTTGGCCTCGACCTTGTTGCATTCTTGATCCTCTTTCTATTCTTCAGGCGCAACAACCGTCGCGATGAAGTTGCATCACTTTCCCGCATGCAGGAATTTCTTGGCGATGCATCTCATGAACTTCGCACACCGTTGACAGTAATAAAAGGCTATGTCGAGATGCTCAGTAAGAATCAATTAAAAGAGGATTCCGATAAAGCACGAGCCTTTGATCGAGTGGGAATTGAGATTACTCGCATGGAATCTCTCGTGCGCGACTTATTGCTGCTTGCAGAACTCGGGGAGAGCGGAACCCGAGATATTGAACGACTAGAGATAGGCGAAATTATCAAGGCACATGGAGCTGATTTCACGACGCTCAATATGCCGCGCAAAGTGACACTCGAAATTGCAGAAGATATTTATATTGAAGGTTCACGTGATTACATCTCTCGATTTGTGCAAAATGCATTGGCAAATATTGTTCGCCACACAGCGGCGACAGACTCAGTCAGAATTTCGCTTGTTAACCAAGGTAAGAGCGCAAAGTTGGTCATTGAGGATGCAGGTCCTGGATTGCCCGAATCTGCCTATCGAGAAGATATTCGCTCGCTCAATCGCTTTGATAAATCTCGATCCCGCGACAATGGCGGATCTGGTTTGGGAATGAGCATCATGTCTGCGGTAATTCAGAAACTCGACGGCACCTTCTCATTGCGCAAGAGCGAGCTCGGTGGCTTAGCAATCGTGGTCGTACTTCCTATCGCATAAGACTAAACTCATCACCATGAGTGAATCTTTGCTAGAAGATACCTTTCTTGAATACGAGGCTCTCTTTGCGCAAACTCAATCTCTAGTACGAGTTGTGCTATCTGGTCGTCGTAGAAATATGCAGACAGAACACGAACGTATTGATATGCGCCCCATCGCGCTAAAGGATGGATTGCATATACAAGTGAGCCATAGCGATGGTCGCCAGATGACAACAAAGAATTACAAGCCTGCCGATGCTCCATTTGCTCAACTTATTCGAAGTGGTTATGCCAATATCTTGCTTGAACATACCGATGGATCGCTTAGCCTTCGTATTACAAAGAAGGGCGAACCTCTGGTTAACCGCGAAAAGTCAAAGAATGAGCAAGATCTTTCCCACGATCGCACAAAGCAACGTTTGCTTGATCCCTCTGATCCTTTTTTGATAGCGATTGGTATCTCAGACCCCGGCGGAAAGGTAAAGCCAAGTAAGAGTGACAAGTATGTGCAGGTGGAAGAGTTTCTTCGCCTCCTTGTTCCAACTCTTACTGCAGCAATTTCCTCTGGCCATATCCAGCAACCGACTGAAGAGAACCCACTAACAATTGCCGATCTTGGTTGTGGCCATGCCTACCTCACCTTTGCGGCGCACCAATATCTTCGAAGCCAGAATATTCCAGCGACAGTAATCGGAATCGATATTCGCACAGAGGCGCGAGATCGCAACAATGAGATTGCACGTCAACTTGGAATTGCTGCAACAATCGAATTTCGGGCTGAGGAGATTGCCGATACAACGCTCAAAGGTGCAGATATTGCAATCGCACTGCATGCATGCGATACAGCAACCGATGATGCAATTGGCTGGGCTATAAATTCAGATGCACGTCTTGCACTCATTGCCCCATGTTGCCATCACGATATCCAAGCCCAGATGAATGAGATTCCTGAACCTTGGTCACTTATTACCCGCAATGGAATTATGAAGGAACGACTAGGTGATCTATTGACCGATGCACTTCGAATGCAGATTATGAAGCTACGCGGATATCGCGTTGAAGCGATTGAATTTATCGGAGGAGAGCACACGCCTCGCAATCTCATGATTCGCGCGGTCAAGACTGGCGCGGCGGCTGATGCATCGGAAGCACGTAAATATGACGAGATGCTCGCACTCTGGAAAGTTAAACCTGCACTTGCCGCGCTTGTGAACCGTTAGACTGCGCTCCATGTCCAAGGTTCTTGCATCGCTACCAGTCGGCGAAAAAGTCGGTATCGCCTTCTCGGGCGGCCTCGATACATCTGTTGCTGTTGCATGGATGCGCGAAAAAGG
>CAIMXQ010000020.1 GCA_903845465.1 uncultured Actinomycetes bacterium
ACATGTTTGATTCGTGTGTAATCCTCAAAGCCATAGGCAGAGAGATCTTTTCCATACCCACTTCGCTTAAAACCACCGTGTGGCATTTCAGCAACGATAGGAATGTGGGTATTGATCCAGACGCAACCGAAATCAAATGCCTTGGCCATACGCATTGCGCGACCGTGATCTTTGGTCCAGACAGATGACGCTAAGCCGTAATCGACCCCGTTAGACATCGCGACAGCTTCTGCTTCATCCTTAAACTTTTGAATTGTAATAACTGGACCAAAAATCTCGGACTGAATGAGTTCATCGGTCTGCTTAAGATCTGCAATCACAGTAGGTGCAACAAAGTAACCAGGGCGATTTGTTGGCTGTCCCCCGGCCAGAATGCGCGCATGTGATGGAGTGCGTGAAATAAATCCATTGACACGTTCAAATTGCGATGCATTATTGACGGGGCCGACGATCACATCTTCATCTGGCATACCCATTCCGATGTGATTGGTTGCTTGGTCTGCAAGCAGCTTGACCATCTCGTCATAGACACCTTCTTGCACAAGTACACGTGTTGCCGCTGTGCAATCTTGGCCAGAGTTGAAGTAACCAGCGATAGCGATACCTTCAGCTGCTGCCTGTAAATCTGCATCATTGAAGACGACAACGGGTGCCTTACCGCCCAGTTCAAGGTGCACACGCTTGAGAGATTTTGCTGCAGCCCCTGCTACTTCCATACCTGCGCGAACAGAACCTGTAATAGAGACCATTGCAGGAGTTGCGTGATCTACGAGCGCTGCACCAGAAGCACGTTCGCCTGTAATCACATTAATAACGCCTTCTGGTAAGAACTCGCTCATGATTCCAGCCATAAAGAGAGTAGATGCTGGAGTTGTATCACTTGGCTTAAGAACAACGGTATTTCCTGCAGCAATTGCAGGAGCCCATTTCCAGACAGCCATCATCATTGGATAGTTCCATGGCGTTACCTGCGCACAGACGCCAATGGGTTCGCGACGAATAAATGAGGTCATACCGTGCATATATTCACCAGCAGACTTTCCTTCAAGATTGCGCGCAGCTCCTGCGAAGAAGCGAATCTGATCGACCATGGGAGGCATTTCCTCTGATGCAGTCAGGCTCTTTGGCTTTCCGCAATTCTCAGATTCAATATTTACAAATTCATCAGCGCGAGATTCGATGGCATCGGCAATCTTCAAGAGTGCGCGTTGGCGTTCAGATGGAGTTGAATCGCGCCATCCAGGAAAGGCGCCACTTGCAGCTTTCATAGCCTTTTCGATATCGGCGCTATTTGAGATTGGCGCTGTGGCAAATGCTTGGCCAGTAGAAGGGTTAATCAGAGTCGTAGTTTCACCTGATGCTCCATCAACAAATTTTCCATTGATGAAATTCTGTAACTTCTTCACGATTTATGCCTGACCCTTCGTAGCGCGAACCATCTGATCACCGTGATCGTATGGGTGTTTTGTATAGGTCTCGAGCCAACGGGCTATGGTGTATTTACCCGCTTCTGTATGATCACCAAATTTTTCAAGATCATTTTCAGTTAAGCGCTTGATGACATCAAGAGATGCTGCGCGTACAGCTGCATAGACTGCAATTGAATTGGCAACATCACCATCGGCATAGGCAAGCTTTGGTTCGTTGGCCCATGCTGCTTCGTCATATCCTTGAATGATCGAACCTTCAGGCTCTGCAACAAGTCGGCGCAGACGCGCATATGACTGTGCCTCTGAATCTGCCATGTGATGGATACATTGGCGAGCAGACCATTCGTTCTCGGCGTGAACATCCATTAACTCTGGAGTTACTGCGCGAGCTAAGTTAAGAAAATATTGTGATCCTGCTTCGTACGCCGCTGCTACTTCTTTAATATCCATATAGGCGATACTAGTTAATTCTTCTCTTTCTCGGAAGCAGCTAATTGCCCGCATGCCCCATCAATTTCACGTCCTCGGGTATCGCGGACTGTGACAGGGACACCGTAGCCCTCAAGGATGCGAACAAACTCTGCTTCATCTTCACGACGTGATGCAGTCCACTTAGAACCTGGGGTCGGGTTGAGAGGAATGAGATTTACGTGAGCATTGCGGTTCTTGAGAAGGCGACCCAATAAATCAGAACGCCATGATTGATCGTTGATGTCGCGAATAAGTGCGTACTCAATCGAATATCGACGGCCAGTCTTCTTCTCATAAGCATCTGCTGCGGCCAATACTTCACGTACATTAAATCGATTATTGATAGGAACAAGGCTGTCGCGCAGTTCGTCATCAGGGGTATGAAGTGAAACCGCTAGCGTGCAGTTGATTCCTTCATCCATCAGCTTTTCAATCCCAGGAACAAGTCCCACAGTTGAGACAACGACTGAGCGAGCTGAGATTCCAAGGCCATCCGGGTTGGGATCTGTGATGTTACGAAGTGTGCGAACGACTGCGTTGTAGTTAGCAAGTGGTTCGCCCATTCCCATAAAGACGATGTTGGAAAGTCGA
>CAIMXQ010000021.1 GCA_903845465.1 uncultured Actinomycetes bacterium
GCATGCGAAGGCGCTGTTCTTTTGGTCGACTGCGCACAAGGGATTGAAGCGCAGACTCTCGCAAATCTTTACCTTGCAATGGAGAATAACCTCACCATTATTCCGGTGCTCAATAAGATCGATCTTCCGAATGCGCAACCTGAAAAGTTTGCTGCAGAACTTGCTGGATTGATTGGTTGCAAAGTTGAAGATGTATTGCGCGTATCGGGAAAGACTGGCGATGGAGTTGCAGATCTTCTCGATCAAATCATCGATCAAATTCCAGCACCTGTAGGCGATCCTGATGCGCCAGCTCGCGCATTGATCTTCGACTCTGTCTACGATTCTTATCGCGGTGTTGTTACCTATGTACGCGTTGTTGATGGTCACATAAATCCACGCGAACAAATTCAGATGTTCTCAACTGGCGTCAAGCACGAAGCACTCGAAGTCGGCGTCATTAGCCCAGAACCACTTCCGTCTAAGGGTCTTGGTGTTGGCGAGGTAGGTTACTTAATTACTGGTGTAAAAGATGTTCGCCAATCACGTGTGGGTGACACTATTACTAACTTTGCGCGCCCTACAAAAGAGGCACTGGGTGGATATAAAGATCCCAAGCCAATGGTCTTCTCTGGTCTCTTTCCACTCGATGGTGCAGATTTTCCTGTCTTGCGTGATGCTCTAGAAAAGTTACAGCTCAATGATGCAGCACTTGTCTACGAACCAGAAAGCTCTGCAGCCCTTGGCTTTGGTTTCCGATGTGGCTTCTTAGGTCTGCTGCACATGGAGATTGTGCGCGAACGCCTAGAGCGCGAAGCGAAGTTGAACTTGATTTCAACTGCTCCCAACGTGGTCTATCGCGTCACCATGGATGACGGTAAAGAGTTCGTTGTTACCAATCCTTCTGAATTTCCTGATGGCAAAATCCAAAGTGTGAAAGAGCCGATTGTGAAGTCAACAATCTTGGCCCCTGCAGAATTTATTGGAACTATCATGGAGCTCTGCCAAGAGCGCCGTGGCGTCATGCTCGGCATGGATTACATCTCTGAAGATCGCGTCGAAATTCGTTACACACTTCCTCTTGCTGAAATCGTCTTCGACTTCTTCGATCAACTCAAAAGTCGGACACGTGGCTACGCATCTCTAGATTATGAAGAGATGGGCGATGAAGAAGGAAATCTCGTTAAAGTCGATATCTTGCTCCAAGGCGAAGCAGTCGATGCATTTAGCGCCATCGTTCACCGCGATAAGGCATATTCCTATGGCGTGATGATGACTGGCAAACTTCGCGAACTCATTCCTCGTCAACAATTCGAAGTTCCAATTCAGGCAGCAATTGGTTCTCGCATTATTGCCCGCGAATCAATTCGCGCTATTCGCAAAGATGTTCTTGCAAAGTGTTACGGCGGCGATATTTCTCGTAAGCGCAAACTTCTCGAGAAGCAGAAGGAAGGTAAGAAGCGCATGAAGATGGTGGGGCGCGTTGAAGTTCCACAAGAAGCCTTCGTTGCAGCCCTTGCCACCGATGCCGATATCGAAAAGATAAAAGCAGCTCGTAAGCTCGAATCGTAAAGATCATGCTCTCGTTCTACGTTCATATTCCATATTGCGTAAGACGCTGTGGTTACTGCGACTTCAATACCTATACCCCATCCGAGCTCCAAGATGGTGCAACTCTTGAAATAGTCTCAGGCGATTACATCGATGCAGTTCTCAAAGAGTTAGATGCTGCGCCGCTAGACACCGTGCCCACAATCTTCTTTGGGGGTGGAACTCCATCGCTCTTGCCACCTAAAGATTTAGGACGCGTGATCGCAGCGATTAAGTCACGCAATGGCCTTACGGAGGATTGCGAAATTACCTTAGAAGCGAATCCAGATTCTGTTACCCAAGAGAAGCTCAATGAGCTCTTTGCGGTAGGTTTCAATCGCATCTCATTCGGAATGCAGTCGGCAAACCCTGAAGTGCTCAAGGTCCTAGATCGCACACATAATCCTGAAAATGTTCGCAAAGCTGTCGATATGGCGCGCGCTGCTGGCTTTGAATCCGTAAGTGTCGATCTAATTTACGGCGCACCAGGTGAATCCTTAAGCGATTGGGCAGCCACGGTAAAAGAGGCGCTCTCGCTCAATATCGATCACATCAGTGCATATGCCTTAATTGTTGAAGAAGGCACAAAGCTTGCTGCACAAATTAAGCGCGGTGAATACGAAATGCCTGATGATGATCTGATGGCAGATATGTATTTGCTTGTTGATCAGCAATGTCTGCAGCATGGTTTGAAATGGTATGAACTTTCGAATTGGTCAAAGCCTGGACATCAATGCCGCCACAACATCGCATATTGGAAATCCAATAACTGGTGGGGTCTTGGCCCTGGTGCACATTCACATATCGACCAAAGGCGCTTCTGGAATGTGAAACACCCAAACGCCTATAAAGAGAAGGTATTTGCAGGAATTTCTCCCATTAAAGACTCTGAAGTTTTATCTGATGAAGAGAAGAAATCTGAATACATCATGCTCGCAATTCGCATGCCTGAAGGTGTGAAGAAGGCAGCGCTCACTGTTGCGCAATACGAACGCACGATGGAGTACATCAAGAGCGGCCATGTCATTGAACGCGAAAGTTCGATATCTCTGACTCCCAAAGGTCGCCTTATTGCCGACCGTCTGACGCATGAAATGCTGCGCTAAAGGGCGCGCGATAAGATTGCCTGACTATGACCACTGATCGCCGCCTCGAAATTTTGCGGGCAATCGTCGACGAATATGTCGAAACCCAAGAGCCTGTTGGTTCAAAGGCGATTGCTGGCAAGCGCGCACTAGGTATTAGCCCTGCAACGATTCGCAATGAGATGGCAGTTCTTGAAGAGGAAGGTTTTATCGCACAGCCTCATACAAGTGCAGGACGCATTCCAACCGATCGCGGCTACCGACTCTTCGTCGACAAGCTCTCCACTGTGAAGCCACTTTCAACAGCAGAGCGTCGCGCTATCGAAACTTTTCTTGAGGGCGCACATGATCTCGATGATGTCGTCAAACGCAGCGCAAAGTTATTGGCAGATATCACCAAGCAGGTAGCTGTTGTGAAGTATCCCAATATCGGTGATTCACATGGTCGCGAATTAATGGCAATTTCTGGAACTGCAAACCTTGCACGATCCGGCGAAGATTTAGGCGCTACCTTGTCTCCGATTTTGGAAGCGCTGGAAGAACAAGTTGTATTACTTCGCTTACTTAGTGATGCGCATCCAACTGTGCATGTAACAATTGGAAGTGAACAAGAAGATACAAGTTTGCAGACCACTTCGCTTGTCACTGTTGGATATGGCGCAGATCCCTCCCTTGGTTCACTCGGAGTTCTAGGACCTACCCGTATGGATTACGCAGGATCTATTTCTGCAGTATCTGCCGTTGCCCGTTATGTTGGTCGATTTATTGCTGAGAGCGCTAAGTAATGGCTGATTTTTACGGCTTGCTTGGCCTCGATCGAGGTGCGTCGCAAGATGACATCAAGAAGGCATATCGAAAGATTGCTCGCGAACTACACCCCGATGTAAATCCAGATCCTGAAGTTCAGAATAAATTTAAAGAAGTTACTGCGGCCTATGACACTTTGTCTGATCCACAGAAGCGTCAGCAATATGACATGGGTGGCCAAGGTAGTTTTGGTGGTGGCTTTGGTGGTGGTGGATTTAGCGACATCATGGATGCATTCTTTGGAGGCGGTGGAAACCGCGGACCACGTCCACGTATGCGTCAGGGACAAGATGCTCTTATTCGTATTGAAGTAGATCTCAATGAAGCTTGTTTTGGAACAGAGCGCGATATCACTTTGGAATCTGCAGTTGTCTGTCAGAAATGTGAAGGACAAGGAAGTGCTAACCAAGCTGCTCCAACTATGTGTCCTGTCTGTAAGGGGCGCGGTGAAACTCAATTTGTTCAGAAATCATTCCTTGGTCAGGTGATGACATCACGTCCATGTAATAACTGTTCTGGTTATGGAAGTGTGATTACAGATCCATGTCGCGAATGCGGTGGAGACGGACGCGTTCGTGCGCGCCAAACTATTAATATCAAAGTTCCAGCAGGTGTTGAAACCGGAAACCGTATTCAAATGGGCGGCCGCGGCGAAGTTGGCCAAGGTGGGGGACCGGCAGGTGATCTCTACGTAGAAATCGTTGAATCTGAACACGAGTTCTTACTGCGCGATGGCGATAACTTACATATTGCAATCGAAGTCTCATTTGCTGCCGCATCCCTCGGCACGTCAGTACAGGTTGAATGCCTCGATGGCCCTGTCACAGTAGATATTAAAGCTGGCACACAGAGCGGTGCGACTATTCCGGTAAAGGGCAAGGGCATGACGCGCCTTCGCACGACACATCGTGGAGATCTCATTGTCCATGTTGATGTGGCTACTCCACACAAACTCAGTCGCGATCAAGAGAAGTTGCTCAAAGAGTTTGCCTCATCACGCGGTGAAAAAGATGGAGAAGTGAAGATTAAGGGCCATAAAGAAGGACTCTTCTCTAAATTTAAAGATGCATTCGGTCGATAATGTTGACCCTCTTCTTTGTCGATGATTTACCAACAGAAGTCGGCGGGACCTACGATTTCAATAACGATGATGCACTTCATGCAATTCGCGTTCTGCGCATGAAGAGCGGAGACCTTTTTAACCTCTCTGATGGAAAAGGTGCATGGTCGCACGTTGAAGCGCTTGAAGTTCATAAGAAGCATATGACTGTTCAAGTTATTGAAACTGGCCGCCAAGAAGCACTTGATACACATTTCACCGTGATTCAAGCCATCCCTAAAGGCGATCGCATTAAAGAGGCGATCGAATTGTGTACCGAGGGTGGTGCCGATCGCATTGTGATGTGGAAAGCTGCGCGCAGCATTGGAAAATCTGATGACAAGATTGAAAAGCTTCAAACCACAGCGCGTGAAGCGAGCAAACAATCACGCCGTTTCCGAATCCCGGAAGTCATTGGCGTTGCCACAACTAACGCTGTTATAGATCAAATTGCACAGGCAGATCTTGCAATCGTTTTTCACGAATCCGCAACGATGAAGGTCTCTGAATTAGTTGCACCTGGATGCGTAAAGGTTGCAATCATCATTGGGCCAGAAGGTGGGTTAACAGATGATGAAATCGATACCTTTGCGGCGGCTGGCGCAAAGGTTGCTCTGATGGGAAGACCTGTATTGCGCTCAGCACATGCCGGACTTGCAGCACTTTCTGCAGTCAACACCGCCCTTTCGGTGTGGTGATTTCACCCCATTACCGATAGATTTTCAGTTATATGGAACGCCTCTTAATCACCGTCCCACCTGCCATCCCGATGGTGTCACTCGTCGGTATCAATGATGCAAATATCTTGGCAATCGAAGCGGCTTTCCCTTCAGTCAATGCAACTGTGCGCGGAAATGAAATTACCTTGCGTGGCCCACACGTTGATTGCCTTGCGATGGAGAAGCTGATCACCGAGATGATTGTCGTCATTCGCTCTGGTCAAACTCTTACTGTCGATGCGGTCTCTCGCAGCATCGCGATGCTGGAAGCTGAACCTGCTCATAGCCCATCAGAAGTTCTCTCACTCAATATCGTCTCTAATCGCGGCAAGACGATTCGCCCCAAGACTGCAAATCAGAAGTTATATGTCGATGCCATTGAAGAGAACACAATTACCTTTGGTATTGGGCCAGCCGGTACTGGCAAGACATATCTTGCAATGGCGAAGGCTGTTGCAGCGCTGCAAGCCAAGAAGGTCAATCGCATTATCTTGTCGCGTCCTGCAGTAGAAGCTGGTGAAAAACTTGGATTTCTGCCAGGTACTCTCAACGAAAAGATTGATCCCTATCTTCGCCCACTCTTTGATGCACTTCACGACATGATTGATTCTGAAGTTATTCCACGCCTGATGCAGACTGGCGTAATCGAAGTTGCGCCGCTTGCATTTATGCGCGGTCGCACACTTAACGATGCATTCATTATTCTCGACGAGGCTCAGAACACCACACCCGAACAGATGAAGATGTTCTTAACTCGCCTTGGCTTTGGTTCCAAGATGGTTATTACTGGAGATGTTACGCAGACAGATCTGCCCAATGGTCAACGCTCGGGGCTCGGAGTCATTCGCGATATCTTGAACGGCGTCGATGACATCTCCTTTATGGAGCTCACCGCTGATGACGTTGTTCGCC
This sequence comes from uncultured Actinomycetes bacterium, assembly GCA_903845465.1. GTDB lineage: Bacteria > Actinomycetota > Actinomycetes > Nanopelagicales > Nanopelagicaceae > Planktophila. The sequence continues at coordinate 6,192 of CAIMXQ010000021.1, forward strand.
ACCGTTTAATTGGTGACATTGTGAAGGCGTATGACAAGTATGAAGAGACCAAATCGGCTCCTCGCTCAATTCGTCACAACTAATACACATTTATGACCGTAGATATTATTAATCGCTCTGGCGCGCTTGTGCCTGAAAGTCAGATGCATACCCTCATCGACTTCGGGATTGACTATCTGGAGTTCAATCCTGAATGTTCTATATCTCTGATCTTTGTTGATGTTCAGGAGATGGAAGAACTTCATATTAAATGGATGGATGAAACCGGTCCTACCGATGTTCTCTCATTTCCGATGGATATGCCAGAGGCCAAAGGTGATGTTGTGACTCTAGGAGATATCGTCATTGCGCCAGCAGTTGCAGCACAACAAGCACAGGTTGCAGGTCACAGCATCGAACACGAAATATTTATCCTTGCAACGCATGGCTTGCTTCACATCGTGGGATATGACCACGCAGATCCCGATGAAGAGAAGGTTATGTTCGCCTTGCAAGAGAAGATTGTGAAGGAGTGGTCACTTAACGTGTCCAAGAATTAATGAAAAATAAGTTAGTAAAGAAGATTTCTCTAGCATTTCGAGGTTTTGCTCTCGGTCTCTTATCTGATGAAGAAGAACTTCGCGCGTTGATGGATCATGCCCATAACCGTGGAATCGTTGAATCCGATGAACACGAGATGATTCACAATGTATTTGAACTTGGAGACACCTTGGTTCGCGAGCTCATGGTTCCTCGCACCGAGATGGTCTGGTGCGAACGCGATAAGACTCTGCGACAAGCGTTGTCGCTAGCTCTACGATCTGGATATTCGCGTATCCCAGTTATCGGTGATGACATCGATAACATCATCGGAATTGCATATGTGAAAGATTTAGCAAAGCGCGCGCTCGATCACCACGAAGCAGAAACCACTGAGAAGGTGGAACAACATGTGCGCCCTGCGGTCTTCGTCCCTGAAAATAAAGAGGCGGCAGAGCTCCTGAAAGAGATGCAGCGCGATCAAATTCACCTTGCGATTGTGGTTGATGAATATGGTGGAACTGCCGGAATAATTACTATCGAAGATATTATTGAGGAAATTGTTGGCGAGATTGCCGATGAATATGACGATGGCATCGAATCTTTTACATGGCTGACCGAAAATAAGGCGCGAGCAAAGGCTTCAATTCACATCGAAGATCTCGCTGAAGAACTGAAAGTTGAGATTGATCGCGAGGAATTCGACGATGTCGATACCATCGGGGGATATATGGCAGAAAAACTTGGCCGTGTTCCGATTGCAGGGTCAACAATCACAATTGATGGTTGGTCTATCACTTCAGAGCGACCTCTTGGACGTCGTCGCCGTATCAGCTCAGTTATTATTGAGCGTCTAGAAGTTGCAGAGGATGTTGATGAATAACCCAGAAGATACAAAGCTTGTCACTCTTGCAACATCGACCCTTGCGCGAAGTGGTGCGGATCAAGCAGCAGCTCTGCGCGATACAACGGGGCGCACCTATGTTGCAATCAATATTGCATCACCTTCTCTGAACCTTGATGCCTTTGAGGCAGTTCTCACCGTTGCACTTGCATCAGGAATTACTGGCATTGAGAGCGTCGTTGCAACGGGAAGCAAACCTGCCAATTCCAAGGCGATTAAGGATTTTGCACCAACTGCAACACTCTTCTATGTAGATTCAACGGGAAATGAAACCGCGCTTTAGCCTTATCCCTTGTTAAAAGATAAGATTGCCCAATGCGCGTAGTTCGATTTACACCTCAGCCAGATGCTGGTTTAGGTACCGACCCGCTCTTTGGAATCCTTGAAGATGATAATCAAATCTCGATCATCTCAGGTGATCCGATTTATCACGGCATCCAGAAGACAGCGGCAAAGGTCGACCTCACCAAGGTGCGCCTGTTAGCGCCAGTTATTCCTCGCTCAAAGATTGTCTGCGTCGGAAAGAATTATGCAGACCATGCTGCAGAAATGGGTGGGGTAGTTCCTGATGAACCCATCATCTTCTTAAAGCCCAATACATCTGTGATTGGTCCTGGAGACACAATCGTCTGGCCTGCAATGGCTCCAACAATTGATTTCGAGGCAGAGCTTGCAATTGTTATCGGCCGCGTCTGTAAGGAAGTTCCGAAAGAGCGCGTTAACGATGTGATCTTTGGTTACACAATGGCAAATGACGTCACTTCTCGCGAGCTACAAAAGCGCGATGGCCAATGGATGCGCGCAAAGTCATTCGATACTTTCTGCCCTATCGGCCCATGGATTGAAACTGAATTCGTTCCTGGAACGCAGCGCATCACCACAACGCTCAATGGCGAGATAAAGCAGGATGCCAAACTCTCTGACATGATCTTTAAGGTTGAAGATATTGTGCACTTCGTTACTCAAGTAATGACTCTCTTGCCAGGCGATGTCATCATCACCGGCACCCCTGCAGGAATTGGTCCGATGCCAGAGAAATCTACCGTTGCAATCTCGATCGAAGGCCTTGGCCAATTGACTAACAAAGTGAGTGCGCGACCATGAGTAAAAAAGTTAAGGTTCGCTTCGCGCCATCTCCTACCGGAGATCTGCACGTTGGAAATATTCGCACCGCACTCTTTGATTGGGCATACGCCCGTCACACCGGTGGCACATTCTTATTCCGCATTGAAGATACTGATACAACGCGCGTCACCGATGAATACATCAACGCAGCGATCGACACTTTAAAATGGCTCGGATTGCAATGGGATGAAGGTCCAGAAGTTGGTGGACCTAATGGTCCTTACTTGCAATCACAACGACTTGGAATTTATGCCGAATGGGCGCAGAAATTTCTTGATCAGAAAGATGCGTACTACTGCTACTGCTCACCTGATGAGTTAGAGGCTGTGCGCGAGGC
>CAIMXQ010000022.1 GCA_903845465.1 uncultured Actinomycetes bacterium
CGAACGCGCAAGTGCTCGCGAAACCGCAGCACGTGTAGCCCTCGGTGCGATTGCGCGCAACTTTCTTGAGCAGAGTGTAGGAATCACCATTTTGAGCCATGTTCTCTCGATTGGATCAGTGCGAATTCCCGACAATTATCCGCTTCCACTAGCTACAGATATGAAGCGCATCGATGAAGATCCTGTGCGTTGTAGCGATCCTGCAACCAGCGCGGCGATGATTGCTGAGATTGAATCTGCACACGCAGATGGAGACACTCTCGGAGGCGTCTGCGAAGTTCTTGCTTACAATCTTCCACCCGGACTTGGTTCTCACGTGCATTGGGACCGCAGGCTCGATGCTCGTCTTGCTGGTGCGATGATGGGAATTCAAGCTATTAAAGGTGTAGAAATCGGTGACGGTTTCAGAACTGCAACTCGTAGAGGCTCTGTAGCACATGATGAAATTGAACGTGGATCAGATGGCGCAATCCACCGTCGCACAGATCGTGCCGGAGGAACCGAAGGTGGAATGTCTAACGGTGAAATCTTGCGAGTATCTGTCGCTATGAAACCTATTTCTACTGTGCCTAAAGCGCTCGACACCATTGATGTGAAGACAGGCGAGGCTGCAAAGGCCATCAATCAACGTTCTGATGTGTGCGCAGTTCCTGCGGCAGGAGTTGTTGCAGAAGCAATGGCGGCACTTGTCTTAGCAGAGGCAGTACTTGAAAAATTTGGCGGAGACTCAGTGCAAGAGACTCGTCGTAATTACGAGTCATATATGAAGAATCTACGTTTTAAGTAGGTCACCATGCCACCGCGTCTCATATTGATTGGACCGATGGGTTCTGGCAAGACGACTATAGGTCAACTGCTTGCGACTAAGTTGAATCTCGCTTTCCGGGATACCGATCACATTATTGAGCAAGAAAGTGGCAAGAGCGTTGCAGAGATATTCCTCGAAGATGGCGAAGAGAAATTCCGCGCCCTAGAAAAATCAGTCCTTCGCAAAGAGTTGCTAAGCGATGAAACCATTTTGGCCCTCGGAGGAGGTGCACCGATATCGATCGATGCACAATCGGCGCTGAAAGTGATCACAACACCTGTGATCTATTTCGATATCTCGCTCGCATCGGTTGCTCCTCGAATTGGATTTAACCGCGATAGACCACTGCTTCTGAATAACCCACGCGGGCAATGGGAGCTTCTTATGCAGGAGCGTCGCCCCATCTATGAAGAAATCGCAGATAAGGTAATTGATGTGAATGCAAAATCTGAGAGCGATATCGTTGATGAGATTCTTCTGGTGATCTCATGACGAAGATACATATCTCAGCCGATCGCGAATACGACGTCCTTATTGACGCGCCGTACTTAGAACACCTCAAGGAAGCTGCGACTACTCGCTCTCGTGTGGGAATTTTCTTTAGCGCTGACATGAAGGATGCGATTCCACGTTTCGAAGGTCTCGATGCAGAGTTCTTCTACTTTCCTATCCCAGATGGCGAAGCAGGCAAGAGCGTTTCCATTGTGCAACAGAGTTGGGATTGGTTGGGTGCGGCAGGTTTCACTCGTGACGATCTCATTGTTGGCATTGGGGGAGGTGCAGTCACTGACTTTGCCGGTTTTGTAGCTGCGAGTTGGTTACGCGGAATTGATTGGATAGCTGTTCCCACAACGATTGCTGGGATGGTCGATGCTGCAATCGGTGGCAAGACAGGCATCAATAGTGATTACGGAAAGAACCTGATCGGTGCCTTTCATTCGCCGATATCAGTGGTGATCGATCCGCAGTGGCTTGCAACTCTCTCCGATAGAGACTTCCTTGCTGGACTAGCTGAGGTAATCAAATGTGGATTTATTCATGATGAAAAAATTCTGTCTGCGATAAAAGACAAGTCACTTGCAGAGATCCGTGCTTCCCGCGAACTCACTGTCGAACTTATAGAGCGATCAGTACAGGTCAAAGCCGAGGTTGTTTCGGGAGATTTCAAGGAGAGTTTTGGGCGCGAAGTTCTCAATTACGGCCACACCTTTGGCCATGCAGTTGAGCTATCGTCGAAATATTCACTGCGTCATGGTGAGTGCGTCTCTATCGGTATGGCATTTATTGCGCACCTATCAGCTGAAGTTGGGGTCATGAGTAAGGCTCTTCTTGAAGAACATCTCTCGGTTCTTTCAACGCTGGGATTACCCACAACGTATTCGCAAGGCCAGTGGCCTGAGTTACTTGCTGCTATGAAACTTGATAAGAAATCTCGAGGAAGCGGACTTCGTTTCGTCGTGATTTCCGAGATTGGAAAGACACAACGCTTAGAGAATCCAATTGAAAGCGCGCTACTAGCCGCTTATGAGAAGGTATCCCAATGAAGGTTCTAGTGCTCAATGGTCCAAATCTCGGTCGTCTCGATATTCGTGATTCTTCGATTTATGGCGATATGTCGTATGCAGATCTTGTAGCGCATATTCATACTGCGGCTAAGACGCATGGATTTGAGGCCGATGTTCGTCAGAGCAACGATGAGTCTGAGATTATTGGCTGGCTTCATGAAGCAGCCGATACCAATACACCAGTGATAATCAACCCAGCAGCTTTTACACATTATTCCTATGCCATTCGTGATGCCGCCGAGATGGTCAAAGCGCCTCTGATTGAGGTACATCTTTCAAATCCTTTATCTCGCGAAGAGTTTCGCCACACATCTGTAATCTCTGGAGTTGCCAATGGCACAATCGGGGGATTCGGACCTAATTCATACGTGCTGGCTCTCATCGCTTTGAAGGCGTTGGTCGCCTAACTCCATACGGTAAACTCTGCGGTCTATTGTCCTTCGATAAGCGAAGACATGAACTGGAGTTACCGTGGCAACAACGAATGATCTAAAGAATGGCATGACCCTCGACATCGAAGGTCAGTTGTGGACTGTTGTTGAGTTCCAACATGTAAAGCCTGGTAAAGGTCCAGCATTCGTGCGCACAAAGCTCAAGCAAGTGATGACCGGAAAAGTTGTCGATAAGACTTTTAATGCTGGAGTGAAGATTGAAGTTGCCATTCTTGAAAAGCGTGAAATGAATTTCCTTTACAAGGAGGGTGACGATTATGTATTTATGGATAACGTCAACTTTGATCAGATGAATATTTCAGAGGCAACAATTGGTGACGCAGTAAATTACATGCTCGAAAACACTGAGGCTATTGTCGCGATTCACGAAGGTAACCCCCTCTACATCGAGCTTCCTGCCTCTGTTCCACTAAAAATTACCTATACCGAACCAGGACTACAGGGAGATCGCTCATCAGGTGGCACAAAGCCTGCAACCGTCGAAACTGGAATTCAGATCCAAGTTCCCCTCTTTATCAAGCAAGATGAAATCGTTCTTGTTGATACACGCGATGGCTCGTATCAGGGTCGCGCCAACTAGTGTCAGCTCGCAGTAAGGCTCGTAAGCATGCGCTGGACCTGCTCTACGAAGCCGATATTCGCAACTCTTCTGCGATAGATCTCCTCGCCCTCAGAGATGTGCACGAAGATGGGCCAGATGCGCGCCCCGTTCGTGAATTCACTAAGGTGTTGATCGCTGGGGTCACCGATAACAAACGTAAAATCGACGAATTGATTGCAACCTATGCCCAAGGCTGGGATATGGATCGCTTGCCTGCGGTGGATCGAAATATTCTTCGCCTGGGCATTTACGAAATTGTGTGGAGCACCGATCTCGATGATGGCATTGCAATTGATGAAGCGCTCACGCTGGCTAAAGATCTCTCGACCGATGAATCAGCTGGATATATCCATGGTGTATTAGGTCGAATATCGTCAATTAAAGAGAGCATCGCAATCTAATTTCATCTCTCGCATCAGCGCATAGCGAGAAGCACCCTTTGATCATCGAGCCACTTCATGAGCTCGAATACTTCAATATTGAGAATCATCGCGAGAACGTCGCAGTCGGTGGTACGTAAAGAGAGAACTTCGCCGTTCCAATCCTGTCGGGATTCCACGATGGAACGGGTAAATCTCGCTAAAATCGTGAATCGCTCGCTCCACTCGCTCGGAAGTTGAGCGCGATTGCTTATCCTCCTTAAGTCGAGCATCTTCCGACCCGCCCTTACATCAGGCGATGTCTTCTTATCTGTGAAGAGTTGTGAAAGTGGAATCTCATATACCTCTGCAATCTCAATCGCGCGTTTGACGCTCAAGGTGCGAGAGCCTCGTTCGTAAGAACCTAAAACCACCGCCTTAATTCGACCCTGACTTATGCGCTCGACATCTAGGAGAGACCAACTTCGCGCATGGCGCAATGCGCGTAACTTGGCGCTGATATCGGACATGGTGACTGTGTCTGGGCTCATGAGCGCACGATACGAGCTGGCGCATACACACCCAGATTGATTTCCACAGGTTGCGATATTCAGTGATAAACTCCCGCCAACATCCTTTAACGACCCGTCCTGCGAGGCGGGGAAGGAGATTTACATGAGCCTTGCCCTGCCGGCGCCAGATATGGATCGCGCCATCACGCGTATTTCGCATGAGATTCTTGAACGTAACTCTGGTTCAGAATCAATCACACTCTTAGGAATACCCACACGGGGTGCCCACCTTGCTGCGCGAATCGCCGCCAAAATTGAGGCCATTGAAGGAAGAGCTGTTCAGTGCGGAACTCTCGATATCACGTTGCATCGCGATGATCTGCGCATGAGACCACCACGTGCACTGATGCCCACAACGATTCCAGGGCTAGGTGTCGAAAACCGAAGCGTGATCCTTGTCGATGATGTCCTTTATTCGGGTAGAACTATTCGAGCTGCCCTCGATGCTCTGGGAGA
>CAIMXQ010000023.1 GCA_903845465.1 uncultured Actinomycetes bacterium
ATTTATCTGCAGAGCGTATCTTCACGCCTCGTTCACCTTATGTTCACCATTTACACGCTTACCGGTGGCCGGTTCGGGGGAGGATCTGCTGGTGAGTTCAACTTTCGCTTCTCAGGCCCCCGCAAATAGCGCCCCTCCTCCACGGAAACTGACGACTAAACATCGCCGATCCGACCAGATTTACAGAGTGGTTGTGACAGCTTTTAGTTTTTCTGCACTGATTATTCTTGCGCTCATTGGCCTCTTTCTTCTCTTAAAAGGGTTCTCCGCATTTAAAGAGCAAGGTTTGCACTTCTTCACTTCGTCGACTTGGTCAGTCACTCAAGATGCGAACGGGAAAGATGTTGGACGCTTTGGTCTTGCTGCGATGTTGCTCGGCACTGTATTGATTGCCTTCGTTGCACTCTTTATCGCAGTGCCACTTAGTGTATTAACAGCGCTCTTCTTGACGTTCTATGCACCAGAACGAATTCGTACATTCCTTATATCAGTTGTTGATCTCATGGCCGCCTTCCCATCAATCCTCTATGGCTTATGGGGATTCTTTATTCTCGGGCCAATGGCTGAATATTGGGCGAAGCTCATCAATAAATATTTAGGCTGGATACCCTTCTTAGCGGTTCCTCAACCATCGTTTACTCGCTCACCCTTTATTGCCGGCATCGTACTTGCAGTCATGATTGTTCCAATTATTACATCCGTCTCGCGCGAAGTTTTCTCACAGACCCCTCTTGATCGTGTCCAAGCTGCATATGCGCTCGGCGCTTCAAAGTGGGGAATGATCAAGGCCGTTGTACTGCCATTCGGTTCTAGTGGAATTGTGGGCGGAGCGATGCTTGGACTCGGCCGTGCATTTGGCGAAACTGTTGCTGTGTACTCAGTATTAAATATTGTCTTCCGACCAAATTGGCATATTCTCTTTACCCAAGGCGGCAACGTAGCTTCGATGATCATTGGCCAATGGGGCGAAGCCGGAAAGTCTGAAATTTCCGCTCTTCTTGCAGCAGGACTTGTTCTCTTTGTGCTTACTCTGCTTGTTAATTTCGCAGCTGACTTTGTCGTTAATCGCGCAGTGAAGTCAGGTCGATAACTATGACAACGGTTCAACCTACTCGTCCATGGGCGGCATCGAAGGCTGATCGCGCGCTTACTGGTAGCTCACTTCTGCTTTCGGCGCTATTCACAGTTCTACTTGTTGCGGTTACGCCTCTCAAAGGAAAGCTCGCTTACTTCTTCGTCTTCTTTATCGTGTGGTTTATTCTGGATAGCATTCTGATTGCACGTCGCTATGGAAGTAAAGGCATTCGCGATGGGCTTGCTGCAAAAATTACTCTCTTCGGCGCCGTGATTGTTTTGCTTGCAGTTGCGTCAATCTTGACTGCGACCGTAAGCCGTGGTGTAAAGGGTCTACATCTATCTCTCTTCTCAGAGACGATGCGCACGACTAGCTTTACTGATCCATTTTCACATGGCGGAATGCTCCATTCAATCATCGGGACTCTCTATCTGATTTTGATTGCAATCGTTATCTCGGTCCCAATGGGAATCCTGACTGCGGTGTATTTGACCGAAATTAAGGGTCGTGCTGCCGGATTGATTCGCTTCTTAGTTCAAGCAATGTCTGGTGTTCCATCAGTTGTTGCAGGACTCTTTATCTATGCGGCGATAATTCTCAACACACCATTGCGGAACTCTGCCTTTCTTGGTGGGCTAGCTCTTACCATCCTGATGGTTCCAACCGTTACTCGCACAGCCGAAGAAGTTTTAAATTTGGTCCCACGTGATCTTCGTGAAGCTGGCCTCGCAATGGGCGCCACTCAATGGAAAACCGTGGCACTAGTCGTTCTCCCAGCCGCACGAAGTGGATTAATAACCGCAACGGTTCTTGGTGTTGCCCGAATCGCGGGAGAAACTGCCCCACTTCTCTTTACTGTTGGGGTCTTTGACAGCATTAATCGGAATCCTTTCAAAGGCGGAAGCGGAACCATCCCAACCTATATCTGGGCCGGATTAACGGCCGGCACTTCTGATTCTGTACAAAGAGCCTGGACAGCCATCCTTGTTCTCCTTGCCGTGGTATTGATTCTCTTTACCTTGGCTCGTACTCTCGGCAACAAGAGAATGAAGGCGAAATAAGATTATGGATAGCGTGAATAATGAAAACAATAACGATGGAGATGATATGAGCACTCAAAGCCCATCCACGAAATCACTTGGTGATGTTGCAGCGAAGCGTGCCGCACAGCATGTGAGCGGCACAGCACCCCTCGGAGTAGGCCTTGAAGCCCGTGGAGTCCACGCCTGGTTCGGCAAGCATCATGCCCTTGAGAATGTCTCACTCGATTTCTCAGCTGGCACTGTCACTGCACTCATCGGTCCATCTGGTTGTGGAAAATCTACTTTTATTCGCACACTCAACCGTATGCATGAGTTCATCCCATCAGCGGCAATGGCAGGGCAGGTTTTGCTCGACGGAAAAGATATTTATGAGCCCGGTATCGATGTAACAAAGATTCGCCTGCAGATCGGAATGGTTTTTCAGAAGCCAAATCCATTCCCATCTATGACTATCGGCGAGAATGTTCTTGCTGGTTTAAAACTCGCGCAAATTAAGCATGAGGGTAACAAGGATGATCTCCTTGAAGAGTGCCTAGTTCGTGCCGGTCTGTGGACTGAAGTAAAAGACCGCCTTGGTGCCCATGCTGGTGGCTTATCTGGCGGACAACAACAACGCCTATGCATCGCCCGATCACTTGCGCTCAAGCCAAAAGTCTTACTGATGGATGAACCTTGCTCAGCACTGGATCCAGGATCCACACTTCGCATTGAAGACACAATTTCACAGCTCTCAAAATCCATGACAATCGTTATCGTTACGCACAATATGCAGCAGGCGGCACGTGTTTCTGACTACACAGCCTTCTTCTTGGCGGAAGGTGGTCCAGGAAGCATGATTGAGGTAGGTCCCACAAATGAGATCTTCTCTCGCCCAAAGGACGAGCGGACAGAGAACTACGTTTCTGGGCGCTTTGGTTAAGAGTTAAGGATTAGCCAAGCCCGTTTCTCAGGCATCATGAGGGGCGGGCTTGTTTGCTTCCTGTTCACTTTCGCTTCACGATCCATTCAGTTCTAGTCGGTTCAGAGTTTCTTCAACTTTCTAGAGTTACCCCAAGAACAACCCCCATCCGATCCCTTATTGAAAGGCCTTACATGAAGCTTTCACGCTCAATCAAGTTAGTTGCAGTTGCAACCGTTGCGGCACTCGCAATTGCACCTTCAGCTTTCGCAACAGATATCACAGGCGCTGGTTCAACAGCTGTTCAATCATTTATGGATTCATGCAAAGCTGCATACCAGACTGCAACTTCAGATACATTCTCATATGCGGGTGGCGGTTCAGGCGCTGGAAAGACAGCAATTAACGCTTCACCAGCAACAAAGGATCTTGCTTATTCTGATTCTGTAAATACAACACCACCAGCTGGACTCCTACATATTCCAGCAGCAATCTGGCCAATCGCGATTGCATACAACCTCAACACAAAGCGCCACATTCAATTGTCTATCAAGACAATCTCTGACATCTTCGGTGGCAAAGTGACAATGTGGAATGATCCAGAGATCATTGCTGATAACAACAAGTTCTCAAAGACACCTGTTTATCGTAAGAACGCAGATGGAAGCCAGTACAAGGATAAGAACGGCAAGCCACAGATTCTCTCATACAAGAATGTTGGGGCACCTTTCACTTTCCCTGCTCAGCGCATCACTGTTGTCTACCGCGGTGGAACATCAGGAACTACAAATAACTTCACATCAGCAATGGCCGGAACTCCTGGTTCAATCTGGAACAAGAAGGGCAATGACTCCTTCTCAGTTGCAGACCCATTCGATGTAACAACCGATCCATCACACTTCCAGAATGCTGCGTCATCTGCTTCAGTTGCAGATCTCGCTGACAAGACGAAGTACTCAATCACATACGTTGAGGCAAGCTACGTAGCTGCGAAGACAAACCTCGCAACTGCTTCAATCTTGAACAACGCTGGAAACTCAGTGCTTCCAGATGTTAACGGCGCTAGCGCGCAGTTCGAAGATTCAAAGCTTGATGCTGCTACAGGTATTGTCACTTGGAACTACGCTTCAACAGCTCCAGCTGCATACCCGCTAACAGCTGCAACTTATGCACTTGCTTTCAGCAAGTACTCAAGTGCTGCAACAGCAGCGGCAGTGAAGAAGCAGATCGAATACACAGCGTTTAACTGCTACGACAATGCCAAGACATTCCCAATGATTCCAATCACTAAGACTTCTGCTCTTGGTAAGGCGATCCTTGGATTGACTGCAAAGATCGGTGCATAATTAAGTAGTTCTCTACTTAAAAGAAATAAGAAAGCCCCACCTTTGAGGGAAGGTGGGGCTTTTTCTTGCCCTAAAACTCACAGCAAGA
>CAIMXQ010000024.1 GCA_903845465.1 uncultured Actinomycetes bacterium
ACGAAGTAATTGCGATGAGATTCCTCGAGATATCAAGGGAATCTCAGTAATCGCGATTTCCAACCTTAATCAGGCCGTTGATTACCTCCAGCATCCTCTTTCTCAGCGCTCTGCAGGTCTGACTGGTTGCACTAATCTAGGTGCATGAATAGAAGCCGTAGTCCGCTCTTTATTACCGCAGGAATCTTGGTTGCACTAGGTGCGCTCTTTACCTATATCTCTGGTTACTACGTGGATTGGCTCTGGTTTAAATCGGTAGATTTCACAAGCGTCTGGTCAACAGTTCTTACAACTAAGCTCGAACTATTTCTACTTGTAGGAATAGTTACTTCACTTGTTATCTCCCTCAATATCTATCTTGCCTATAAGCGTCGTCCTCTCTATGTTCCAACAAGTATTGAGATGAATGGCCTTGAAAAACTACGCGGCCAAGTCGAACCAATCCGACGCTGGGTATTTCTTGCAATTATTCTCGTACTTACCTACTTTGCCGGAACTTCCGGAACCGTATTTTGGCGCGAGTGGTTGCTCTTTAAGAATTCAACAAACTTTGGTGTTAAAGATCCACAATTCGGATTAGATATCTCCTTCTTTGCATTCCGTCTTCCAATGTGGCAGGCAATTATTGGGTGGGGAATTTCAACTCTCGTCCTTGCAACTCTTGCAAGCGCATTTATTCACTATATGTATGGTGGCATCCGCACCACTGTCCAAACTGATCGCACAACAGTCGCCGCTCGCGTGCAGATTTCAATTTTGCTCGGACTCATTGTTCTACTCAAAGCAGTCGCTTATTGGTTCGACCGATACGCCCTTGCGCTGAAAGAGGGCAAGTTAATCAACGGACTTACTTATACAGATGTCAACGCGACTCTTCCTGCAAAGGCGATTCTTGCCGCTATCGCTGTTATCTGCGCCCTTCTCTTCTTTGCAAATATCGTTCGACGTTCATGGTTGCTTCCAGCTGCCGGAACAGCGCTCCTTGTTGTTTCATCAGTATTGATTGCTGGTATCTACCCTGGTGCAATTCAACAGTTCCAAGTAAAGCCTTCTGAATCATCAAAGGAAGCGCCCTATATTCAGCGCAATATTGATGCAACACGTACTGCCTATGACCTTACTAATGTAAGCGTTCAGGATTACAACGCAACCCTTTCGACCAGTGCCGGACAACTCACAAAAGATGCGGCAACTATTGCCAATATTCGTTTGATGGATCCGAATGTTCTCTCGGCGACATTCCGTCAGCTCCAGCAGATTAAGCCTTATTACACATTCCCCGAATCCCTTGATATCGATCACTACGCAGTCAATGGCGTATCTCGTGATGCGGTAGTTGCGGTTCGTGAATTAAATATCGCAGGTAACCCAAGTCGAAATTGGATTAATGATCACCTTGTGTATACCCACGGATTTGGTTTTGTCGCAGCATATGGAAATGCGGTCGATGCAGATGGAAAGCCAAGCTTCTTAGTGGGCGATCTTCCACCGACAAAGGGACTTGGTGCATTCGAACCACGTGTTTACTTCGGCGAAAATGTTCCTGATTACTCAATCATCGGCGGCAAGAAGACCAACTCACCTGTTGAATTTGATTATCCCGATGACACATCATCGAATGGTCAGAAGAACTTTACATATACCGGCACAGGTGGAGTTCCAGTTGGCAGCACTCTCAACAAGGTTATCTTTGCCCTCAAATATGGAGAGCAACGAATTCTTCTTTCAAATCTAATCAATGCAGATTCAAAGATTCTCTATAACCGTTCACCTCGTGAACGCGTTGCAAAGGTTGCGCCTTGGCTCACCCTTGATGGAGATCCATACCCAGCAGTTGTCGATGGCAAAATCACATGGATTATTGATGGCTACACAACGAGTGCGGGTTATCCTTATTCACGATCTACCTCGCTTGCAACTGCAACAACAGATGCGCTGACTTCTAATTCGACTTCAATTACTGCGCAATCAAATCAAACCGTGAATTACATTCGAAACTCTGTAAAAGCAACCGTTGATGCATATGACGGAACAGTGACTTTGTATCAGTGGGATACAAATGATCCAGTATTGAAGACATGGATGAAGGCGTTCCCTAATACAGTGAAGCCAAAGAGCGCTATCTCAAAGGGCCTTCTTGCACATATTCGATATCCAGAAGATATGTTCCGCGTTCAGCGCGATATTTTGAGCGCCTATCACGTGAAGACTGCCGCAGCATTCTATGGTGGACAAGACTTCTGGCGCGTTCCACGCGATCCTTCTACATTTGGAGCAAATGCTGGTGCGCAACCTCCGTACTACATGACTCTGCAGATGCCAGGGGCTGCAACTCCAACGTTCTCATTGACTACACCATTCGTGCCTCGTGGTGGACGTGAAAACCTTTCAGCATTCGCATCGGTGAACTCCACTGCAGGTACTGAATATGGAAAAATTACTGTGCTCCAATTACCGCGCAGCACAAATATTGCAGGTCCTTCACAGGTTGCCTCAAACTTCGAAGCAAAACCAGATGTAGCAAATGCATTGTCACTGCTTCGCCAAGGTGGTTCAGACGTTGTTCTCGGAAACTTACTCACACTTCCAGTTGGTAATGGACTGCTCTATGTACAACCTGTCTATGTAAAAGCGACAGGAAATGCATCGGCATATCCACTCCTTCAGAAAGTGCTCGTCTCATTTGGTGATGTCATTGGTTTTGATAGCTCTGTAAAGGGCGCACTTGATCAGGTATTCGGTGGCAACTCCGGAACAACATCGGGATCAACTGTTACAGCAACAACATCCAATAGTTCTGCAGACCTTACAAGCGCACTACAGAGTGCAAAGCAAGCAATTGCGGATGGACAAGCAGCACTTGCAAAGGGTGATTTTGCTGCATATGGCCGTGCACAAGATCGACTCAAATCAGCAATTGCAGCTGCACTTGCAGCACAAGCACGTAAGTAATTATCGAGGTACATCACCGATTTGGTGATGCACACTGCCCTCGCTTACACTTGCACTTCCGACGCGGGGTGGAGCAGCTCGGTAGCTCGCTGGGCTCATAACCCAGAGGTCGTAGGTTCAAATCCTGCCCCCGCTACCAAAGTAAGTAGCAGTAGCAATAATCTAAAAGGCGCCTAAACGGGCGCCTTTTTTACTTTATCCGCAGTGAATTAGTGACAACGAAGAGGCTGCTCAGGGCCATCGCACCCGCGGCATACATTGGGGATGCAAAACCTAGCGCTGCAATAGGAATTCCAATTGCATTGTAAGCAAATGCCCACGCAAGATTTACTTTAATTGTTCGTAGCGTGCGACGGGAGAGATTGAGCGCATCGATAGCGCTCATCAATTCGGGGCGCATAATCGTGATATCGGCTGTAGCAATTGCTGTATCAGTTCCAGTTCCCATTGCGATACTCAGATTGGCTTGTGCAAGTGCTGCTGCATCATTGATTCCATCGCCAATCATTAATACGTGGCGTCCTTCTGCTTGAAGCTCGGTGATCTTCTTTAACTTATCTTCGGGAAGGGCAGAGGCAATAATGTTGGAAGGAGTAATTCCCACGATTGCACCAACTTTTTCTGCGCTCTCTGCAGTGTCGCCAGTGATGAGCCATGTATCTATCCCGCGCTCGTGTAGCGCTGCGATTGTTGCTGCGGCATCCGCCTTAATGACATCTCCAGCTGCGAAGACAGCAATAGCGACGCCATCCCAGGCTAGAACC
>CAIMXQ010000025.1 GCA_903845465.1 uncultured Actinomycetes bacterium
AATTCGCGAGCATGCAATGGGATCGATCATCAATGGAATCTCACTTCACGGGTTGACTCGCGCTTTTGGTGGAACTTTTGCCGTCTTCAGCGATTACATGCGCCCATCTGTGCGCCTTGCGGCAATCATGGATATTCCTTCTATCTTTATCTGGACACACGATTCCATCGGTGTCGGCGAAGATGGTCCTACACACCAACCGATTGAGCACTTTGCAGCGCTTCGTGCGATTCCAAACTTTGCTGTAATTCGACCTGCAGATGCCAATGAGGTCACGCAATCATGGAAATCTGTTCTCAAGCGAAATAAACCTGCTGGCTTCTTACTCTCTCGCCAGAACCTTCGCACTGTCGATCGCACAACGCATGGCGCTGTCTCGGGCGTTGATAAAGGTGCATACATTCTTAAGGATTCATCTTCGACACCGAAGGTTGTCATCATTGCGACTGGTTCTGAAGTTGGTATCGCACTCGACGCTCAGATCGCACTTGAAGCAACAGGCGTATCCACTCGGGTCGTCAGCGCTCCATGTCTAGAATGGTTTAACGAGCAACCAACGTCGTATCGCGACTCAGTTCTACCTAAGAACTCACTACGGGTCAGCATTGAAGCTGGAATTGCGCTCGGGTGGCGCGAATACGTCGGCGATTCAGGCCTAATTATTTCACTCGACCATTGGGGTGCATCAGCATCTGCGGCAAAGCTCTTCACTGAGTTTGGCCTCACATCAGAGCGCGTTGTGGCAGATGTAAAGAAAGCTCTTGCATAATGAAAATTTCAGGGCCATCACTTGCATCGATTGATCGCGAGAGCGATCTCTATCGCACGCTTCGAGATGCCCATGTGCGAGTTGCCAAAAAAGATGCGACAACGTGGGGCTCGAAAGCTGCAGTAGAGGCTGCCATCAGACTCAATTGGGTTGATCTACCTGAATCATCGCAAGCGCTTCTCCCCCAGATTGCTCAGATAGTTACCAAGTTTCCTTCAAACTCACGCGTTGTCTTATGTGGGATGGGTGGTTCATCCCTTGGCCCTGAAGTTATCGCTCTTACCTATAAGAAAGAAATCTTCATCTTTGATTCCACCGATCCAAATTATGCACAGCACGCAATCGGCAACAACCTTTCAGAGACCGTAGTCGTTGTTAGTTCAAAATCAGGCTCGACCATTGAAACTGCATCGCAGCGCGCACTCTTTCAATCACAGTTTGAATTAGCAGGACTTAAACCCACAGACCATATGGTCTTCGTAACTGATCCTGGTTCTCCTCTCGATATCGAAGTGCGGTCATCTGGCTTTACAGTTCTCAATGCAGATCCCAATGTGGGCGGACGATTTAGCGTTCTCAGTGCATTTGGACTTCTACCATCTGCCCTCGTTGGCGCTCCCATAGACCAGCTTCTCAACGATGCCAGTGCGGAGAAAGCTTCATTCCTTGCACACGATCAAACTCTTATCGATGTTGCATATCTGATGGTTACTCAAACGCAGCAATACATTGCATTTACTGATAGTGGTTCTGCCGTCCCTGGTTTATCGGATTGGATCGAGCAGTTAATCGCTGAATCAACGGGAAAAGATGCGATAGGTAGATTGCCGATAGCGGTCGAAAATACTTCTGTTGCACGTGTGGGTGGCGCATTCTCGATCGCATATGGCGGAACATCTGCCGATCTCATCGTCGAAGGAACTCTTGGCGCACACTTTATTTTCTGGGAATGGGCGACTGCACTACTCGGTGCAGCTCTGAAAATTGATCCTTTCAATCAACCTAATGTCACTGAAGCAAAGGAGCAGACATCAGCGTGCCTTGCAGAGTGGAACAACTCGCTTCCAGTCCTATCTGCTGAGTGCGTCGATAAATCAGTCGAAATCTTTGGCGATGGACAATCATTGAAAGATGCTCTTGCTACATTTATTGAAGATGTAAGAGACGGTGGCTACATCGCAATCATGGCTTATCTCGATCGGCGCGATGATGTGAAGATTGCAGAGCTACGTGCGATTCTTGCCGAGAAATCAGGTAGGCCCACATCTTTTGGCTGGGCACCTCGATTCCTGCATTCAACTGGTCAGTTCCATAAAGGTGGGCAGAAGAATGGTTCCTTCTTGCAAATCACCGGTGAGACTTCAGTAGATTATGAAATTCCTGGCCGTCCATTTACCTTGCGCACTCTTCTCTTCGCTCAAGCAATTGGTGATAATCGCGCTATTGCCACAAGAAAATACCCGCTCCTGCGTCTGCATCTGCAGAAACGAAAAGCGGGTATCGATGAGATTCTTGCAGCTGCAAGGTCTCTTTAATTCTTAAAGATTGTTAGTCGAGATCATCTCCACGAAGCTTACGTAGCGCATCTTCGAGAATCTTCTCGCCCTCTTTATCTGTACGACGCTCTTTCACATATGCAAGGTGTGTCTTGTAAGGAATATTAACTACGGCACTTGGTGGATTAGCTTTATCGCGTCCTGCTGGTAATCCACACTTTGGGCAATCCCATTGATCTGGAATAACAACTGTCTCTTCGACTGCAAAGGATGGACGAACTTCATGGCCTTTTGCACACCAATACGAAACAATCGAGCGTTCGATCTGATCTCCGCGCTCTGCTTCGCCCATTGGACCTGCGCCGACACGGCTACCGCGAATTGCACTTGCCATGGATTAACCCTTCAAAACAAGTGAGAGCGAGACAACGCCTGCGAACCAGAGTCCACCAATAACGATTGTGATGCGATCAAGGTTGCGTTCTACGACAGATGATCCACCGTAGTTAGAAGAGATTCCGCCACCGAATAAATCGGAGAGTCCAGAACCTTTTCCTTTATGGAGAAGGACGAGAAGGACCATCAAGATGCTGGTGATGATCAGAAAGATGGAAAGCGCTAAAGCCACGGTAGAACTCCTCTAGAGGTAGGGGTACAGGATACCCGAATGAGCTGGAAAGCCTTGAATTGCTTAAAAATTAAGCCTGAGCGTGGAACTTTGCAATCTTCGCGAGTTCTTCGGGGTCAAGGCTTGCACCGCCGATGAGTGCACCATCAACATCGGCCTGCTTCATGATTTCAGCGATATTGGCAGATTTTACGGAACCTCCGTAAAGGATTCGCATATTTGCAGCGATTTCAGAAGAACCGATCTGTTCGATCTCTTCGCGAATGGCAGCACATACTTCTTGTGCATCCTCTGGTGTCGCTGTCTTTCCGGTACCGATAGCCCAGACAGGTTCGTAGGCAATGACAATCTTTTTAAGTTCAGGTTTGTGAAATCCTTCGAGCCCTGCGCGCACTTGGCGGATTACATGAGAGACATGTGTGCCGGCTTCGCGAATAGGAAGTTCTTCTCCTACGCAGAAGATAGGGATAAGTTCATTTGCAAGAGCAGCTTTAATCTTGCGATTAATGAGCGCATCATCTTCATTGTGGATCGCACGTCGTTCGGAGTGGCCAATAACCACGAATGTACAACCCAGCTTTGCAAGCATTGAGCCGGAGATATCGCCGGTGAATGCACCAGAGCTCTCGGGTGAGAGATCTTGTGCGCCATATTGGAGGCGAAGACGGTCACCATCAACCATTGTCTGAATAGAGCGGATATCGGTGAAGGGAGGGATGATTGCAACATCTACTGCATCGTAATCTTTATCATCGAGTGAGTAGACAAGCTTTTGTGCAACAGCAATTGCCTCGAGGTGATTGAGGTTCATCTTCCAGTTGCCAGCCATGAGCGGTTTACGCATCGTGTACTCCTTCTACCGTTGTATGTGATTACAGATCTAAAGCAGTGAGACCAGGAAGTTCTTTACCCTCGAGATATTCGAGTGATGCTCCCCCGCCTGTAGAGATATATCCGAATGCAGAATCAGTAAAGCCTAACGCTCGTACAGCTGCCGCTGAATCTCCGCCGCCTACAACAGAGATACCTGAAACTTCAGTAAGTGCCTGAGCTACGACCTTGGTTCCGTGTGCAAAGTTAGGAAATTCAAAGACGCCCATGGGACCGTTCCAGAAAACAGTCTTACATTTCTTTATCTCTGCAGCGAAAGCCGCAGCTGTCTCGGGTCCGATATCGAGCCCCATCTGATCTGCAGGAATTGCAGTTGCCTTTACAAGTGTGGGTGTTGCATCAGCTGCAAAGGCAGGTGCGACGACGATATCTGTGGGAAGCAGAAGCTTCACGCCAGAATCTTCTGCCTGCTTAATAAGTCCGCGCACTGTGTCGAGTAGATCCAATTCGACGAGTGACTTTCCGATTTCGTGGCCTTGAGCAGCAAGGAAGGTGAAGAGCATTCCGCCACCAATAGCCATGACATCAACTTTTCCAAGTAGATTGGCAATCACGCCGATTTTATCTGAGACCTTTGAGCCACCAAGTACGACCCCGTAAGGACGAACTGGATCTATTGTGAGCTTCTTCAAAACTTCAACTTCTGCTGCAACAAGAGTTCCCGCTGCATGCGGTAGCAACTTAGCTAAATCAAATACAGAAGCATGTTTACGGTGCACAGCACCAAAGCCATCTCCTACATAAAGATCAGCCAGCTTTGATAACTCTGTAGCAAGTGCTGAACGCTCTGATTCATCTTTTGAAGTTTCAGCTGCGCTAAAGCGAATATTTTCGAGGAGAAGAATCTCACCTGACTTAAGAGCCTCAGCCTTTGCTGTGACATCTGCACCCGTGATGGCGCCGGCAAATTGCACAGGCTTTCCAAGAAGTTCAGAGAGTCTCAGCGCAACAGGCGCCAATGAAAGTTCAGGTTTTACTTCACCTTTTGGTCGACCTAGATGTGCTGCGATAACAAGGCTTGCGCCTTTTGCAAGGAGCGCGTTGATTGTCGGAAGTGATGCGCGAATACGTCCATCATCTGTAATCTTTCCTTCTTTCAAAGGAACATTGAGATCACAACGCAAAAATACGCGCTTTCCTGCTACATCTAGGTCAGCCAAAGAAGTCATTACAGGGATTTACCTACATAGCCAACGAGATCGACGAGGCGGTTTGAGTAACCCCATTCGTTGTCATACCAACCAACAACTTTGACAGTTGTTCCGATTGCCTTTGTAAGTCCTGCATCGAAGATACATGAAGAAGGATCTGTGACGATATCGGAAGAGACGATTGGATCTTCTGTGTAGGTGAGGTACCCCTTGAGCGATCCATGTGCTGCTTCCTTCATCGCTGCATTGATTTCAGCAGCTGTCGCTTCCTTTGCAAGTTCTACAGTGAGGTCTGTCGCAGATCCTGTTGGAACTGGAACGCGCATTGCAAAACCATCGAGCTTGCCCTTGAGCTGTGGAAGTACCAATGAGATTGCCTTCGCAGCACCTGTTGAGCTTGGAATGATATTTGTCGCCGCAGCACGTGCACGGCGGAGATCCTTATGTGGGAAGTCCAGGATTACCTGGTCATTTGTATAGGCGTGAATAGTTGTCATAAGACCGCGCACGATTCCGAATTTTTCATCCAGGACCTTTGCCATTGGGGCAAGGCAGTTCGTTGTGCATGAAGCGTTAGAAATAACGTTGTGCTTTGCTGGGTCGTACTTCTCGTGGTTAACGCCCATCACGATTGTGATGTCTTCATCAGTTGCGGGTGCAGAGATGATGACCTTCTTGGCTCCAGCTGTGATGTGCTTCTGTGCATCTGAAGCCTTTGTGAAGTGACCTGTAGATTCGATGACGATATCTGCCTTGACTGATCCCCAAGGAAGATTTGCTGGATCACGATCTGCAAATACCTTCATGGTCTTTCCACCGACTGTGATGGAGTCATCTGTGTATGACACTTCGAGTCCAAGGCGTCCCAAGATTGAGTCGTACTTAAGTAAATGAGCAAGAGTTGCATTATCTGTAAGATCGTTAATTGCAACGATATTGATATTTGGATTGGTCAACGCTGCGCGAAAGAAGTTGCGGCCAATACGTCCAAAACCATTAATTCCGACATTAATCATGATGAGAACCTCTTCTAGAAAGTGAATTGCCCCGCATATAGGTGGCTATCTGTGACACCACAACATTGGGGGCTTACCTGCGTAATCCTATCAGCCTGTGGATGGCTACTAGTCAGTCAATGAGCGTGCGAAAGCCCACTCTTCATCGATTATTCACCGAGCAAGTCGGGTGAGAGCCCTGCTTCAGTATCTGGAATTCCAAGTTCTTGTGCGCGCTTATCGGCCATCGCAAGCAATCTGCGAATTCGCCCAGCGATTGCATCCTTTGTCATTGGTGGAGTTGCAAGTGATCCAAGCTCTTCAAGACTTGCCTGCCCGTGGGAGATTCGAAGTTCTCCAGCTTCTTTGAGGTGATCTGGAATCTCTGGTCCAAGAATCTCCATCGCACGTTGCACTCGTGCCGCTGCAGCAACTGCTGCTCGCGCAGAACGTCGAAGATTTGCATCATCAAAATTGGCAAGGCGATTTGCAGTTGCGCGAACTTCACGGCGCATTCGTCTCTCTTCCCAAGCGAGAACACTTTCATGTGCGCCAAGACGAGTAAGAAGTACTCCGATTGCATCACCGTCGCGAATAACGACGCGATCGACACCACGAACTTCGCGAGCCTTCGCAACGATATTGAGGCGACGTGCAGCGCCTACAAGTGCCAATGCGGCCTCTGGTCCTGGGCAGGTAATTTCAAGTGACGATGAGCGACCTGGTTCAGTCAGCGAACCATGTGCGATAAAAGCACCGCGCCATGCAGCTTCTGCATCGCAGACATTTGCCGCAACCACTTGTGGAGGAAGTCCTCGAACTGGGCGCCCATTGGCATCTATCAAACCTGTTTGGCGCGCTAGCGCATCTCCTGCTTCGACAACACGTACTACATATCGAGAGCCTTTGCGCAGACCGCTGGATGAGAGAACCGCTAAATCGGAGTCGTGCCCATAAATATCTGCAATGTCTTTCTTGAGACGTCGAGCGCTCTGGGAGGTATCGAGTTCAACCTCGATGAGAACTTTGCCAGCGGCGATATGAAGTCCACCCGCAAAACGCAAGAGCGATGAAACTTCAGCTTTACGACAACAAGGTTTGGTGACGGAGAGGCGACTGAGTTCATCCTTCACCGCTGCTGTCATTGCCATGGGCTTATCCAACCAGTATTTCTGCGCCAATGTGAGCGAAAAGTCGACCTAATTTCTGCACATCATGATGTAAATGGTCCTGATTATTGCGTAGATCGGCAACTGCCAACTCTGAACCTATGGTTGAAAGATGTTCTCGCAATTCCCGTTGGCCTGCATCGGAACTATCAATCACGATGCAATCGAAGTGGAGTCCTGGGGCATATGTCGAAAGTATGCGCAGATGTTCGAGCGGTGAATAGCCTGCGTACTCTCCTGCAGATTTATCTGCCGTATCGAGATTGAGTAGAAGAATCTTCTTAGCTTTCGAAGAAATAATTGCGTCCCGTTGTGCTGGAACCAAGAGATGAGGAATCACACTGGAGAACCAAGAACCCGGACCCATTGTGATCCAATCCGCATCTGCGATTGCATGAAGCGCCTCAGGACGTGAAGTTGGATTTTCAGGAAAGATTCGAAGTGATTTCAATCGACCTTTAGTTGTTGCAACCTCCTCTTGTCCACGAACTATCTGTGTACCAATTGCATTTTCAAAGGTCGCTTCTATATCAAGGGGTTCAGCAGCCATCGGTAGCACTCGACCAACAACTTTCAATAGAGCGCCAACACGATCTAGACCTGCAACAGTATCTTCATCACGATCCCATAGCGCTGCAAGAAGTAGATTTCCGACTGCGTGGCCATTGAGTTCACCATCACTAGTAAATCGATATTGCATGATCTCGGCCCAGCTACGACCCCATTCATCATCGCTACAGAGTGCAGCTAGCGCCATGCGCAAATCACCAGGTGGAAGTATCGGGAATTCTTGGCGTAGACGTCCGCTTGAACCACCATTATCGGCAACTGTGACAATGGCGGTGATGTTGGATGTAAAACTGCGTAGCGCAGTCAGCGTTGCAGCAAGTCCATGACCGCCACCGAGAGCAACAACTTTTTTACCAGAACTCATTCACGTCCTACATCGCGGTGAGTTGCATGAGCTGATATCTCTAGTTCGGCTGACGCGTTTGTTAATTGGCGCGCTATCTCTTCTGCAATGGCTACCGAACGATGCTTGCCACCAGTACAACCGATTGCGATTGTCACGTACTTCTTACCTTCACGGAAATAGCCAGGAATCATCTGCTGCACCACTGAGACATAACTCTTAACGAAATCTGCAACCCCATCGGAGCTGAGAACTTTTTCAGAGACAGGTTTATCGAGACCATTGAGTGGACGAAGCTCTGGAATCCAATGTGGATTGGGTATAAATCGGCAGTCAAGTACTAAATCAGCATCGACAGGAATTCCGTACTTATATCCGAATGAAAGAACATTGATGCGAAGCGTAGACAACATGCCACCGGCGAAGATTTCAGCTGTGCGCTTTTCGAGCTGGTGAACATTGAGATTGGTTGTATCGATAACAACATCTGCTTGTGCGCGAATCTCTTCAAGCTTTGCACGCTCGCGCGCGATCCCATCGACGATGCGATCTTTAGCTTGTAGCGGGTGTGGACGACGCGTTGATTCAAAACGCTGCACAAGTGATTGATCAGTCGCATCGAGGAAGAGAAGACGGTATGGAGTTGAAGATTCTTCAAGAGTTGCTAGTGCGCTGCTCAGTTCATCAAAGAATTTTCCTCCACGAACATCGACTACAACTGCGAGAGCAGCATGAGTATCGAGGCTCTGTTCGGCAAGGTGTGGCAGAAGTGCTGGCGGCAGATTGTCGACGACATACCAACCTAGATCCTCCAAGGCATGGGCAACGGTAGAACGTCCAGCACCAGACATTCCAGTGAGGATAAGTAACTCTTTGCCTGCCGTCATACCTTTTATTCTCTCCTATCTGTCAAGTATCTCGCCAGTAGCCATATCGACGCCTGCGATTTCAACTCCCGATTGAGAAAGGTTCTGCAGATGGGTATAGATAACAGTTGCGATGGTTGCACCGATTCCTGGAGTAGATGCTAATTCTTCTGTACTTGCCTTGCGCATTGCCGTGACCGATCCGAATCGATCAAGAAGTGCCGCACGACGTGACTCTCCTAATTGAGGAATCTCATCAAGTAGCGATTCGAGCATCACCTTGGAGCGACGCGAGCGGTGGAATGTAATTGCAAATCTATGCGCTTCATCGCGGATTCGTTGAAGCAGATACATACCTTCCGAGGTTCGAGGAAGGATAAGCGGATCCTTATCCCCCGGCATCCAGACTTCTTCTAGACGTTTTGCTAAGCCACATAGTGCGACATCGGTAATACCAAGTTCATCCAGCGCGCGTTGTGCCGCGGCAACTTGTGGTGCTCCACCGTCCACAACGATCAGCTGCGGTGGATATGCGAATTTACTGAGCTTGCCACCAGTCTCAGCAACTTCGCTCTGATTCACAGTTCTATCTGCAAGCAACCGCTTCATTCGTCGAGTAATTACTTGATGCATCGCACGAGTGTCATCTTGAGCTGTATCGGTATCGATAATAAAGCGACGATATTCGCTCTTCTTTGCAAGGCCATCTTCAAAGACCACCATCGAGGCAACTACTGATGTGCCTGAAATATTTGAGATGTCATAACACTCGATACGAAGTGGAGTGCGTGAAAGTTGAAGTTCTTCTTCAAGTTCAAGGAGCGCCTTTCCCGATACGGCGGCATCGGTGGCGCGCTTACTGAGATACTGCACAAGTGCGTAATGAGCATTGCGTTCGACAGTCTGCAATAACTCAACCTTTTCGCCACGTTGTGGCACTTTGATTGCAACCTTTGCACCTCGTAGAGAAGTCAGCCACTCTTCCAGCGCGGTTCTATCTATGGGTTCATGATTGAGATAAATCTCAGATGGAATATCAGAAGGTGCGCTCTGGCTATAGATAGAGAAGAAGAGCGATCCAATCTGATCGTCTCCCTCTAAAGCGCGTTCTTGGTCCACAATCCATGAGCGCGATCCCTTAATGGAGCCACGTCGCACAATAAAGATTGAACCTGCTGCATGCAGGCCTTCCTCATGTAGTGAGATGAAGTCGCCATCGAGTTCGTCGGAGAGATTGCCCTGAGTAGAACGTTGCGCCTTCTCGAAGGATTCGATCTGATCGCGAAGTCGTGCTGCACGTTCAAACTCTTCGCGCGCAGAAGATTCCTCCATTTCGGCTCGCAGCGTAGGAAGTAAGTTCTCCATGCCTTGCTCCATAAATGCATCGAGCTTCACTGCAATCTCACGGTGTTCTTGGGGGGTAACCCAACCCACACAGGGCGCCGCGCATTTACCGATATCGCCAAGTAAACATTGACGCTTGGTGCGTTGAGCCCTTTGGAAATTTCCTGCGCTACACGAGCGAACTGGGAAAACTTTCAGTAATACCTCATAGGTATTTCGTAGCGCCCATGCATTTGTATATGGACCGAAGTACTTCAACCCTGGTCGCTTCTCTTTGCGAGTGATAAATATTCGCGGAAATTCGTCACCAAGAGATATCGCTAAATATGGGTATGACTTGTCATCCTTAAATTGCACGTTATAGGTGGGGTGATACTGCTTTATCCATGAGAATTCCAGGGCAAGTGCTTCAAGTTCTGTACCAACAATTGTCCAATCAACCCGGACAGCTTCATGCACCATGCGATGAGTCTTCTGTGCAAGATGTGATCCAAAGTATGTTGTCAGACGGTTCTTAAGATTCTTTGCTTTCCCAACATAGATAACTTTGTCGGATGCGTTATAGAAGCGATACACCCCAGGCTCTTCAGGAATCTCCTTAGGACGATAACTGGAAGGTTCTGCCATGGCTACTTCTTCTTGGTTGTCTTTGCGGGCGCTGACTTACGATTAGTCGCCAATACCTCGGCAAGATAATTACCGGTGTAACTCTCTTTCACCTTCGCAACTTCTTCAGGAGTGCCTTCAGCAACTACCTTTCCTCCTCGGAATCCACCTTCAGGGCCCATATCGATAACCCAATCGGATGACTTGATGACATCAAGATTGTGTTCGATGACAATGACGGTATTTCCAGATTCCACGAGACGCTTAAGAACACCTAAGAGTTTATTGACATCTTCAAAGTGCAGACCTGTCGTTGGTTCATCTAGTACATAGATTGTGCGTCCAGTAGATCGACGTTGAAGTTCTGTTGCAAGCTTTACGCGTTGTGCTTCTCCCCCAGAGAGCGTAGGAGCAGATTGTCCAAGGCGTACATAGCCCAGGCCAACATCACAGAGGGTCTTGAGATAGCGAGCAATGGTGGGAACTGATTCGAAGAAAGTGTGTGCAATCTCAATTGGCATATCGAGAACTTGAGCAATCGTCTTGCCTTTGTAATGCACTTCAAGAGTTTCACGGTTATAGCGAGCACCGTGACAGACCTCGCAGGGGACATAGACATCAGGCAGGAAGTTCATCTCGATGGTGATGGTTCCATCGCCCGAACAATTCTCGCAGCGTCCACCTTTAACGTTAAAGGAGAAGCGTCCTTGCTGGTATCCACGTACTTTCGCCTCGGTGGTTTCAGCAAAGAGTGCGCGCACCTTATCGAAGACACCTGTATAGGTTGCAGGGTTTGAGCGAGGTGTTCGACCAATTGGAGATTGATCAACGTGCACCACTTTATCGAGTTGATCGATACCAGTGACAGTTCGATGGCGACCAGGAACTAAACGCGCACCATTGAGTTTGTTGGCAAGAGTTGTATAGAGAATGTCATTCACGAGTGTGGATTTACCAGATCCTGAAACGCCCGTGACGGAGACAAAGAGACCAAGCGGAATAGCAACCTCAATATCTTTGAGGTTATTCTCTTTAGCACCTTTAATCACAAGTTGGCGTTTGGGATCAATTGGCCTACGTGAATCTGGAATTTCAATAGATTTGCGGCCAGATAGATACGCTCCTGTAATTGACTCCTTTGATGCGATGAGCTCTTCATAAGAACCTGAGACGACTACTTTGCCTCCATGTTCGCCGGCACCAGGGCCGATATCAACGATCCAGTCTGCTGTGCGAATTGTCTCTTCATCATGTTCGACAACAATCAGAGTATTTCCAAGATCGCGAAGTCGAGTAAGCGTCTCGATCAGGCGGCGATTATCGCGTTGGTGTAATCCAATAGAAGGTTCATCCAAGACGTAGAGAACTCCGACTAGGCCAGAACCAATCTGTGTTGCCAGGCGGATACGTTGTGCCTCGCCACCTGAAAGCGTGGCGGCTGGTCGATCAAGTGATAGGTAATCAAGTCCAACATCGAGTAAGAATCCAAGGCGAGCATGCACTTCCTTCATCACACGTTCTGCAATCTGAGCTTCGCGCTTATTGAGAGAGACCTGCTTTAAAAATGCTGCACAATCATCGATGGAGAGTGCGCATACTTCGGCGATGCTCTTTCCACCAAGGGTTACTGCCAATACTTCAGGTTTAAGCCGAGCGCCCTTACAGACAGGACATGGAGTCTCGCGCATATAGGCCTCGTATTTATCGCGACTGTAATCGCTATCAGTCTCGCTGTGGCGACGATGGATAAATGGAACTACGCCTTCGAAACCAGTTGAGTAATTGCGTACGCGGCCATAGCGGTTCTTGTACTTCACATGAACTTCATAATCAAAGCCGTTGATAATCGCTTCTTTAGCCTTGACCGATAACTTCTTCCACGGGTTATCCATTGAGAATTTCAGTTCAGTTGCAAGAGCTTCAAGAAGACGAAGGAAATATTCGGATGATTGCCCACCAGCCCACGGCGCAATCGCACCTTCATTAATAGAAATCGAATCATCGGGAATGATGAGATCTTCATCGACTTCTAGTTTGGTTCCGATACCTGAGCACTCGGGACAGGCACCAAAGGGTGAGTTGAATGAGAATGAGCGAGGTTCAAGCTCTTCGAAAGATAAATTGCAATCATGGCAGGCAAGGTGCTCGCTATATGTATGTTCTTTTTCCGAACCTTTTGCATCAACAAAGTCGAGAAGAACGAGACCGTTTCCGAGCTTAAGCGCTGTTTCAATGGAATCAGTTAGGCGTGACTTACTTTCAGCTTTCGCAGTCAGGCGATCGATAACTACTTCAATGGTGTGCTTCTCTTGCTTCTTCAGCTTAGGTGGCTCAGTCAGTTGAATAGTTTCTCCATCGACACGAGCGCGTGAATATCCTTGAGTCACTAACTCGGCAAAGAGATCGACAAATTCACCTTTACGTTCGCGAATGACCGGCGCCAGAACCTGAAACTTAGTTGTTGCAGGCATTGTGAGAATTTGATCCACAATCTGCTGAGGACTTTGACGTGAAACTGCCTTGGAACACTTGGGACAGTGCGGGCGACCTGCACGTGCAAAGAGGAGTCTGAAATAGTCATAGACCTCAGTAATAGTTCCGACCGTAGAACGAGGATTACGGTTGGTGGATTTCTGATCAATAGATACAGCAGGAGATAAACCCTCGATGAAATCCACATCGGGCTTATCCATCTGACCTAAGAATTGGCGTGCGTACGCAGAAAGTGATTCGACATATCTGCGTTGACCTTCAGCGAAGATTGTGTCGAAGGCGAGACTGGATTTACCTGATCCAGAGAGTCCCGTAAAGACGATCAGCGCATCGCGAGGAAGTTCGATAGAGACATCTTTGAGGTTATGTTCGCGCGCTCCGCGTACGACTAACTTATCGATGCTCATGTACCGGCCTCATCCATTCCACGAAGTTCACGCTTTAAATCTTTTAACTCATCGCGCAGCCTTGCAGCGAGTTCAAATTGAAGTTGATCTGCCGCTCTGCGCATCTGTTCGGTGAGGGAGCCTATCAATGCAATCAGTTCTTGGCGCGGCATGGAGTCCGTCGATTTCGATGAGAAAGGAAGAACTGCAGAGGATTTCTTACCCTTGAGGGTCGCCATAATGTCATCGGTGTCATCGCTCTCTTGCGCAATGAGGTCTGTGATATCTGAAATCTTCTTTCGCAGCGGCTGTGGGTCTACTCCCCGCTCGAGGTTATAGGCAACCTGCTTGGCACGACGTCGATTAGTTTCATCAATTGCTTTCGCCATAGAGGCAGTCATATTGTCGGCATACATATGTACTTCACCAGAAACATTTCGAGCTGCGCGTCCAATTGTCTGAATCAGAGATGTTGCAGAACGCAGGAAGCCTTCTTTATCGGCATCGAGGATCGCAACAAGTGATACTTCTGGGAGATCGAGGCCTTCACGCAATAAGTTGATTCCAATAAGAACATCGTATTCACCGCTGCGAAGTTCGCGCAGAAGTTCGACGCGGCGAAGTGTGTCTACCTCAGAGTGCAGGTAACGAACTCGAACTCCCTTTTCCTGTAAGTAATCCGTCAAATCTTCTGACATCTTCTTGGTCAGCGTTGTAACAAGCACACGCTCATTCTTCTCTGCACGAATATTGATTTCATGTAAGAGATCATCGATCTGACCTTTAATAGGCTTGACGATAATTTGTGGATCGACAAGCCCAGTTGGGCGAATTACCTGCTCGACAACATCTCCATTGACTTTAGCCATCTCATACTTGCCTGGTGTTGCCGAGAGGTAAATCTTCTGACCGGTTCGTTCAAGAAATTCGGGCCACTTCAAAGGACGGTTATCCATTGCACTTGGCAAACGAAATCCATGTTCGACAAGTGTTCGCTTACGTGATGCATCGCCTTCAAACATCGCACCAATTTGCGGGACAGTGACGTGACTTTCATCAATCACAACGAGGAAATCTTCAGGGAAGTAATCGAGAAGGCAGTTAGGGGCTGAGCCCGGTCCTCGACCATCCAAGTGGCGAGAGTAGTTTTCAATTCCAGAGCAGAAGCCAAGTTGCTCCATCATTTCAAGATCAAAGGTTGTGCGCATGCGAAGGCGTTGTTCTTCAAGCAGTTTGCCTTGCTTCTTAAAGAGGTTGAGTTGAATCTGTAACTCATCCTGAATATCGCTCATTGCGCGCTTCATTGTTTCAGGACCAGCCGCATAGTGGGTGGCCGGGAAGATATAGATCTCTTCCTCATCGCGAACGATTTCTCCGGTCAATGGATTGAGCGTCATTATCTTCTCAATCTCATCACCAAACATCTCGATGCGCACTGCAAGCTCTTCATACATAGGGATGATCTCGACGGTATCGCCGCGGACGCGGAATGTGCCACGTTCGAAGGCCATGTCATTACGCTTATATTGAACGTCGACAAATTTGCGGAGCAACACATTGCGTTCAATCTGATCGCCCACTTTAAGGCGAATCATGCGATCGATGTATTCCTGTGGCGTACCGAGTCCATAGATACATGAGACTGTCGCTACAACGATGACGTCGCGGCGCGTCAGTAGCGAATTAGTTGCTGAATGTCGCAGACGCTCGACTTCATCGTTAACGCTGGAATCCTTTTCGATAAAGGTATCTGTCTGAGGAACGTAGGCCTCTGGTTGGTAATAGTCGTAATACGAAACAAAGTATTCGACCGCGTTATTGGGAAGTAGTTCGCGGAATTCATTTGCAAGCTGCGCGGCTAGCGTTTTATTGGGAGCAAGCACCAAAGTTGGACGCTGCAAACGTTCGATAAGCCACGCCGTTGTCGCAGACTTTCCTGTACCGGTGGCGCCAAGAAGTACGACATCTTGCTCGCCAGCTGAAATTCGGCTGGCTATCTCTTCAATTGCTGCGGGCTGATCGCCGGCTGGGATGTAATCACTTATGACTTCAAAAGGTGCGACTTTTCGCTGGAGATCGGTTACTGGACGCACTCGCTTAGCCTAGCGATTGAGGAACGAGAACGCTCTCCCAGAGATTTTCTACCTTGCGTAAGAGGTCATCTTCATCGCCATCATTGCGGATTACCGCATCGGCGACCGCTTCGCGCGAGGATTCGGAGGCTTGCGATGCAATCCGCTTCTCAATCTGCGAAATGTAGAGCCCCTTCTTGAGAAGACGAGCTTTACGTAACTCAATATCTGACTCAACGGTAATCACGAAATCAAACTTCACTGCTGCGCCAGTTTCAACAAGGAGCGGTATCTCATAAATCAAAATGTCATCATGATCTAAATCTGCTATCGCCTCTGCAAACATTGCTTGCACACGAGGGTGAATGATCGCTTCAAGATCTCTGCGTGCAGCCTCATCGCTAAAGACAATCTCAGCCAATTTCTTTCGGTCAATATCTCCGTTGAGAATAATATCTTCGCCAAATTTCAGAAGTACTTCTGCGAAACCTTCTGTGCCGCGCTCGATAGCCATTCGCGCTAATTGATCTGCATCGATGACAAGAGCACCTAGTTCTGCGAAGTTCTGTGCAACGGTGGATTTACCTGAACCAATCCCACCTGTGAGCCCCACAACCAACATGTCCCTACCTTACCCGTGGAGAATAAAAAAGGGACTCATGCGGGGTAAGCGAGGTTAAGGAGCAGCTCGCGACCCGTATGAGTCCCTTTTTAGTAAAGAGTTATTCTGCGACGACGGCAGCTTCTTCAGCTACCTTTGCTTCTGCCTTCTGCTTCTTATGAGCAACAAAGCGCTCTTGAGCAACAGCGTATTGACGCTCCCACTCTTCGCGCTGTGTGTCATAACCTGGCTTCCATTCCTGTGTTTCAGGATCAAAACCTTCTGGATAGATGAAGTTTCCTTCTGCATCGTAACGGGCAGCCATTCCGTACTGAGTTGGATCGAATGCTTCGATCTCAACTTCATGTCCTTCATTAGCCTGCTTCAATGAGAGTGAGATACGACGACGCTCTAGATCGATATCGATGATCTTTACGAAGAGTTCATCTCCGACAGTGACAACCTGCTCTGGAATCTCAACGTGGCGTTCTGCCAACTCTGAGATGTGAACAAGGCCTTCAATGCCTTCGTGGACACGAATGAATGCACCGAATGGAACAAGCTTTGTTACAACGCCTGGCACAACTGTGTTGATCGTGTGAGTGCGTGCAAATGCCTGCCATGGATCTTCCTGTGTCGCCTTGAGTGAGAGAGAAACACGCTCGCGCTCGAAATCAACTTCGAGAACTTCAACAGTTACTTCGTCGCCAACTTCAACAACTTCGCCTGGGTGATCGATGTGCTTCCATGAAAGCTCTGAAACGTGAACGAGACCATCTACGCCACCAAGGTCAACGAATGCACCGAAGTTAACGATTGATGAGACAACGCCTGTGCGAACCTGACCCTTTTGGAGCTGGTTAAGGAATTCAGTGCGTGACTGAGACTGTGTCTGCTCAAGGAATGCACGACGTGAAAGCACAACGTTGTTGCGATTCTTATCGAGCTCGATGATGCGAGCCTCAACCTGCTTACCGATGTAAGGAGTGAGGTCACGAACGCGACGCATTTCAACCAAAGATGCTGGCAAGAAGCCGCGCAATCCGATGTCAACGATAAGTCCGCCCTTAACAACCTCAATAACTGTTCCAACGACGACTTCGTCGCGCTCTTTCTTGCCTTCGATTTCTCCCCATGCACGCTCGTACTGTGCGCGCTTCTTAGAGAGGATCAGGCGTCCTTCTTTATCTTCTTTCTGAAGTACAAGTGCTTCAACTTTATCTCCAACTTTTACGATGTCATTTGGATCTGCATCGTGGCGGATAGAGAGTTCGCGTGATGGAATTACGCCTTCAGTCTTGTAACCAACATCGAGGAGTACTTCTTCGCGATCAATTTGAACGACTGTACCAATGACGAGGTCTCCGTCACTGAAATTTCTGATTGTTCCTTCAATTGCGGCTAGAAAATCTTCCGCTGATCCAATGTCATTTATTGCAATTTGTGTAGTCAAGGTGCTCCGTAGGGATAGAAAGTAGTAGGGATAGGACTATGAAGTTTTCCCGAAATTGGTATTTCGGAAGGCAAAGAGTACGGGCGGGGGTGAATTACAGGCAAATCCCCGCGTAAGAATTGAGCTCGGCAGTACGATTGTGATGCAATGAAGCGCTACGTCGAATTATTCAGAATTCCCAATGTATGGGTCCTCGTTCTTGCATGCTTTCCTGCACGAGTTGCCTATGGGATGGTCGGACTAGGAATCTTCTTTAAGGTTCAGCAAGCAACCGGTTCAATCTCATTTGCCGGTATCGCAATCGGTATTAATGCTGCTGCAGGTTCATTTACAGCTGGAATTCGCGGATCGATTATGGATAAGTATGGACAGACATGGCCACTACGAGTCATGGTTCCTGGATATGCAGGTATGGCATTTGCACTCAATGCAATGCACTCAAAACCTTTGATGTTGATCTTCGCATTTGTGATGGGACTTAGCGCTCCCCCAATTAACTTATCGGTGCGACCTTTGTGGAAGATTGTTGTTCCAGGGGATTTCTTGCGAACTGCATATGCAATTGACACTGCCATCATGAGTGCGGCAGGTGTCGTTGGGCCAGTTGTTGCAACAACTCTTGCGCTCTCATCTCACCCAGCGCTTCCGCTCAATATGTGCGGTGCGCTTATGCTTATCGGCGGTGGTTTATTAGCTATTACCAAGATCTCTCGAAGTTGGATCCCTGAGAAGAAATCAGCGAATCATGTTCCCCTTTGGAAGCACAAGCCGCTTCAACTTCTGATGATCGAAGGTTGTTTCATTGGTTTTGGCTGGGGCGTCTTCGATGTCGCAGTTCCTGCATTTACGACTATTGAGAAAGTTCCCCATCTAACTGCATGGATCTTCACAGCGATGGGCGTCTCCAATATTCTCGGAGGCCTATTAGCAGGCCTTGTTTCAAAGAGAACATCATCCTTGCAAGCAATGCGACGCACATACGGCGTCTGGTTCTTTGTATCGATACCTATGGCACTTACCCATCCAAGTTGGACGATGATTGTTGCAGGAGCAGCGCTTGGTTTAGTGGGCGGTGCAATTCAGGTCTTCTACTGGGAAGTGATGGAGGCAATCCGTCCTCAAGGTTCACCAACTGCAATGATGGGTTGGCTCTGGACCGTTGAGGGAACGCTGATGTCGATTGGTTCGACTGCAGGTGGAATTATTTCAGAGCATCGTTCGCCAACCCTGGCGCTTTCCATCACTACATTCTGTATCGGTGCAGGATATCTGATACTTACTGCAGGAAAATCTAGACTTGCAGCAGCAGATCGAATACCAACTCCTGAAGAAGATCTAGCTGCGATGGAAGATAACTCCCCCACAACTCGTTAGTGAGCTGCCTCGTTCCAACTCTTGCCAATACCAACTGAGACATCGAGAGGTGCTTTCAGTGGATATGCCTTACCCATCTGAACTCGTACAAGTTCTGATACTTCATCAATTTCCTTTGTAACAACTTCAAGGATCAATTCATCGTGAACCTGCAATAAAAGCCGTGATGTGAATTTTCCTGCAACCAGCGCACTCTGCACATTGAGCATCGCCTGTTTAATTATGTCGGCGGCCGAACCTTGAATCGGAGCATTAAGCGCCATGCGTTCTGCTACCTCGCGACGTTGACGATTGTCGTGGAGCAAATCTGGAAGATAACGTCTGCGTCCCATAACCGTCTCGGTGTAACCCACTTTGCGCGCATCTTCGACAACTGTTTTTAAGTAGTCGCGAATTCCACCGAAACGCTCGAAGTATCGATCCATGAGGTCCTGTGCGGCAGGTGGCGATAAATCTAACTGTGCTGCTAAGCCGTAGGAACTCAGACCATATGCGAGCCCATATGACATCGCTTTAATTTGCCGGCGCATCTCAGGATCCACATCTGTCGGTTTAACGCCGAAGACTTCTGCTGCGACTGTTGCATGCAGATCCTCGCCAGATTCAAATGCTTGCAGAAGATGTTCGTCATTGGATAGGTGAGCCATGATGCGCATCTCGATTTGGCTGTAATCGGCAGTCAGTAACGCGTCATATCCACTGCCTGCAATGAAGCAGTTGCGAATCTTGCGGCCCTCTTCGGTACGCACTGGAATGTTCTGCAAATTGGGGCCGACTGAAGATAGACGTCCAGTGGCTGCAACGGTCTGCGCAAAGTGAGTATGAATGCGCTTATCTCTTTGAATTTCTACGAGCAAGCCTTCAATTGTTGTTGCAAGCTTCTTTGTCTCTCGAATCCGAAGGAGCGCTGCGAGTACTGGATGTGATGTCTTCTCAAAGAGCCACGTGAGTGCATCTGCATCGGTGGTGAAACCAGTCTTAATCTTCTTTGTCTTGGGTAGGCCTAGTTCATCAAAGAGAACTACTTGCAATTGCTTAGGCGATGCCACATTGAATTCGTGTCCTGCTGCGACATGTGCAACCTTGGTCTCGCGAGCAACTTCTCCATCAAAGAAAGTGGCAAGCGTTTCAAGGCCCTTTTTATCTACTGCGATTCCCCGGTTCTCCATCAGCGCTAATAAATCGGCGATAGGTAGTTCGAGTTCTCGATAGAGCTTGGTGAGTCCGCGATCATCGAGTTCTTTGGTGAGGGAATCGCGGAGACCAAATAGTGCGCACGCAGTAGTTAAGAGTTTCTGTTCGGGTGATGATTGATCAATCTGGCTTCCATCTCCCCATCGCTCGAGAAGATCTGTGACTTCCTGTGCGCGAACACCTGGGTTAACCAGATATGCAGCTAGGGATGTATCAAATGCGACACCTGTTAATCCATTCTCACGTGCAACTGCCTTTGCATCATGAGCGATTTTCTCAATGGAAGAATCCACCGCCCACTCCCCCATATCGGATGAGTGAACGAGGAACGCTCTACCTTTATCGAGAGCGACTGCATAGCGATGCAATCTATCTTCGTGTAGCTCGTATGAAATCGAAATCGCACCTGTATGGGTTGCGATTATTGCGCTGACTTCATCTGCTGTAAGAACAGCTGAATCAATATCAGAACCGAAGAGTGAGAATTCTGGTTCGGCAGTCTTATCACTCTTCTTCGTAGTCGATGCTGTGGGAGTAGAGGAGATAACTTTCAAGCGATCTTTGAGAGTACGAAATTCAAGTTGTTCAAATAGTGAAGTCAGATCAGATTCTGCAACACCGCTCCATGCAAGCGCATCGATTTCGAATTCCATCGGTGCTTCATGAATCAATTGAGTAAGTTCGCGATTTCGTTTTACATTCTCAATATTTCCGCGTAGTGATTCTCCGACCTTGCCGCCTACGCCATCAACCTGCTTGAGTAATTCTTCGAGTGATCCATATTCAACAACCCACTTAGCGGCCGTCTTCTCGCCAACGCCTGGGATGGAAGGCAAGTTATCACTTGGGTCTCCGCGCAGAGCAGCGAAATCTGGATATTGCTCTGGCGTCATTCCATATTTTTCAAATACTGCAGCAGGTGTCATGCGAGCCATTTCTGATACACCACGCTTGGGATAGAGAACTGTCGTCTGATCGGTTACTAATTGGAAGCTATCGCGATCGCCTGTACATATAAGTATTTCGGCCCCTTCTTTCTCGGCGCGCTTTGTAATTGTTGCAATGATGTCATCTGCCTCAAAGCCTTCAATCTCAAATTGGCTTATGCCGAAACCTTTGACGAGCTCATGCAGAAATGACATCTGCGAACGAAATTCATCGGGCGTCTTTGCGCGATTGGCTTTGTACTCGGGAAAAATCTCGGTGCGAAAAGTCTTGCGAGATATATCGAATGCAACAGCGACATGCGTTGGCTTCTCTTCTTTGAGAAGTGAGATCAGCATCGTGGCAAAGCCGTAAATAGCGTTGGTGTGTTGGCCTTGAGCCGTTGTGAAATTCTCGGCAGGAAGTGCGAAAAATGCTCGGTAGGCCATGGAATGTCCATCTATCAGGAGCAAGCGCTTCATAGCCATGGCGCTCATCATAGATATAAACTCAACTACTATGACCGAACCTGATTACTTAGCAATCATCAAAGAACGCGGACAAGGCGCTCTCGATATCAAGATGGGTATCGAAATGCTTGAAGTCTCACCGCAACGCTTGGTAGCTCGCATGCCAGTCGATGGAAATACTCAACCGATGGGACTTCTCCATGGTGGAGCAAATGTCGTTCTCGCTGAATCACTTGGATCTATCGGCACTCAGCTACACGCAGGTCCAGATCGCAAAATTGTTGGCGTCGATATCAATGCCACTCACCATAAATCAGCAACAAGCGGTTATGTCACAGCAGTTGCAACTCCTATTTCATTAGGTCGCACCTTGTG
The DNA here is from genome assembly GCA_903845465.1 of uncultured Actinomycetes bacterium. Lineage (GTDB taxonomy): Bacteria > Actinomycetota > Actinomycetes > Nanopelagicales > Nanopelagicaceae > Planktophila. Next base: position 22,171 of record CAIMXQ010000025.1, read on the forward strand.
CGTATATGAGATAGTAATAACAAACGAGGCAGGTGCGCGAACATGTACTGCTCGCATTACCTGCCTCATTCTCAATCCTTAAGTTCTTTAGTGAGCACCTGTTCCGAGGTATGCCTCGCGGACAGCTGGATCATTGAGAAGATCTGATGCCGCAGCTTCCTTTGTGACATTTCCGGTTTCAAGAATGTAGGCACGGTGTGCGCGTTGTAGCGCTTGCTGTGCATTCTGTTCAACCAAGAGAATTGTTACACCTTGCTTATTGATCTCGGTGATGATGCGGAAGATATTTGCAATCATCTGAGGCGCAAGTCCCATAGATGGCTCATCAAGCAATAAGACCTTTGGACGTGCCATGAGAGCGCGGCCCATTGCAAGCATCTGCTGTTCTCCACCTGACAGAGTTCCGCCAGCTTGTGACGCACGCTCTTTCAAACGTGGGAACAATGTGTAGACGCGATCTAAGTCTTCGTGCATCTCAGCCTTGCGGTCTTTACGGTTGAACTTTCCCATCTCGAGGTTTTCGAGAACTGTCATACCCGGGAAGATTCCGCGGCCTTCAGGAACTTGAGAGATACCAAGATCTACACGCTCGTGTGCAGGGATCTTATTGATGCTTGCGCCATCGAATGTGATGTCGCCACTTGAGACCGGGCGCAGACCAGATATGGTCTTAAGAATTGTTGTCTTACCGGCACCATTTGCCCCGATAAGTGTGACAATCTCGCCTTGGTTTACGACAACTGAAACGCCTTTAATCGCTTCGATCTTGCCGTAGTGAACACGAAGATCTTTAATTTCAAGACGCATCTGCTGGCACTCCTAGGTAAGCCTCGATAACTCGAGGGTCATTTTGCACTACTGATGGAAGATCATCTGCAATCTTCTGACCAAAGTCGAGAACTGCTACGCGATCTGAGATACCCATAATGAGTGACATATCGTGTTCGATGAGCAGAACTGTGTAGCCCTTATCACGAATCTTCTTTATGAGATTTGCGAGTTCGACCTTCTCGGCAGGGTTAAATCCAGCAGCTGGTTCGTCGAGGAGCAAGATTTCAGGTTCTGTTCCAAGCGCGCGAGCAATTTCAAGGCGGCGCTGATCTCCATATGGAAGATTCTTCGCAAGTTGATCTGAGCGATGATTAATTCCCATTAACTCTAAGAGTTCGTGAGCGCGTTCCTTGCTCTCTTTCTCTTCACGACGGTTCAGCGGCGTACCAATCAGCGCACGAAGAAGACCAGTCTTCTTATGTACATCGGTTGCAGTAATAACATTTTCGAGAGCGGTCATATCTCCGAAGAGTCGAACATTCTGGAATGTACGAGCAAGGCCGGCCTTTGTTACCTGATGGCGCTTAAGTCCTGCAAGGTTTTTGCCTTTGAAGGAGATCTCGCCAGATGTAACTGGATAAACGCCGGTAACAACGTTGAAGACTGTCGTCTTGCCTGCACCGTTAGGACCGATAAGTGCACAGATCTCGCCCTTGTTAACGTGGAAGTTAACTTCGTTGAGAGCGGTAACGCCACCAAATTTAATTGTGACATTCTTGAGTTCGAGAAGTTTCTCAGACATTACTTCGCACCCTTCTCAGTAATTTTTTCACGTTTCTTGCGAGGCAAGAGGCCATCTGGGCGAAGGTTCATCATCAAGATGAGAACAAGGCCAAATACCAATTGACGCGCATTGGAGATGAATCGAATACGTTCTGGCAAGTAAGCGAGGATTGATGCACCAAGGATGACGCCCCAGATATTTCCGATTCCGCCGAATACAACACAGGCAAGAATCAAGATAGATACATCGAACTTAAACATATCTGGTGAAATAACCATGACCTTAGATGCATAGAGAACACCTGCAGCTCCACCAACTGCTGCACCGATCACGAATGACCAGAGCTTGTAGACCAGAGTGTTGACGCCCATAAGCGCTGCGACATCCTCATCCTGACGGATTGCCTCCCATGCGCGACCTGGGCGACGCACTGTGAAACGGCGAACCATCCAGACCACTAGCAGGATCATTGTGATGACAAGCCAGAAGAAATCTTGGGGATGCATCAGATCGAAGTTAAATCCAAAGACCTTTGGTGGATTTGGAATTCCAGGAATTCCGTTAGGTCCGCCGGTAACGTTGAGGTTAATCGCAACGATACGAACGATTTCACCAAAGCCAAGAGTGATGATTGCAAGGTAATCACCTCGAAGTCGAAGCGCTGGAAGCCCGAGCAAAACCCCGGCTGCCATTGCAAAGCCGATACCTACTGGCATTACTTCCCAGGTGTTCCAACCATAGAGAGTCGAAAGAATTCCTTGCGAGTACGCACCGATGGCAAAGAATGCGACGTATCCAAGGTCGAGAAGACCTGATTTTCCAACAACGATATTGAGTCCAAGTGCCATCATGATGAACATGCCAACTGGATAGACAAGTACGTTCTGGAATGAGGTAATCGGAGTATTGAGGAAACTTGTAGGTCCCCATGATGCAGCAAATGGCAAAAGTCCAACTATTGCGATGCTTACAACGACAAAAATTGTACGTACTGGGCGTGACCAGCCAGCCCAAATTTCTGCGCCCTTATCGCGAAGGTTAAATTGAGTTAAGTTAGCCATCATGTCCTCGTCTGCTGGACGGCTTCACCAAAGAGGCCGTTCGGTCTGAATAGAAGTACAACAACCAGAACTGTAAAGACGGTGACAGCTTTCCATTGTGATCCAAGAATTGCAGATGCAAATTCTTCGAGAAGGCCAAGTGCTAAACCACCAAAGAATGCCCCACGTAGGTTTCCGATCCCACCTAATACCGCTGCAGTAAATGCTGCGATACCCATGCTGAATCCGACGTTAAAGACTGTATTTTCATAGACAGTTGTGTAGAGAAATGCTGCCGCACCAGTTGTAAGTCCGCCGATGCAGAAAGTCAGGGTAATTACTCGGTTGATATTGATACCCATTAACTTGGAGTTCTCTTCAGACATAGATACTGCGCGAATTGATTTTCCAAGTCGCGAACGTCCTACGAATTGATCGAGAACTATAAAAATCAAAATTGGGAAGATAATCGCCATCATTGTGTCGATACGGAAATTGGCTCCGTGGAAAGTACCAAAGCTCCACTTATCTAGAAGTCGTGGAGTAGTCATCGGACGAGAAATTGTAATGATGCGCATGGACTCCAAGAGGAAGATGGAGACTCCAATTGCCGAAATCAGGGAGGCTAATCTATTTGCACCACGGGCTCGAAGGCGACGATAGGCAACGAGTTCGACGAGTATTGCAAGCAGAGCGCACGCCACCATGGAAGCCACAAAGGCAAAGAACAATGTGTAAATCAACTTAAAGCCATGAAGTGAAGGCGCGTTAATTGCGTAACCAAGTACATGTGTCTCAATAAAGAGAGTCGCAAATGTACCGACCATAAATACTTCTGAGTTTGCAAAGTTAATAAGCCGCAGGACTCCGTACACCATCGTGTAACCAAGAGATACAAGGGCGTAGATAAGACCTAGTGATAGCCCTTGCAGTGCAAGCGACCAAAACTGGCTCGTAATTACCGAGAAATTCATATCAACCGATCTGTTGAGGTCAAGAGTGTTATGAAGTGTGGCCACTCCCCCGAAAGGAAGTGGCCACACCTTTAAAACATATGTAGTAACTACATATTTAAAGCGTAACTTCTAGATTCAGATGCTTATTAAGCAACTGAGTCGTAGACGATTACGCCATTCTTTACAAGGTAACCACCGACTGGAGCTCCACCAATGATGTCGCCGTAACGGTCGAACTTGATGGTTTCTCCGCCTGCACCTGTCCATGAACCGTTTGTTACACAAAGCTGGATCGCTGAACGAGTCAACGCGCCCTTTGTGATGCAGTCAAGGAAGATGTTAGTTGCGTTGTAAGCAGTTGTTGAGTAAAGACCAGGAACCTTGATTCCTGTGATCTTTGTGAAGTCAGCAAGCTGTGCTGCTGTAAGTAACTTATCGAATGGGACGTCAGCTGCTGTGAGACGAACACCTTCTGCTGCCTTACCTGCAAGGCCTGGGAAGTCAGATGTGTTTGTTCCATCGCCTGATGCCAAGATACCTGTGTATCCACCATCGCGAAGTGCCTTGAAGAGCTTCGCTGCATCTGTGGTGTAACCACCGTAGATAACAACGTTAGCGCCTGAAGCCTTTACCTTTGAAGCTACAGATGTGTAGTCAGCTGTTCCCTTTGGAACAGAGTCTGTACCTACAACTGAACCGAGCTTGTTTGCTGTTGCAAGTGTTCCCTTAGCAAGTGGACCACCGTATGTTGTCATGTCATCGATTACGTAGAACTTAGGTGATGTAACACCCTTAGCTGCGTAACGTGCAAGAGCTGGTGCCTGGAATCCATCGTGTGCTACAACGCGGTGGAATACTGGGAATCCACGATCTGGAGCCTTTGGATCTGTAAGTGATACAGCAGATGCTGATGGAGCGATCATTGTGAGTCCAGCTGCCTTAAATGCAGGGAATGAAGCGCGTGCTTCACCTGAACATGATGTTCCGATAACGCCGATGATTGCCTTATTAGCAGCAACACCTGGAGCTACGTTTGCAGCAACTGTACCGTCGCACTGTGAGTCAGCCTTTACAAGAGTGACCTTTACCTTTGGGTTCTTTGCATTGTAAAGAGCGATTGCGTAGATCGCGCCAGGAATCTGATCCTGACCGAGCTGTGCATCTCCACCTGTAAGTGGACCTTCAAATGCAAGTGAAACTGATGTCTTAGCAGCTGCTTGTGCTGGTGATGTTGCAACTACGCCAAGGGCGAGAGTTGCAGCTGCAGCAATAGCAAGACCGCTTACGATCTTCTTATTCATGTAGTGCCTTCCTGTTTTTTATTGCTTGTGTCCCGGGACAGGGAGGCGTAAAGAGTAATGCTCAACCCCTACTTGAGACAAGGTGATGAGGGCTAAAAAGCGGCGTGGGAGGTTACTTTCTGATTACAAATTGATGAGAAATAGGGCAGGAAGCGCGGTTACTTGTCCAGGGCAGCTTCTGGCGAAATGACTGCATGTGCAACCTCTTTCATCGTCAATCGACGGTCCATCGCAGCCCGTTGAATCCATGAAAATGCTTCAGGTTCTGAGAGATTGAGAGCCTTCATCAAGATGCCCTTTGCTCGATCTATAACTTTGCGAGTCTCAAGACGTTCGTGCAGATCGGCAACTTCTTCGGCAAGAGACTTCATCTGACTGTGGCGGCTAAATGCAATCTCAATAGCCGGAACAAGGTCGCCGATAGTAAATGGCTTTACAACATATGCCATCACGCCTGCATCGCGCGCTCGATCAACGAGTTCGCGCTGGCTAAATGCGGTGAGCATGAGAACAGGTGCAATCGAAATAATTTTCTCAGCTGCAGAAATTCCATCAAGTACCGGCATCTTCACATCAAGAATTGCTAAATCAGGTTGATGTTCGATTGCAAGTGCAATTGCTTCTTCACCATTGGTGGCTTGTGCAACAACGTCATATCCAGCTTCTTGCAACATTTCGACGAGGTCCATGCGAATGAGAGCTTCATCCTCGGCAACAAGGATGCGGATGCTCGTGGTGGCGTCGTTGCTCATGTGCCTCGAGTCGGATTCGAACCGACACTATGCAGTGTTTGAGACTGCCCTCTCTACCGTTGGAGTACCGAGGCGTAAGCCCATATCGTATTAGATGAAGGTAGATAGGCGAAACGAGTGCGGCTGTGGATTAACGACAGTGGATTACGTTTGGGGATTAACGATAAGCAGCGACTACGCCATTAACGGCATCGCCAACCTTGTGTACACGCATCGCATTGGTTGAGCCAGGGATTCCTGGAGGAGAACCAGCGACAATCATGACAAGCTCGCCGATCTCCGCGCGCTTTCCTTCAAGCAACATCTTATCTGCTTGAAGAACCATCTCATCAGTGTGCTTAACCATCGGTGTTACCAATGGTTCGACGCCCCATGAAAGTGCGAGACGGTTGTAGGTACCAATTTCCGGAGTGATTGCAAGAATTGGAATAGGTGAACGCAAACGAGAGATTCGGCGTGCAGAATCACCTGATTGAGTGAAGGTAACGAGGAACTTTGCACCAACAACTAGACCTACTTCGGCTGCAGCCTTAGTGAT
>CAIMXQ010000026.1 GCA_903845465.1 uncultured Actinomycetes bacterium
AGACCAATCAGAATCGTTGATTCGATCGCCTTTTCATTGACAACTGGAAGTGCTCCAGGAAGTGCCAAACAGACAGGGCATGTCTGAGTATTTGGTGCTGCACCGAATTCAGTGGCACATGAACAGAACATCTTGCTCGCAGTATTGAGCTCGACGTGAACTTCAAGTCCTAATACAGGATCCCACTTTGCGATTACTTCGTCATATGTTGGAAGAGCCATTACTTCGCTCCCTTCAACTCAGGAGCCTTAGAGAGTATCGGTGCGCCCCACTTAGAGAGAAGTGCTGCTTCAAGTGCTGCGCCTGCTTGGTAGAGGCGCTGGTCCTGCATTGCAGGAGCCATGATTTGGAAACCAACGGGCAAGTTATCTTCATCGGCCAAACCTGCAGGAAGTGACATTCCACAGATACCGGCAAGGTTCACTGGAATTGTTGCAACATCGCCCAAGTACATAGCCATCGGGTCATCGACCTTCTCGCCAATCTTGTATGCAGTTGTTGGTGCAGTTGGTGAGACCAATACATCAGCTTTAGTAAATGCCTTTGCATAATCTTGAATAATGAGTGTGCGAATCTTCTGCGCACTGCCGTAGTAAGCGTCGTAATATCCTGATGAAAGTGCGTATGTACCAAGGATGATGCGGCGCTTTACCTCGCGCCCAAATCCAGCATCACGTGTAGAGCTCATCACAGCTTCTGCAGATGCACCATCAACATCGCCTGTGCGAAGTCCATAACGCATCGCATCAAAGCGTGCGAGGTTTGATGAACATTCAGATGGTGCAATCAGGTAATAGGCTGCAAGTGCGTACTCAAAACTCGGGCAATCTACTTCAACAATTTCTGCGCCAAGGGATGCAAGTACGTGCAGCGAATCATCAAAACGTGTCTGCACACCTTTCTGATATCCCTCACCTTGCAACTGCTTGATAACGCCAATCTTCATTCCCTTAACATCGCCACTCTTTGCAGCATTTACTACTGCAGGAACTGGTGCATTGATACTTGTTGCATCACGCACATCATGGCCAGCCATTACTTCGTGAAGTAACGCTGTATCTAAGACTGTCCGACCAAATGGTCCTGCTTGATCAAGGCTCGATGAATATGCGATGAGGCCATAACGAGAGACGGCGCCGTATGTGGGGCGCACTCCAACAATTCCTGTCAGCGCTGCTGGTTGGCGAATCGATCCACCAGTATCGGAACCAATTGCAAGAGGTGCTTCAAAGGAAGAGACTGCCGCTGCAGATCCACCGGATGAACCACCTGGTGTGCGCGTTAAATCCCAAGGATTAAATGTTGGACCGTAACCAGAATTTTCTGTCGATGAACCCATTGCGAATTCATCCATATTGGTCTTACCCATGATGACAACACCAGCACTTTTAAGTTTGCTGACAACTGTTGAGTCATATGGCGGGCGCCATCCCTGCAAAATCTTTGAACCTGCAGTGGTTGGAACGCCTTTCTGTGCAAGAACATCTTTGAGTGCAAGTGGAACACCTGCAATAGGTGAAAGTTTTTCTCCACTTTTACGGCGAGCATCAACGTCTTTCGCCTGCGCCAGTGCACCTTCTGTATCAACGTGAAGAAATGCTTTTACTTGGCCATCAACGGCTGCAATGCGATCAAGGTGTGCCTGCGTAAGTTCGACAGATGTTGTCTCGCCCTTTGCAAGAGCATCTGCCATCTGCGCTGCGCTCTGATGAATCATTCAGCTTCACCCAATATTTGAGGAACGCGGAAACGAGATTCTTCTTGAGCAGGGGCTCCAGATAAGGCATCTTCAGGTGAAAGGCTTGGAAGAACTACATCGGGGCGTGCAATATTTTCGAGAGGCTGTGGGTGCGATGTTGCTTTCACACCCGATAGATCCATCTCTTGCACGCGAGCTACAGCATCGAGAATCATTCCAAATTGTGATGAGAGTTCGACGAGTTCTGCTTCAGTCATCTCGATGCGGGCAAGCCCTGCAAGCTTTGCGACATCATCGCGAGAGAGGCTGCTCATAAGGTGAGTCTATAAACTTTGGGGAGAAAAACCGAATCAGATGCGAATCTGACCTGTGCCCGTAACTATCCAGGTGGTTGTAGTCATTGCCTCAAGCCCCATTGGACCGCGTGCATGCAACTTCTGATTTGAGATTCCGATCTCTGCACCAAAGCCCATCTGCTCACCATCAGTAAATCGCGTCGATGTATTGACCATGACTGCTGCGCAATCTGAGAGTGCGATAAAGCGGGCTGCATTGGCTTTATTTTCAGTAACTATCGCCTCTGTATGATTGGTGCCGTATTGAGCAATGTGATCTGCTGCAGCATCAACTGAATCGACAACGGCCACATTCATCTCGAGGACTCCGTACTCGGTTGACCAGTTCGCATCGGTTGCAAGAGTGGATGCAATCTTGAAGGTATCTGCAACTTTCTGGGCAGTTGGATCAGAGTGCAGAATAACCCCAGCATCGCCGAGCGCCTTCAGCGCCATCGGCAAAAATGTTGGCGCAATTGTCTTATGAACCAGAAGTGTCTCTGCTGCATTGCAAACGCTTGGGCGATGAGTCTTTGAGTTGATCAAGATTGGTAGCGCCTTCTCAATATCTGCAAATTCATCAACAAATACATGGCAGACACCAGCGCCAGTTTCAATTGTTGGCACAGTTGATTCATCGACAACCATTCGAATAAGTGCTGCACTTCCGCGAGGAATAACGAGATCCACTTTTCCGCGGGCGGTAAGTAACGCCTTTGTGGTGGTGCGATCTTCAGATGGAACGAGCTGAATGACATCAGGTGAGATCTTTGTACCTGCTAACGCATCTCTCATGACGTTAACGAGAACCTCGTTGCTATTACTAGCAGTTGATGAACCGCGAAGAAGGGCAGCATTACCTGACATCAATAAGATAACGGCAGCATCAACGGTGACATTGGGACGAGCTTCATAGACCATTCCAATAACACCAAATGGAACTGATATCTGTTTAAGTTCTAGACCGTTAGGAAGCGTTGACTGCCGCAGAACCTGGCCGAGTGGATCGGGAAGTGCTGCTACTTGGCGCGCTCCCCCAGCAATATCTTTTATGCGTGCAGCAGTAAGTAACAATCTATCTTGCATCTGCGGATGCATTTCTTCTGTGCGAGCCTTTGCCATATCTATCTCATTGGCGACAAGTATCTCTGCGCTTCGAGATTCAATCGCTTGTGCAATTGCTTCAAGTGCAGCTTTACGTTCGGCCCCTGTTGCAGTCGAAAGTGTGCGGGCAGCCTTGCGCGCTGTGAGCGCTAAATCGCCGACAAGTGTGACTGCATCCATGGAATAAGCCTAGCGGGAGTTACGATTTCGCTGTGCTGAAATTAATTCGCAGAATCGTCGTAGTCCTACTCGTTATCTACCTTGCACTCTTTGGATTAACAAAGGCGATTCGCTATCCCGAACCCATCGCCGCGATCAAGCTAGGACTGGCTCCAGCTTCAAAGACGCCTGATCTGATGCCCTTCAACTACATCGTTGCTGCTCCATCGACATTTGCTCCTTGGAAAAGTGGCAACTCGGAGACAGTCCAAAGCGTTAAATATGATGGCAAGAGAATTACCTTTGACGAATTTCTTACGAAGACAAATACAAATGCATTCATCATCGTTCGTGACGGCAAAATAACGTATGAGTCCTACCTCAATGGAAAGACAGAGAGTTCAATCCTGCCCTCATACTCTGTAGCAAAGACAATGACATCACTCTTAATTGGTCAATTAATTGCCGAGGGAAAGATCAAAGAGACAGATACTTTTGTCTCGATTCTGCCAGAGTTCAAGGCGGGAACCTCCTTCGATAAGATCACCATTAGAGATCTCCTTGATATGAATTCAGGTATTGGGGTTTCAGATAATTATCCATCAGGACCCTCAGGGTGGGGCGTTGCGATTGCTCAGATGTATGCATCTACCGACATCAATTGGTGGTTAATGCACAATCGCAAGATGCGTGAAGAGCCAGGAACTTTTCCAGAGTACCGAAGCGTCAATACCCAGTTGTTGGGAATGATTATTCAGAAGGTAACTGGACGAAACCTCTCTGATGAATTTACCGATCGCATTTGGCAGAGAGTGGGTGCCGATCATGACGCAACATGGAATATTGACCACAAGGGTGGCCTCGAAAAAGCATTCTGCTGCTTCAATGCAACAGCCCGTGACTATGCTCGAATTGGCCTAGCGCTCATCTCAAATCAAGGACAAATAAAGCAAAGTGCAATTACTTCTCAAGCTTGGATGGCGCGACTCTCAACGCCTGTCGTCACACTCGATTACGGATGGGGATATAGCGCGCAGATGTGGCATCCGTATCCGGGGATTAATTTGATGCTGGGTCTTCATGGTCAATATATCTATCAAGATAAAGCGAATAAAACTGTGATTGTAAAACTGAGCGATCTGCCAACGTCCTCTGATGGAATTACGCCGAAAATTGCATCAGTCTTGAAACAGATTGCTGAAAAGAACTACTAAAGAAGCACTAAGTCATCGCGGTGCACGAGCTCGCGCTCGTATTCAGCACCCAATGATGCAGCTAATTCTTTTGTAGAACGACCAAGCATCTGAGGAATTTCCTCTGAATCAAATGCAACAAGGCCACGTGCAATTACTGTGCCTGCTTGAGATGCCAGCTCGACGGTATCTCCTGAGATGAAGTCACCTTCCACTGCTGTAACGCCTGCAGGTAGCAGTGAAACCCCGCGCTCGAGAATTGCAGTAACTGCGCCATCATCGAGTATCAAACGTCCTTGTGGAGTTGATGCATGTGCAAGCCAGAGTAGTCGTGAGTTTGCCTTTGTGTGATGTGCTTCAAAGAAAGTTCCGAGATCTTCGCCAGCTAGTGCATGACCTGATTCGTGAAGTGATGTCAGAAGCATTGGAATACCCGCACTCGTAGCAATACGTGCAGCTTCAACTTTAGTAACCATCCCCCCACTACCAACGCCAGATGAACCTGCGCCACCCAGTGATATTGATTCGATATCTGACAT
>CAIMXQ010000027.1 GCA_903845465.1 uncultured Actinomycetes bacterium
AAAAGTCCATGTTCGATTGGATCGAGTCCGGTGATACCGAGTGAATACGCAACGAGTGAACCTGCTGCAGAACCACGACCAGGACCTACACGGATACCAACTTTCTTTGCATGTCCCACGAGGTCTGCAACGACGAGGAAGTAGCCAGGAAAGCCCATCTTGACCATGACATCGAGTTCGTATTGAAGTCGTGTGCGATAAATATCAGTTGCCTTATCCCCCATCTTTTCTAGGAGTCCTCTGACTGATTCTTTACGCAGCCATGAATCTTCAGTTTCACCAGCAGGCACATCAAATGCGGGAAGAAGATTTTCATTCTCTCGCAGAGTGACGTTACAACGCTCTGCAATAAGCAACGTGTTATCGCAGGATTCGGGGATCTCTTTGAAAAGTTCACGCATCTGCGCAGGTGTCTTGAGATAGAACTCGTCGTTATCGAATTTAAAGCGCTTTGGATCTGCAAGTGTTGAGCCCGACTGCACGCAGAGTAGAGCTTCGTGTGCTGCTGCATCTTCGTGAAATGTGTAGTGGAGATCGTTGGTGGCCAGAAGCGGAAGCTTGAGCTCTTTACCTAATTTGAGAAGGTCGGCTTTAACGCGAGTCTCGATCTCAATCTGATGATCCATTATTTCGAGGAAGAAGTTATTGGCGCCGAAGATATCGCGGTAATCACTTGCTGCGCGAAGGGCTTCCTTGTAATTGCCCATACGTAATCGAGTCTGAATTTCGCCTCCAGGACAACCTGTCGTTGCAATCAAACCCTCTGCATAGCGAGAGATGAGTTCACGATCCATACGAGGCTTGTAGTAATAGCCTTCAAGAGATGCAAGGGATGAAAGTTTAAAGAGATTTCCAAGTCCTTGATTGTTCTCGGCCAAGATAGTCATATGTGTATATGCGCCACCACCTGAGACATCATCTTCGCCACCGTCGGCCCATTGCACGCGCTTCTTATCAAAGCGAGATTCAGGGGCTACGTAGGCTTCGATTCCGATAATCGGTTTAACGCCCGCTTTGGTTGCTTGTTTATAGAAATCAAATGCACCAAATACATTGCCATGATCTGTCATGGCAATCGCCGGCATTTCTTGGCGAGCTACTTCATTAACTAGATCTCCGACGCGCGCGGCACCATCGAGCATCGAGTACTCGGTATGCACATGAAGATGTACAAACGAGTCTTGCGTCGATGCCCGTGAAGCTGAAAAATCTTCAGATGACATGGTGGCGCAACACTAGCGCCTAAGGCAGGACCGCTTCAGATAGCAACGCCAGAGAGTTTTGTAGGTCAAGTGGATACGGTGCGCGCAAGATAAGTGGTGTGCCATCTGTGGGATGGTTAAAACGAAGTTCCAAGGCATGAAGCCAAGGTCGAGACATCTTCATCTTCTTTCCCAAAACGGGATCTGCGCCATATGTCGTATCCCCTACGAGTGGATGGCCGAGCGCCGAGAAGTGAACGCGAATTTGGTGCGTGCGTCCGGTTTCGAGTTCGACCTTAACCAATGAGACAGATCTGTAATACTCGATAACTTCGTAATGCGTGATGCTCTCTTTGCCAGTTGCAACAACGGCGAAGCGATGATCCTCTTTCGGGTGGCGATCAATAGGTGCATCAATAGTTCCCGTTGAAGGATCCATATGCCCTTGCACAAGTGCGTGATAGGTCTTCTCAACGTCGTGGTTTCGAAACATCTCTTTTAACTTTAAGTAAGCGTTTTCAGTCTTTGCGATAATCATGAGACCTGATGTACCGGCGTCAAGACGATGGACAACTCCAGCGCGTTCTGCGGGGCCAGATGTTGAGATTGTGTATCCCGCAGCCATTAAGGCGCCGACCACAGTAGGACCTGTCCATCCTGGACTTGGATGTGCGGCGCACCCTACTGGTTTATCAATAACAACAATGTCATCATCGTTGTAGACAACAGTGAGACCAATGAGCGGAGTGAGTGGAATCGGATCTTGATTGAGCGGTGCCGGCATAAGTACTTCAATGACTTGGCCAGATGTCACCCGCTCTGATTTGAGCATCGCTCTGTTATCTGTAGTGATATCGCCATCTTCAAGCAATTTCACAATTGCGGTACGAGAAAGACCGAGGACTCGAGTAAGTGCGCTATCAATGCGTTCGCCGGCTACTCCTTCGGGAACGCTGAGCTGTCGTAATTCTCGTGTCATATGTAGTTACCTTACCCGTGTAATGGGAGAGATATTTCGCAATGAAAGAATGAAGGCAAGCAGGGCTGCAACTGTGATTGCTGAATCAGCAAGGTTAAACACCGGCCAATGTGGGATTTGAATCCAATCAATCACATTTCCATTCAGAAAACTAGGCTGGCGGAAGATGCGATCGGTGAGATTTCCAAGAACGCCGCCTAAGAGAAGACCAAGAGCAACGAGCCATCCTTGCGA
>CAIMXQ010000028.1 GCA_903845465.1 uncultured Actinomycetes bacterium
TGGGTATCTCACCTATCTTCCACTCGGTGGTGTTCTCCTTCCATTCTTAGCAATTCGATCTGCATTCGCCCGTGCCATAGATCGCTTATCTGGATATTTTCATGACATCAATGGCGTGCGCATTATCTTCTCTGTCATGTACGCGCTTTTGGTAACAGCGCTCTCGTTTCTCAGTAAATCAACTGCTGTAAGTCCACAGTGGTATCTCGCACCAGCGATTTCCTTTCTTATCTCACTTATTGCAACACTTACTGCGGGTCGAAAAGTCTCAGCATCGAAGCCAGTTCGCATCGCTGCACGATTAATGGCGATTACCTTAGGAGTATCACTTATTGCAGTTGCGATTTTGATTATCGCAAACCTTGCTCAGGTCAAAAATATTGCAACCTCGCTACAGCCAGGAATTTTCGGTGGGCTCTTGCTTCTCTTCCTGAATATTCTCTATCTTCCAAATGCAGCCATTGCGCTTGCTTCGTACTTCTCTGGAACTGGCTTAGCAGTTGGAGCGGGAACCTTGATCTCACCGCTCTGGTATCACTTGGGTCAGATTCCGGCGCTCCCACTCCTTGGAATTCTCCCGACCGGCAAGGAGCCGCTGGCGCTGATTGCAATTCTTCTCTTCATCGGACTCGGAGTTCTTCTAGCTCGATGGTCAATCGCATCCGGCATCCAATCCGTAATTCAAAATTATATCTTTACTGTTATTGCAGTTGTACTTTGCGGCTACTTCTCCAGTGGGTCATTGATTACAGCAGAGATGGGCGCAATGGGTGTTTCAATCTGGAAGTTCGCTCTCTCGTTTGCGGTGGAAGTTGGTATTGGCGCTGCTTCAACAGTACTTATCATGAATCGCAATCTTCGATGAAGAGAATTGTAATTCTGGCATCAGGCAGCGGAACTCTTGCCCAGGCAATAATCGATGCAGCACTGGATATTGATATCGTCGCAGTTATTTCAGATCAGGCAGATGCTGCTGTATTAGAGCGTGCACAGAAAGCACATATCGAAACTTTTACAATCCCAATGTTGCCAGATCGTTCTGAATGGGATCGCGAACTAGAAACTCTGCTTGCTGCCCTCAAACCAGATCTTGTTGTCAGTGCAGGATTTATGCGAATTCTTTCCGAGAAGACAGTCAATCGATTTAGGATTATCAATAGCCATCCTGCCCTCTTGCCACTCTTTCCTGGTGCACATGCAGTCCGCGACGCACTTGCTGCAGGGGCTACAGAGACTGGGACAACAATTCACTGGGTCGATGCAGGAATGGATACCGGAGAAGTAATTGCTCAGGAACGTGTGGAGATTCATCCCGGTGATACTGAAGAGTCACTCCATGAGCGCATTAAGATTGTCGAACGAGGTCTCATAGTTGCGACCATTGCTTCACTGATCTCGACCATGGAGAAGACAAATGGCTAATCGCAAACCTATTCGACGTGCACTTGTGAGCGTCTATGACAAAGGTCGACTTCTCGAACTCGGACAATGTCTTGCCAGTGCAGGCGTTGAAATTCTCTCCACTGGTTCTACTGCGAAGACACTTCACGAAGCTGGAATCGCAGTCACTGAAGTCAGTAGCTATACAGGTTTCCCAGAAATCATGGGTGGTCGCGTGAAGACCTTGCATCCCAAGATTCACTCAGGAATTTTGGCTGATCAAAATAATCCAGAACACCTCAAATCAATTGCAGATCTTGATATCGAACCCTTTGATCTTGTTGTCATTAACCTCTATCCCTTTGCCTCCACAATTGCATCGGGTGCTGACTTCGCTGAGTGCATAGAACAGATTGATATTGGTGGTCCTTCAATGTTGCGCGGTGCTGCAAAGAATCATGGCTCCGTCGCTGTTGTGTGCAATGAATCCCAATACGACCATGTCATCGAATCCATCAAAGCTGGCGGATTTACGGATGAAGATCGTATGCGTTTGGCCCTTGAAGTCTTTCGTACTACTGCCGAATACGATCTCACCATTGCAAGTTGGCTAGGCTCAACAATCAGCTTCGATATACAAGATCTTGATTGGCTAGGGTTAATCTGGAAGCGCGAGAACGCACTTCGCTATGGCGAGAACCCACATCAGAATGCAGCTATCTATCGCGGCGGCCCACCAGGAATCGTCAACGCTGTGCAATCACACGGTAAAGAGATGTCCTTTAATAATTACACTGATGCAGATGCAGCATGGCGTGCAGCGCTTGATCATCTTGAACCATGCGTTGCCATTATCAAACATGCAAACCCATGTGGCGTGGCAATCGGTATCAATATTGCCGAGGCATATGCGAAAGCGCATGCGTGTGATCCGGTATCCGCTTTTGGTGGCGTCGTTGCGGCAAACCGAAAAGTTTCTGTCGGTATGGCAGAAGCTCTATCGCAGGTATTTACTGAAGTGATTCTCGCTCCAGAATACGAACCGGCCGCACTTGAAATATTAATGAAGAAGCCATCGATACGAATACTTACATGTTCGCAGATGCGTATCTCACCGCTTGAAATTCGCCCAGTTTCTGGTGGAGTACTCGTGCAAGAGACAGACTTAATCAATGCAGAAGGTGATAATCCAAAGAATTGGAAGCAGGTAACTGGCGAGTCAGTGTCGAAGCAAGTATTACTAGATCTTGCATTTGCATGGCGATCAGTTCGTGCAGTCAAGAGCAATGCAATTTTGCTGGCAAAAGATGGTGCAGCAGTAGGTATCGGGATGGGCCAGGTCAATCGAGTTGACTCTGCGCGACTTGCAGTAGATCGCGCGGGCGATCGAGTCTCTGGATGTGTTGCAGCATCCGATGCATTCTTCCCGTTTGCCGATGGCCTAGAAATCCTCACTGCGGCGGGTGTAGTAGCAATAGTTCAGCCTGGTGGAAGCGTGCGAGATGAAGAAGTTATAGCGGCAGCTCACAAAGCAGGTGTGGCAATGTTCTTTACTGGCACTCGACATTTCTCGCACGCATAAGAGAGCGCATAGGATTCATATATGAGCGCACAGATATTAGATGGCAAGGCACTTGCTGCATCCATCAAGAAAGATCTCACCGCTCGCACTAGTGCACTTAAAGCAAAAGGCATCACTCCAGGGCTCGGCACCGTTCTCGTTGGAGATGATCCT
This sequence comes from uncultured Actinomycetes bacterium, assembly GCA_903845465.1. Lineage (GTDB taxonomy): Bacteria > Actinomycetota > Actinomycetes > Nanopelagicales > Nanopelagicaceae > Planktophila. The sequence continues at coordinate 3,116 of CAIMXQ010000028.1, forward strand.
GGTTCACATTCTTATGTTGGCGGCAAACACCGTGATTGCCACGAAGTCGGCATTAACTCCATTCGCGTGGACTTGCCATCATCTGCATCGCAAGCAGATGTACTGGCAGCTATCAAAGATCTCAATGCGGCAAAAGAGTGCACCGGTTACATTGTTCAATTGCCACTACCTAATGGCATCAATACTCAAGTAATTCTTGAAGCGATTGACCCTGATAAAGATGCAGATGGATTACATCCTCTCAATTTAGGCAGACTTGTTGCAGGCTATGATGCACCACTTCCATGTACTCCACGCGGAATCGTCGAGCTCATTAACCATTACAAAATCCCACTCTCTGGCGCTGAAGTAGTTGTCATCGGACGTGGATTAACTGTTGGTCGACCACTAGGACTTCTCTTAACGCGCAAGCAAGAGAATGCAACAGTCACCCTTACCCACACGGGTACAAATGATTTAATTTCACATACCAAGCGCGCAGATATTGTCATTGCCGCAATCGGGCAGGCACATTTTCTCAAGGCAGAAATGATTAAGCCAGGTGCAGCCGTTCTCGATGTTGGAATCTCACGAACCGAGGCCGGCTTGCTCGGTGATGTCGATCCTTCTGTTATGAACGTTGCATCTTTTATTGCCCCCATGCCTGGTGGCGTTGGCCCAATGACCCGCGCCATGTTGCTTACGAATGTGGTCGATGCATGCGAGCGATAACTACTCTCCAGATTCGCGTCGCGTACATCGCAATTTCACTTGGCGTTCTCATAGGTATTGCAGGATTTGTACGCATCGGTGCACTTCTGATCTCTGCAGGTACCGGTGTGATTGCCCTCTCTCAATGGAACGCGCGCAGAATTGAGCGCTACCTCCCGCTCGTCATTGCAGTTGTGCTCTTTGGTCTGGCGCTTGCGCTACCCAAGGGGTTGTAGAGTTCTCTCGACGTCAAGATACATAAAGATAGATATATAAAGGGAAAAAAGACCATGGCTAAGAAAGTTACCGTTGTAGGTGCAGGTTTCTACGGTTCAACCACCGCTCTTCGTCTCGCTGAATACAACATCTTTGATGAAGTTGTATTAACAGATATTGTCGAAGGAAAGCCCGAAGGTTTGGCGCTCGATATGAACCAATCACGTTCTATCGAAGGATTCGAAACCAGAATCACAGGTGCGACAACCACAGCTGATGGCGCTGGATACGAAAAGACTGCCAACTCGGATGTCGTAGTCATTACTGCTGGTCTGCCACGCAAGCCAGGCATGAGCCGCATGGATTTAATCGGTGTCAATGCAGGAATCGTTCGTGGGGTTGCTGAAAATATTGCAAAGCACTCACCAAATGCAGTCATCATCGTGGTCTCAAACCCACTCGATGAGATGACAGCCCTTGCTCAGCTTGCAACAAACTTTCCAAAGAATCGCGTAATGGGCCAGGCAGGAATGCTTGATACTGCGCGCTTTACCAACTTTGTTGCTGAGAAACTTGGCGTAAAAGTTGGATCCGTCAAAACTCTTACCCTCGGCTCACATGGAGACACAATGGTCCCAGTCCCAAGTCGTTGCACAGTCGATGGAGTTCCTCTTTCAGATAAATTGTCACAAGCTGAAATCGACGAGCTCGTCGATCGCACTCGCAATGGTGGCGCTGAAGTAGTTGCGCTTCTCAAGACAGGTTCTGCCTATTACGCACCATCTGCTGCGGCAGCACGAATGGCAAAGGCTGTCATCGAAGATTCTGGCGCTGTTATGCCAGTGTGTGCATGGGTCGATGGCGAATATGGAATTTCAGGTGTCTATCTCGGCGTTGAAGCTGAAATCGGCAAGTCAGGTATTCGTAAAGTTGTTGAAAGCAAGTTAACCGATGCAGAAGTTGCATCACTCAAGGCAGCTGCTGAAGCAGTCCGTGCAAAGCAAGCAGATGTAAAGGATATGTAACGATGGAAAAGATTAAAGTAACAGGAACGGTTGTCGAACTAGACGGCGATGAGATGACGCGCATTATGTGGCAGTTCATCAAGGATTCGTTGATCTTGCCTTACCTCGATGTAAATCTCGAGTACTACGACCTCGGTATGGAGCACCGCGATGCAACCGATGATCAAGTCACAATTGATTCAGCTAAAGCCATCCAGAAGCATGGCGTAGGAATCAAGTGCGCAACTATTACTCCGGATGAAGCGCGCGTGAAGGAGTTCGGCCTCAAGAAGATGTGGAAATCTCCTAACGGAACTATCCGCAATATTCTCGGTGGCGTCATCTTCCGCGAACCGATCATTATCAGCAACGTTCCACGATTGGTACCTCACTGGACTAAGCCAATTGTTATTGGACGCCACGCATTCGGTGATCAATACCGCGCTACAGATTTCAAGGTTCCAGGAGCAGGAAAGCTCACTCTTTCCTTCGTTCCCGAAGATGGATCTGCGCCACAAGAGTTTGAAGTCTTCAACTTCGAATCTTCAGGTGTTGCAATGGCGATGTATAACGTCGACGATTCCATTCGCGACTTCGCCCGCGCCTCTCTTAATTACGGACTTCTTCGTACGTTCCCTGTCTATCTTTCAACGAAGAACACAATCCTTAAGGCATATGACGGACGCTTTAAAGATATCTTTGAAGAGATTTACCAAGCAGAATTTAAGGCTCAATTTGAAGCTGCAGGAATTTGGTACGAACACCGCCTCATCGATGACATGGTCGCCATGTCACTACGTATGGAAGGTGGATACGTGTGGGCATGTAAGAACTACGATGGTGACGTTCAATCAGATACCGTCGCACAGGGTTATGGCTCACTCGGTTTGATGACATCAGTACTGATGACTCCAGATGGAAAAGTCTGCGAAGCAGAAGCGGCTCACGGAACAGTGACACGTCACTATCGCGACCACCAGGCTGGCAAAGCGACCTCTACTAATCCGATTGCATCTATCTTTGCCTGGACTCAAGGCCTTGCACACCGTGCAAAGCTTGATAACAATCCTGAGCTTGCAAAGTTCTGCGCTACTCTCGAACGAGTTTGTATCGAAACTGTTGAACAAGGAAAGATGACGAAGGATTTATCACTTCTAATCTCGAAGACTGCGCCATATCAAACGACACAGGAATTCCTTGACTCCATCGATGAAAACCTTAAGAAAGCAATGGCTTAAAAGAGCTATGGATCAGAACCCTGGTGCAATTGCGCTTGTAGGTTCTGGCGAATATTCAGTACAGATGCAGGAGCTGGAAACACAGCTCCTGCATCGTGCTATTTCTCGAGGAAAGCAAAATACCTTTGTTCAGATTCCTACTGCTTCATCTCACGAGGGCGATACCAGCCGCGCAAAGTGGAAGCGATTAGGCCAGGAACAATCTGATCGCATTGGTAGCGAATGCATTTATCTGCCGATTCATGAACGCGAAGATGCATTCAATCAATCTTTTGTTGATCAGATCCAAGGAGCAGGGCTGATCTATTTCTCTGGTGGAGACCCACATCGCGTTGCAGAAATATATCGAGAATCACCAGTGTGGAATGCGATTGTCGAACAATGGCAATCGGGTACTTCTCTAGCTGGATGCTCTGCAGGTGCCATGGCATTTGGCGGAAGCATTATGGGTTTGCGCCGCACTCAACACAGCGCAGGTCTTGCCTTGCTTCCCGATATTGAAGTGATTCCACATTACGACAAGATGTTGGGTTGGCTCCCAGATCGAGTGGCAGCATTTATTGCACAGAACGTTTCGAAGTCAACACTTCTTGGCATTGATGAAAACACAGCCCTGGTGCAGACCGATGCTTGGAGAAAGTATGGTCGTGGCAAGGTGCATGTGCTTCGAGGAGCGCTAGAAATAGTGGAATAAAAAAAGCCCCGCCGAATAATCAGCGGGGCTTAATCTTTTCTACGACTTAGTTAAGGCGTTCACCGGTTGTTGAGTTAAAGAGGTGAACTGCGTTTGCAACGTTTGCCACTGTCACTGTCTGACCTGGCTTAGGTGGATTCTTTGGATCCCAGCGAACAATTACTTGAACGCCTTCTTCTGATGCATTTGCAAACTTAACGTTGCTATCTGCTGGCTTTCCGTAGACAAATGCATCAGAACCAAGTTCTTCAACAACTTCAACAAGAACGTGGAAGCCCTTATCTGCAGGGACCCAACCTTCTGGACGGATACCAACTGTGACTGATGAACCAGCAGATGCTGGAACATCGATATTGAGATCTCCGAGTTGAGCCTTTCCACCTGAAACAGGTGCAACAAGCAGGTTCATGGCAGGAGACCCGATAAAGCCTGCAACGAATGCATTTGCTGGCTTATCGTAAAGATTACGAGGTGTATCGACTTGCTGAAGCAAGCCATCCTTAAGAACTGCAACGCGATCGCCCATAGTCATAGCTTCAACCTGGTCGTGTGTTACGTAGACAGTTGTGATTCCGAGGCGACGCTGAAGAGCCGCGATCTGTGTACGAGTTGCAACGCGCAACTTCGCATCAAGGTTAGAAAGTGGTTCATCCATTAAGAACACTTGTGGTTCGCGAACAATTGCACGACCCATTGCAACGCGCTGACGCTGACCACCTGAAAGAGCCTTTGGCTTGCGCTCTAGGTATGGCTCGAGGTCGAGCAACTTTGCTGCTTCGCGAACTCGCTTATCGCGTTCTGCTTTATCAACGCCTGCGATCTTTAGAGCGAAGCCCATATTCTCTGCAACAGTCATGTGTGGGTAGAGCGCATATGACTGGAAGACCATTGCGATGTCGCGATCTTTTGGTGCAACGTTTGTGACGTCACGATCACCAATAAGAACTCGACCACCGTCGATCTCTTCAAGTCCTGCCAACATGCGAAGTGATGTTGACTTACCGCAACCTGAAGGTCCAACGAGAACTAAGAACTCGCCATCTGCAACGGTGAGGTTGAGCTTATCTACTGCAGGTGCTGTTGTTCCTGGGTAGATACGTGATGCATTTTCAAATACAACTGATGCCATTTTTTACATTTCCTTATCCGGGCAGGTACGTGCCCGACGGTCCGAGGATGAAGGTGCTGGCCGGTTGACCAGCGTGGGCAAGGCTATGTCACCCAGGCGCCTTTAGGAAGCGCCTTCGCTAGACTTCTCACATCATGGAAAGCCACCCGAGCACCTCGCTTCTCTCCTCGATACTTATTGTTCTGGGCCTGATCTTTCTGGCCGGCCTTTTTGTAGCTGCCGAGATTTCTCTCATCTCTCTGCGCGAGAGCCAAATCAAGCAGATGGCCACACGAGGTCGTCGTGGTGCAAAGGTTGCCGAAGTTGCAGCAAATCCCAACAGACTCTTAGCGGCCCTTCAGGTGGGTGTCACAGTTACGGGATTCCTCTCCGCTGCCCTTGGTGCTGAAAAACTTGGCGTCTACGTCATCCCGTGGCTGGAACGACTCGGGTTTGAAGCAAAGAGCGCAAATACAACTTCTCTTGTCGGTGTTACCTTGATCATCGCCTATATCTCTTTAGTCTTTGGAGAACTCGTGCCAAAGCGTCTTGCTCTCTATCGCACTGAAACAATTGCACTCGCATCTGCAGATATCGTCAAAGTACTCACCATTCTCTTTAGACCAATTGTCTGGGTGCTCTCTCACTCAACCAACATTGTTGTTCGAATCTTTGGATTAGATCCTAAAGAGCAACGCGCTCAAATTTCAGAAGAAGAACTTCTCGATCTTGTTGCAGGACATGCTGCCCTCACAGATGAAGAGCGAGATATCGTAGAAGAAGTCTTCAATGCGTCAGAGCGACAAGTTCATGAAGTCATGGTTCCGCGCACCGAAGTTGATTTTATGGATGCTTCCCTGACGGTCGGCAAAGCGATTGCGCTCGCCATAGAAAAGGCGCACTCTCGCTATCCCGTTGTGCGTGGATCATCCGATGAAGTCATTGGCTTTATCCATGTGCGCGATCTCCTTGATACATCTCTTGCAACAAACAATGCGAAGATTCAAGAACTTGCCCGAAACATCATGTATTTACCTGGAACCAAAGGAATATTGCCTGCTCTCACAGAGATGAGAAGCCAACGCCAGCATCTGGCAATCGTTCTGGATGAATACGGCGGAACAGATGGAATCGTGACTCTCGAAGATCTCGTTGAAACCCTCATCGGAGATATTCGCGATGAATATGACAGCGATGAAACTGAAGTTTCACAGGAATCGCGAACTGGTGATTTTGAGGTAGATGCTCTGATCTCCCTCGAGGACTTGCTCGAGGAGACCGGAATCGAGCTCCCAGACGGCCCATATGAAACAGCAGGTGGATTTGTTATGCACTATCTAGGTCGAATTCCCGTCGCAAACGATGTTGTCGGAGTCAATGGTCTGCGAATCACCGTTGTTTCAATGGAAGGTAAGCGCGCAGGTCGTCTATTGATCTCGCGCAACTACTGAGGCATGCGAGAATTACAGCTATGAAAAGAGTTCTGTCGGGCATCCAGCCAACGAGTGACTCTTTCCATCTTGGAAATTATCTTGGCGCCGTCAAGCAATGGGTAGAGCTACAAGATGGGCACGATGCCTTCTATTGCATCGTTGACCTTCATGCGCTGACTATCGAGACAGATCCAGCACTTCTCCGTAAGCGCACTCTTGCATCAGCTGCACAGTTATTAGCACTTGGTATCTCTCCTGATAAATCAACTCTCTTTGTGCAATCGCAAGTTCCACAACATAACCAGCTTGGTTGGATTATGGAGTGCCTTACAGGCTTTGGCGAAGCAAGTCGCATGACGCAATTTAAGGATAAATCCTCAAAGACTGGTGCAGATTCGGCTCGTGTGGGTCTATTTACATACCCGATGTTGCAGGCTGCTGACATCTTGCTCTATCAGGCGCATTTCGTACCCGTGGGTGAAGATCAACGTCAACATATCGAACTCACTCGCGATTTAGCCGGGCGCTTTAATAATCGATACGGGCAGACCTTCCAATTACCTGAAGCGTACATTCTTAAAACGGCAGCAAAGATTAATGATATTCAAGAGCCAACTGCAAAGATGAGTAAGTCTTCCGGAGCAGTTGCTGGTGTCATTGAAATTATGGATTCACCTGAAGCAAACCTCAAGAAGGTTAAGAGCGCCATGACAGATGCAGGGCGTGAAGTGAAATATGACATTGCAGAAAAGCCTGGCATAAGTAATTTGCTCACAATTCATTCGGCGCTATCGGGTCGCTCGATTCAAGAACTCGAGAACGAATTTGACGGCAAGGGTTACGGAGACTTTAAGTCAGCAGTAGCCGAAGTCGTTGTTGAATACCTTCGCCCAATCCGCGCGCGAGCTCTCGACCTTCTAGAAGATGAGAAACATCTGCTCGACATCTTGCACCAAGGATCTGCCAAGGCGCGAGCAGTTGCACAAGAGACAATTGAGAATACGTATAAGAATTTGGGAGTAGTTCTCTAATGAGGGCTCGTTCAATAGTTGCTGCCCTCGTCATGGTGCTTTCCATCTTTTCGGTCCCAGCACATGCTGCACAAGCGCTCATCGTTGGAGTCGCCTATGACATAGGCGGCCGAGGGGATAAATCTTTCAATGATGCTTCAGCATCTGGGCTTGAGAAGGCTCAGAAACAATTTGGCTTTACTCTCGAGGCAGTTGTCACAGATGGCACGTCTAAAGATCGCGAAAAGCGCATACGCTCGCTGATCAGTAAGAACTGTAATCCGATCATCGCCATCGGTCCTGGTTACGCACCAACACTTCAAGTACTTGCGGTTGAATTTCCTAATACTCACTTCGCCATCATCAACGATGCAAGCGTGGCAGCTCTCAATGTCACATCTCTCATCTTCTCCGATACGCAAGGTGCTTATTTAGCTGGATTTAGCGCAGCTCAAGTGAGCAAAACTGGAAAAGTAGCGATGATTGCAAACCCAAATCAGGCAGATATCTATAAAGATGGATTCTCTGCTGGAGTTTTCGCTAGTAAGAAAAAAGTAATTCCGATAGTTAAATACGTTTCGGGATCGTATTCCGATGCAACCAATCAAGTGCTCGACGCTGGCGCAGATATAGTCTTCGTTGCTACACAAGGTTCAGATTCAGCAGTCTTTCAAGCAATCGTTTCGCGTAATGCGAAGAAGAAGGGCTCCAATATTGGGCTCATCAATATCGAACCCGATCAATACATCACCGTCACAAGCGCAACGAAGAAGTACCTCATTGCCTCTGTTGTAAAGCGCGTTGATAAAGCGATTTTTGATGTCATTTCACTGGCCCAAGCAGATAAGCAGTACCTCGATATCCTCGATTCTGATGCGGGGATTTATGGTCGCCGCTATGCCATCACAGGGGGTGGGATTGAATTCACAATCCGCTCGAGCGCTTTGCTCGCACTCAGTGAGGCAATTAACGTCGCCGCCGCTGCAGCGGAGAAAATCTCCGCGTAGCTTTCAAGTTGTAGTTGAGACTTTATCCTCAAATAATTTTTTCGTAATCAAAAATTTACATTTTTCTCGCGTAAATCGGCTCTCCATGTACGCGTAAATGATGAGTAAATGGATAGCATTCCAGTAACTAATCCCGACCAAACGGCGGGGTGATCCCTCTGGAGGAGTACCTTGAAAAAATCAATTAAGTTGGTAACGCTGCTTGCGGCAGTTTCATTAATCGCAGGCGTGGCTGTTGCCCCAGCATCAAATGCTGCAAAGATTAAAGCTTGTATCGCGCTAGACACTGGCGGAGTAGACGATCACTCATTTAACGCATCAGCATGGGCTGGAGCGCAAGCTTCAGCATCAATTGCTGATGTTTCATATCTTCCATCTTCATCGGCTGCAGATTACGCGCCAAATATTAAGAAGTTTGTTGATCAGAAGTGCGATCTCATTATTGGTGTTGGCTTTGCAATCAGCTCATCAATTGTTGCTTCAGCAAAGGCAAACCCAACTATTAAGTACGCAGTTGTCGACGATGCAGCTCTTGATTGCAACGCTGATTATTCAGTCTGTAATCCAGTAGCAAACGTTAAGGGACTTACATTCTCAACAGACCAGTCAGCATTTATGGCTGGTTACCTTTCTGCTGGTTACTCAAAGACTGGAACAGTTGCTACCTACGGTGGAGCTCCATACCCAACTGTGACAATCTTCATGGATGGCTTTGCTAATGGTGTTGCTTACTACAACAAGATCAAGCACAAGAAGGTCAAGGTTCTTGGTTGGGATCCAGCAAATCCAAAGGCAGGCGTATTTGTTGGTGACTTCGCAAATACAAATAAGGCTCTCTCACTCTCACAAGGCTTCGAACAGCAAGGTGCAGATGTGATCATGCCTGTGGCTGGTGGACTTGGTGCAGCAACAGCTGGTCAGTCAATGAAGAGTGGAAAGTCAGTAACAATCTGGGTTGACTCAGATGGTTTCTACGCTGCCCCACAATTCAAGTCAGTACTTCTTACAAGCGTTGTTAAAGAAATTGGAGCCTCAGTCAAATCTGCAATTACAGATGTATCTAAGGGTTCTTTCACTAACACTGCTTATGTTGGTACTTTGGCAAATAAGGGTGTTTCAATGGCACCTACTCACGACCTAAGCTCTAAGGTTCCATCACGCCTTGCAGTTGAAGTTCGTCAAATTGGATTGAAGATCTCAGGTGGATCACTTAAATCTAAGTAAGTAAAAGCATAAAAGTACGGGGATCTCACTTGGGGTCCCCGTACTTTTATTTGCATTAAAGGAATATGATTGAGCCAAAGGCAGAAAGTGCCTGATACGCAATATCACGTGCTATTGAAGGTGAAAGGTTAGTTAGTGTCACTCGAGCTCACCGGCATCACGAAGAGATTTGGCGAACTTGTCGCTAACGACGCCATCGATCTCAAGGTTGGCGACGGCGAAATTTTGGCAATTCTAGGCGAAAATGGCGCCGGTAAGTCAACGCTCATGAATATTGTCTATGGGTTGCTTCGCCCAGATTCTGGCGAAATTAGAGTTGACGGAAAAGTTGTTTCAATTAATGAACCTAATGATGCGCTGGCTTCTGGAATTGGCATGGTCCACCAACACTTCATGTTGATTCCTGTATTTACTGTTCTTGAAAATATCATTTTGGGTCACGAGTCGACCTCCACGTTTGGGAAGTTGAATTTAGTCCAGGCGCGAGAAAAGCTATTAACGCTAGCTGCAAATTTTGGCTTTGATATTGATCCCGATGCCATGATTGAAGATCTACCAGTAGGTGTTCAGCAACGTGTGGAAATCCTCAAGGCGCTTATGTATGACGCAAAAGTTCTGATTCTCGATGAACCAACGGCTGTTTTAACACCGCAAGAGACAGATGAACTTATTGAAGTAATTAAACGACTTCGTATACAAGGAACATCCATTATTTTCATCTCTCACAAACTCCGAGAAGTGAAAGCTCTGGCAGATCGTATTACCGTCATTAGGCGCGGTAAGGTCGTAGCAACGGCTGATCCATCTGCATCACAAGAAGAGTTGGCCTCACTCATGGTTGGGCGTCCGGTCAACCTTGTACCGGATAAGACTCACCACGAAATTGGTGAGAAGGTTTTAGAGGTGTCAGGTTTAACAGTCTCTGATCCCACAGGTCGGGCACTGGTAAATAACATCTCCTTCGATGTGCGAGCGGGCGAAATACTTGCCGTAGCTGGAGTTCAGGGCAATGGTCAATCAGAACTCGCGCAGGCGCTACTTAATCTAGAAGATCATGTCCATGGCTCAATTAAATTAGGCACTCAAGAAGTAGTGGGACTCTCAGTACGCCATACACTCGATGCAGGTATTGCCTATATCCCTGAATCACGCGAACTCGATGGCCTAATCTCCTCATTTTCCATCGCAGATAATTTAATTCTCGATACGCATCGGGAGAAACCTTATTCGCGAGGAATACTGATCTCAGATAGCGCAGTTGCATCTGATGCCGAAGTAAAGGTAAAAGAATTTGATATTCGTGCGCTCTCGATTAGCGATCCTGCTTCGTCTCTTTCAGGCGGAAATAAGCAGAAGGTAGTACTTGCTCGAGAGCTATCAAGACCACTTAAACTTTTGGTTGCCTGCCAGCCAACCCGAGGTCTCGATGTTGGATCGATTGAATTTGTACATGAACGAATTCTTGCTGAACGTGATGCAGGCAGAGCCGTACTTCTCTTCAGTACAGAGCTCGATGAAGTTCTAGCGCTAGCTGATCGAATTGCAGTGATGTATGCCGGAAAGATTCTTGAAATAGTTGACGCTCAAGTTACTCGAGAAAAACTAGGTTTACTGATGGCAGGTATCTCTCAATGAAAAAATTTCTCGATCGAGTTCTAGGAACAGCGCTCCTGCCCGCGCTCTCCTTCCTGATGGCATTCTTTATCTCTGGTTTTGTCATAGCCCTCTCGGATTCAAAGGTTCTCAAACTTGTGCACTCGCCGGGTAAATTCATCACCACGGCTCTTTCAACAGTGGGAAATGCGTACCTAGCTCTCTTCCAAGGTTCTATCTATGATCCCAATCTCGCTCGAGGTAAAGGTTTCCTCCAAGGGCTATATCCATTGTCAGAGACAATCGTTACCGCAACCCCTCTTATTTTGACTGGGTTAGCGGTTGCACTTGCATTCCAATCAGGTCTTTTCAACATTGGCGCACAGGGTCAGTTTATCTTCGGTGCAATTTCTGCATCGTATGTCGGTTTTCACTTCACCATGAACCCAATACTCCATGTATTTCTTTGCTTGTTAGCAGGTGTAGTAGCTGCTGCGCTATGGGCGGGTTTTGTCGGACTTCTCAAAGCTCGCACTGGTGCTCACGAAGTAATTGTGACGATCATGATGAATTACATCGCGGGATTCTTTATCTTATGGGTTCTCAAAACTACAGCCTTCCTTCGCCCGCATCGCATCGATCCAATAGCACCCGAAGTAAATATCAGTGCACGTCTGCCACATCTTGCTGGGGCAAACTTCAGATTACATGCTGGAATTCTGATCTCATTGCTAGCGGCTTACTTTGTTTGGTGGCTCTTAAATAGAACCACCATTGGATTCCGCTTCCGTGCAGTTGGTGCCAATGCTGCTGCGGCAAAGACCGCAGGCATTTCTGTTGGAGCGGTAACGATTTCTACGATGGCTCTCTGCGGTGCGCTGGCAGGACTCGGGGGAGCAGTTCACGTTCTTGGTAGCGAATATGCTCTCACCGCCGATATCGCCGGAAGTTTTGGATTTGATGCGATAACTGTTGCGCTTCTCGGTCGCGCAAAACCTCTAGGGACCGTCTTTGCAGCGTTGCTCTTTGGTGCGCTACGCACAGGTGGACGAACCATGCAGTCCAATACCACCACTCCGCTCGATATCGTCTTGGTAATTCAGGCCCTCATAGTTCTCTTTATCGCAGCACCAACTCTTGTACGTTTTGTATTTAGAATTAAGAATCTCAAAACTCAGGATGCCATGACTTCAAAGGGTTGGAACGGCTAATGAAATCAACTCTTTCAAAACTTTCGATGAAGACACTTACGGCAACTCAACGACGCCAAGCACGTCTATTGATTGTGCTCCTGGTTCTTGCGCTATTTGAACTTAAGTCTTTTGGTGTGGGCAATCACGCCCATGCGAAGACAACATTTGGTTTCACCCTTGGCAAGGAATGGGTCATCATTGAAAAGTGGATGATCGATTCTCGCACGGGATGTTTTATATTTTCTGCCCTTGCTATCGCTGGATCACTTCTTGGTCTTATGCGCGTTCGCGCAAAGAAAGGGCCAGGGCTCGGAACTGCATTAGCGAGCTTCTCGCTGATAATGGGGTTTTTATGCTGGGCTGCTGCAGGAAAGTTCATTCCATTTACCGGAATGCTTCAAGGCAGCTTGCTCCTAGCGGTTCCTCTCGTATTTGGTTCGATGTCCGGACTCTTATGTGAGCGTTCAGGAGTTATCAACATCGCTATTGAAGGCCAACTTCTGGCTGGAGCCTTTGCCTCTGGTGTTGTCGCAAGCCTGACTCATAAAACAACGTGGGGTTTATTGGTTGCCCCTCTTGCAGGTGCAATGATTTCTATTCTATTGGCAACATTTGCAATCAAATTCTCGGTAGATCAAGTGATTTTAGGCTTCGTGCTCAATGTACTTGTTATTGGTCTAACGAACTTTCTCTATAAAAAACTATTAATTCCCTATCAAAGTACCTGGAACTCAGGGCCATCCTTCTCTCATATCGAGATTCCTATTATCGGCAAGATTCCAATCATCGGTCCGATCTTCTTCAATCAAACTGTGATTGTCTATCTGATGTACATCATCGTTGCAACGATTACCTTCTCGCTCTTTCGCACCAAGTGGGGGCTACGTACACGTGCTATCGGTGAACATCCATCAGCTGCCGATAGCGTGGGTATCGACGTTAATAAACTCCGCTTCCGCAATGTCGTACTTGCTGGATTAGTTTCCGGTCTTGGTGGCGCCTACTTTACGGTTGGCTCAGTCGGTACTTTTGGAAAAGAGATGACTGCTGGCGCAGGTTTCATTGCGCTTGCAGCGCTGATCTTTGGTAAGTGGACGCCGATGGGAGCGCTCAGCGCAGCGCTACTCTTTGGTTTTGCCGATGATTTACAAGGCACGCTCTCAATTATCGGAGTTTCCATTCCATCAGAATTTATGTTGATGGTTCCCTACATTGCAACAATCATCGCTGTATCTGGTCTAGTCGGTCGCGTTCGCGCACCTAAGGCAGATGGAATTCACTACAGCCGCGGAGAATCACATTGATGAATATTGATTGGGACCTCTTGCGCAAGGAGGCGCTTGCCGCAATGAAGAAGGCCTATGTGCCGTATTCAAAATTCCCTGTCGGAGTTGCAGCGTTGGTCGATGATGGCCGCATTATTTCTGGATGCAATGTTGAGAACGCCAGTTATGGGCTGACGTTGTGTGCCGAATGTGGGCTAGTCTCCACACTGATTGCATCAGGTGGTGGACGGCTAGTTGCATTCGCGTGTGTAGATATTGCAGGAAATCCACTGATGCCATGTGGCCGCTGTCGCCAGTTATTGCAAGAACACGGTGGCTCCACCTTGCAGATGGCAACGAATGAAGGAATTAAAACTCTCGGAGACCTACTTCCCTGGGCATTTGGTCCTGAAGAAATTACCGATCGCTTGTCATGATTGAACCATTTGCAGCCGTTGAAATCATTGCAGCAAAGCGTGATCACAACGAATTAACAGATCCACAGATTGATTGGATAATCGACGCCTACGCACGTGGAGTAGTAGCGGACGAACAGATGTCAGCGCTTCTCATGGCCATTCTTCTCAATGGAATGAATTCACGTGAAATTTCACGATGGACAAATGCGATGATCAACAGCGGTGAGCGAATGGATTGGTCGAAGCTCGATCGTAAGACTGCAGATAAGCATTCAACAGGTGGCGTCGGCGACAAGATCACACTTCCACTTGCTCCCCTTGTTGCAGCTTGTGGGGGAGCAGTTCCTCAACTATCAGGGCGCGGACTTGGCCATACAGGTGGAACTCTCGACAAACTCGAATCCATTCCTGGTTGGCGCGCATCACTTACCAATGATGAGATGCTCAAGGTTTTACAAGATACTGGCGCTGTAATTTGTGCAGCAGGTGCTGGACTAGCGCCTGCAGATAAGAAGCTCTACGCACTCCGCGATGTGACTGCAACCGTAGAAGCGATTCCACTTATCGCATCCTCGATTATGAGCAAGAAGATTGCCGAGGGTACTTCTGCACTCATTTTGGATGTCAAAACTGGCAGCGGTGCATTTATGTCAGATCCTAAAAAGGCATCTGAACTCGCACGCACGATGGTGCAACTTGGGATGGATGCTGGCGTGAAGACTCGCGCACTTGTAACAGCAATGGATGTTCCACTTGGACTTACCGCAGGTAATGCACTTGAAGTACGAGAATCTGTTGAAGTTCTAGCAGGCGGTGGACCTTCTGATGTTGTAGAACTTACGATTCTCCTTGCTCGCGAAATGATTGATGCTGCAGGAATCGTTGGTAAAGATCCTGCCGATGCTCTTAAAGATGGAAGTGCAATGGATCATTGGCGGCGCATGATTAGCGCACAAGGCGGAGATCCTGATGCTGCGCTTCCCGTAGCACGCGAACAGCATGTAGTGAAGGCAGCCAACAGCGGAATCATCACAACAATGGATGCGATGAAAGTTGGCGTGAGCGCATGGCGCCTTGGAGCCGGACGATCTAAGCAAGGTGAAAAGGTCCAGGCAGGTGCAGGTATTGAGCTCCATGCAAAGCCTGGAGATTACATTGCAGCAGGATCACCTCTGATGACCCTTCATACAGATGAAGCCGCTCGTTTTGAACGAGCGCTCGACATCCTGGGTGGTGCTGTCACAATAGTTGAAGGTGGAACGGTCAATCGTCTACCTCTAGTGTTAGAGAGAATTGAAGGATGAGCGACTTAACAAAGAAGCCAACAGCTGATCAGGTAAAACGTCTGCCGAAAGCGCTCCTGCACGATCACCTAGATGGTGGATTACGACCTCAAACTATTATCGATATTGCTAAAGAGATCGGCCATAAGTTACCAACGTATGACGCAACAGAACTTGCTGAGTGGTTTCGCACTTCATGTGATTCAGGATCGCTCGTCCTTTATCTCGAGACATTTGCTCATACAGTCGCAGTGATGCAACGCAAGGAAGATATTGTCCGTGTTGCCCGCGAATGTGCCTTGGATCTTGCCCGTGATGGCGTTGTTTACGCAGAAGTTCGTATGGCGCCTGAACTCATAACTGAAAAAGGTCTGACTCTTTCACAAGCTATCGAAGCAATTCTTGAAGGATTCCGTGCAGGCGAAGCTGAAGCAAAGGCCGAAGGCAACACGATACGTGTGATGTCACTTCTATGTGGAATGCGCCAGAATGAACTCTCGCAAGAAGTTGCAGAACTCACTGTTAAATATCGCGATCAAGGCGTTGTTGGTTTTGATATCGCAGGACCTGAAGATGGTTTCCCGCCAAGTGATCAGCTCGACACCTTCGAATATTTGCGCCGTGAAAACGCTCACTTCACCATTCACGCAGGTGAGGCTTATGGATTGCCTTCTATCTGGGAGGCAATTCAACTTTGTGGCGCCGAACGTTTAGGTCACGGTGTTCGTATCACCGACGATATCGATTTCAATCACACACCACCTCGCCTTGGTCGCCTTGCATCGTATGTTCGCGATCGCCGAGTTCCTCTTGAGATGTGTCCATCATCGAATATTCAAACAGGTGTTGCAGATTCATTCGCACATCACCCACTTGCGCGTCTTGCAAAGCTTCGCTTTCGAGTCACGATCAATACTGATAATCGTTTAATGTCAGCAACATCGATGACTCGCGAGATGACCGAGATGGTTAATCAATGCGATTGGACCTTCCAAGATTTGCAGCGCGTAACTGTTAATGCCTTAAAGAGCGCATTCATTCCCTTTGAAGAGCGTCTAACAATTATTGAGAGCGTTATTAAGCCAGGCTATGCAAAAATTTCAGCGGAGTAACTTTCTTTAAACTCCTACTGAATGCCAGACCGTTTTAGATTCCATAAATGCGAGGATTCTTGTTGGGCTTTGACCGGTGCTAAAGGCATGAATCCGCTTTAGGTTCTCAGCCCCCGCCTCTTTGAGTGCGCCCCGCTTCTTCTTATCAATTCCACTGATATCAAAACCATCGATATCCATATGAGATGCAGCCCATGGAGCTAGTTCATCAAGTGAGCCGGTAAGGATATTGATGACACCTGCAGGAAGATCGCTTGTTGCCAATACTTCAGCAAATGACATTGCAGGAACTGCAAGTGATCCAGGAACAAGTACAACTGTTGAATTACCCGAAACTACTGCGGCAGCGATGGCATCGATAAAATCAATGAAACTGGTTGAAGAGGCGATGGCAACGACACCTTGTGGTTCAGAGATTGAGAAGTTAAAGAATGGACCAGCAACTGGATTAGTCGCACCACTTACGGCTTGTAGCTTGTCGCTCCAACCCGCGTACCAAACCCAACGGTCAATGGCATCTAGTACTTGCGATTTAGCTTTGAGAGAAGTTATCTGTGACGTCAGTGCAATCTCAGATTCGAATTGTTCTGCCCTGCCTTCGAGCATTTCGGCGATGCGATAGAGAATTTGTCCACGATTGTATGCAGTTGCCTTTGACCAACCAGAGTGCGCAGCGCGGGCAGCAGTGACGGCATCGCGAAGATCTTTACGTGATGCAAGTGCAGGGTTAGCAATGAAATCGCCATTCTTAGCGGAGACTTCAAATACTCGACCTGATTCACTGCGAGGGAATGCACCATTGATAAAGAGCTTGTATGTCTTCTTCACATCAACGCGAGCTTGCTTCTTAGTAGCCATCTACTTCGACCCCGTCTCTTTCCCGGTCTTTAAATATGCTGTAAGGCCATGTTTACCGCCTTCGCGACCCCATCCTGATTCTTTATAACCACCAAACGGGGATGCTGGATCAAATTTATTAAATGTATTTGCCCAGATAACTCCAGCCTTGAGATGTTGGCTCGCCCAGAAAATACGTGAACCTTTCTCGCTCCAGATTCCGGCAGATAATCCAAAGGGGGTGTTATTTGCCTTATCAATCGCCTCTTGTGGAGTTCTAAACGTCAAGACAGAGAGAACTGGGCCGAAGATCTCCTCCTGTGCAATGCGATGTGCCTGAGTGACGCCAGTAAATATTGTGGGTGCAAACCAGAAACCTTTATCTGAGAGGTTGCACTGCGGGCTCCAGCGCTCGGCACCTTCTGCATCTCCGATAGCAGAGAGCTCTTTAATCTTTACCAACTGCTCCTTCGAGTTGATTGCGCCAAGGTCGGTATTTTTATCGAGAGGATCTCCCACTCTGATCTTGGACATTCTGACCTTGAGCTTCTCAATAATTTCATCGGCGATGCTCTCTTGCAGAATCAATCGAGATCCCGCACAACATACATGGCCCTGGTTGAAGAAGATTCCATTGACGATTCCTTCAACGGCTTCATCTACTGGAGCATCATCGAAGACGATATTTGCACCTTTTCCACCGAGTTCAAGTGTTGCTTTCTTATCGGTGGATGCAATTGCGCGAGCAATCTTCTTGCCAACGTCGGTAGATCCTGTAAATGCAATCTTATGAATTCCTGGATGGTTCACGATTGCAGCCCCTGTAGATCCATCACCGGTGACGATATTGACGACACCATCAGGAAGTTCTGCCTGTTGGCAGACTTCGGCGAAAAGTAGAGCGGTCAGAGAAGTGGTCTCAGCTGGTTTGAGTACTACCGTGTTTCCGGTTGCAAGCGCTGGCGCCACCTTCCATGCAAGCATTAAAAGCGGGAAGTTCCAAGGAATGATCTGACCTGCAACTCCATACGCTTTTGGTGAGTGACCAAGTCCTGCATAATCTAATTTATCTGCCCACCCTGCGTGATAGAAAAAATGAGCGGCAACAAGCGGGATATCAATATCGCGAGTTTCACGAATCGGCTTGCCGTTATCAAGAGTTTCAAGAACTGCGAACTCACGAGCACGTTCTTGCAGAATGCGCGCAATGCGATATAAATATTTTCCGCGTTCTTTACCCGAAAGCTTTGACCACGTCTTTGTATATGCCTTCTGCGCCGCAGCTACAGCTTTATCAACATCTGATGCTCCGCCGAGTGAGATGTGGCTGAGTATCTCTTCAGTTGCAGGATTGATTGTTGGAAAATGCTTCTTTCCAGCTACAAATGAACCATTGATGAAGTGACCATATTTAGGCTTGATAGAGACGATCGCCCTAGATTCTGGAGCCGGTGCGTACTCAAAGGTCATCGTCTGCTCTTCTCTAGTCAATCGTCACGTAGTTAGGGCTAGCGTAGTAGCCATCTGACATTTTCATGCGCTGCATCAGTAAATCATTAAGCAGCGCGCTTGCACCGATTCGGAATAGCTGCGGTGTTAACCAGTCGGGCCCTGCCGTCTCATTGACAAGTACCAATTGCTTTATTGCATCTTTTGTAGTTCGGATTCCACCAGCTGGCTTAACACCAATTCTGCGTTGCGTGAGTGTGTAAAAGTCGCGTACAGCCTCAAGCATCACAAGTACGACTGGGGGAGTCGCAGCAGGTGCAACCTTTCCAGTAGAAGTCTTTATGAAGTCCGCTCCTGCCAGCATCGCTAAGTAGGAAGCCTTTCGCACATTGTCATAAGTGACAAGCTCGCCTGTTTCGAAGATGACTTTGAGATGCGCTTTCTCGCCACAGACTTCGCGAATTTTTACAATCTCATCAAATACCAATCCGTACTTACCCGCAAGGAATGCTCCACGGTCAATTACCATATCGATTTCGGCAGCACCTGCGTTGATTGCATCTTGCGTATCTCGGATCTTTACTTCCATAGAAGCGCGACCAGATGGAAATGCAGTCGAAACTGCAGCAACGGGCACATGTTTGCCACCAATTGCATCTAAATGCGTGCGAGCAACTTCGACCATATCGTTATAGACGCAGATTGCACCGACGCTGGGAACTGTGGGATCTGTTGGATCGGGCCTCACTGCTTTGGAACAGAGTGCGCGAACTTTGCCGGGAGTATCTGCACCTTCAAGAGTTGTTAGGTCCACCATGGAAATTGCAGTTTCAATTGCCCATTTCTTGCTGGTTGTTTTGATACTTCGAGTTGCAAGCATCGCCGCTCGTGATTCAGCACCTACTTGGTCGACCCCAGATAATTGATTGAGGAAATCAACAAGTGACTTCTCTGATCCATCGACTAAGCCGTAGAAACTCACGACAGTAATTCTTTCAGAGGTTGGCGAATCTGGTCGAGCAATTTCTGTGATTCGTCCGACGTGGCTGTCACGACTTCGATGTAACACTTGATCTTTGCTTCTGTTCCCGAAGGGCGCACGATGACTCGAATTCCACCGGCAAGCCAGATACGTAGCCCATCCGTTGGTGGCAGGCCATTGGTTGGCGCTGCTAAATCATCAATGGATTCAACTGCTCGTCCTGCAATCTCTTTAGGTGGCCTCTGACGTAATCCGGCAAGTAGTCGAGTAATTGCTGACATATCGGTAACACGAATGGAAATCTGCTCTGTTCCATGAAAGCCATGTCGCGCCCATACTTCATCGAGCAAGTCAGAGATTGTGAGCCCATCTCGCTTTAAATCCATTGCAATCTGCGCAATAAAAATTGCTGCTGAAATTCCATCTTTATCATTCACATTCTCAGAATCGACTGCATAACCAATCGCTTCTTCATATCCATAGGCAAGATTTTCAATCTTAGCAAGCCACTTAAATCCAGTAAGCACCTCTTCAAATGCGATCCCGTAATGTCCGCAAATCTTTCTCAGTGCAGAGGAAGAAACGATTGAATTTCCAAAAGTGCCGGTTGGCTTGGATCGCGCAATCCATTCGCCGAACACAATGCCTAGTTCGTCCCCGCGCAACATACGCCAACCAACGTGTGAATCGTTGATTGCAACGGCACATCGATCAGCATCGGGATCATTTGCAATAACGAGATCTGCGCCGAAATCACGAGCCTTCTTGAGAGCTAGATCAATTGCCCCAGGTTCTTCAGGGTTGGGAAATGCAACTGTGGGAAAGTCAGGATCAGGGGTGCATTGTTCATCTACGAGGATAAGCGTTGCGAAACCTGCATGGTTGAAGACGCGTTGCACGGTTTCAGTACCAACACCGTGCATCGCGGTGTACACAATCTTGATATCGCCAGGACGTGGAGCAAGTGCGCTTGTACGTTTTACATATTCTGTAATTAATTCTTCACCTAATACTGTCCAATTTTTCCCACGGGGAAGCGTCTTGAGCGATGCCACTTCTCCGATATCAGCAGCCATAAAACCATCTGTGGGGCTAATGATTTGTGAGGATGCGTAATTGATTCCATCGGCGGTAGGTCCGATATAAACCTTGTACCCATTATCTTGAGGTGGGTTATGACTTGCAGTCACCATGATGCCGACATCGCACTGTAGATGCGATGTTGCAAATGCAAGAACTGGAGTTGGAAGCGGACGAGGAAGTATGTAAACATCCATACCTGCACCACTCATGATTTCTGCAGTCTCGAATGTGTAATCCTCAGATCCATAGCGAGCATCGCGACCGATGACTACCTTCGTCATTCCACGCTTTCGCATATAGGCGGCAATTCCGGCTGCTGTGCGACCAACAACAGCGCGATTCATGCACGATGGTCCAGGTCCTATCGGACCACGCAACCCTGCTGTACCAAATTGAAGAAAGCCGTTGAAGTACTTCTTCAGCGTTCTTTCATCCCCTGAATCGAGAAGTGATTGCAGCTCTGCAGAGGTATGAGGATCTGGATCGTCACCAATCCACGCATGTACTTCAGCGACGAGTGATTGATCCATGAGTGCAGGTTATCTTTGCTAGACGAGTTTAGGAATAGTGTTTTTGAGAAGTGTGCCCATGCGACTTGCTGCAGCTTTTCCTGCAGCAATAACTTCTTCATGATTCAACTTCTCCCCAGTGACACCCGCTGCAGCATTGGTCACCAATGAAATACCAAGTACTTCTGCGCCAAGAGCGTGAGCTGCAATTGCTTCAGGAACAGTTGACATACCAACAAGATCTGCACCCATAGTGCGCATCATCATGATTTCTGCAGGAGTTTCATACGTTGGTCCTCGCCAATGCACGTATACACCTTCGGAAAGCGATGAATCTTCTTTCTTAACAATCTCGCGAATACGCTTGCTGTATAGATCTGTAAGATCAATAAAGGTTGCACCGGAAAGTGGTGAAGCTGCTGTCAGTGAGATGTGATCGCGAATGATTACTGGCTGACCGACCTTGTAAGAAGTATTGATACCTCCACATGCATTGGTAAGGATGACAACTTTGCAGCCTGCCTTTACAGCTGTGCGAACTCCGTGCACAACCGGCTCCATCCCCTTACCTTCATAGAGATGTGTGCGCCCTAGAAATACAAGTGCGCGAATTGTCTTGCCATTTTCGATAATTTCATAAGAGCGAACTTTTCCTGAATGGCCTTCAACTGCAGGTGCAAAGAATCCTGTTAATTCGTGAGCATCACATTCATAGGCTGGTGTACCAAGTGCATCTGCTGCACTTACCCAACCTGAACCCATGACGAGGGCAACATCATGAGCAGCAACTCCGGTGCGCTCTGCAATCTCGGCCGCCGCTTTCGTTGCTGCAGCAAGTGGATCGTTGTAGAGAAGTTCAGATGAGGTCATGCCTCAATAATGTCACAGAGAACTGTTCCGCTGGCCACAGTCTCGCCAATTACAGCTTTTAGGTTCTTAATCACACCGCTTCGATGGGCATTGAGTGGTTGCTCCATCTTCATCGCTTCAAGAACAATGATGAGTTCGCCTGCTTCAACGCTCTGTCCTTCTTCTACTGCAACCTTGACGACAGTTCCTTGCATTGGGCTTGCAAGACCTGTGCCTGATGAGCCACCTGCAGATGATTGTTTTGCACGGTGACGCTTAACAACAGGCTCTGGCGCGTGGACAAGGATTTCAAAACGTTTGCCATTGACCTCAGCTACGAGTTTTTCTGCAGCGACTCGAGTTTGAATCTCTGCAGCACTTGATTCAAATGCAGGGATATCGTTCTTAAATTCATTTTCGATGTAACTTGTATAGACCTTGAATTCTTCTGTGAATGCGGGATCTTCAAGGATTGCACGGTGGAAGGTAAGAGCAGTCGCGAGCCCGCCCACTTCAAATTCAGCAAGAGCACGCCTTGCACGTTGGATTGCTTCCTTACGAGTTGCACCAGTAACGATTAACTTGGCAAGAAGAGAATCGAAGTTACCACCAATGACATCACCATTGCGGAATCCAGCATCAACACGCACACCTGGACCTGTTGGAATATTCCAGGCAGTAATGCGTCCTGGAGCAGGCAGGAATGAACGTCCTGGATCTTCACCGTTGATACGAAATTCAATCGAATGTCCGCGCACGACAGGATCATCGAAACCGAGGCTTTCACCCATTGCAATCCGGAATTGTTCACGCACTAAGTCGATACCCGTTACTTCTTCAGAGACTGGGTGCTCAACCTGCAGACGAGTATTTACTTCAAGAAATGAAATTGTTCCATCGACACCAACCAGAAATTCACATGTGCCTGCTCCGATATATCCGGCCTCTTTCATGATTGCCTTACTAGAGCGGTAGAGCTCTTCATTTTGGGCATCAGTTAAGAATGGTGCAGGTGCTTCTTCTACTAGTTTCTGGTGTCGACGCTGCAATGAACAATCTCGCGTTGAAACTACGACTGCGTGGCCGTGCTTATCGACAAGTACCTGAGTTTCCACGTGGCGAGGCTTATCGAGATATCGCTCGACAAAACATTCTCCGCGGCCAAAGCCTGCAATCGCTTCTCGTACTGCCGATGCATAGAGTTCGGGAATTTCCTCCATAGTTCGTGCAACTTTAAGTCCACGACCGCCGCCACCAAATGCTGCTTTGATTGCAACAGGTAATCCATGTTCTTGTGCAAAGGCAAGTACTTCTTCGTGCCCGGTTACTGGATCTTTTGTTCCGGCTACAAGAGGTGCACCAGCCGCAGCTGCAATACGCCTAGCTGAAACTTTATCTCCGAGTGCGCTAATTGCAGCAGGTGGGGGCCCAATCCAAATGAGTCCAGCATCAACAACTGCTTGTGCAAAGCTGGCATTCTCAGAGAGGAATCCATATCCAGGGTGCACAGCATCTGCACCTGACTCTTTTGCGAGAGCGATGATCTTCGGAATATTGAGATAAGTATCTTTGGCGACCGTGCCATTGAGTGAATAGGCAAAGTCAGCACTCTGTGTGTGGAGCGCATCGCGATCTTCTTCTGCATAGATTGCAACAGATTCGAGCCCATGATCTTTACATGCGCGTATCACGCGAAGAGCAATCTCTCCACGATTTGCAATCAGCACGCGCTTCATGACATCTCCTTCACCTGAGGCCAAGAATATCCAAGTTGCTTCATTGCGCTACGAAGAAAAGGCATCGATATACCCACAACATTGGTGTAATCGCCTTCAATCACGGGGATAAAGGGACTTCCATAGCCATCGAGAGTAAATCCACCCGCAACATGCAGTGGCTCCTCCGATGCAACATAATCTGCAATCTCTTCATCAGTCATATCCGTAAAAGTAACCTTAGTTGTGACTCGGTCCGAAATCTCAACTCCCTTGTCGGTATCGATGATGCAGTGACCAGTATGAAGCAGGCCGGTGCGGCCGCTAATTTTCTTTGCGCGTTGAATAGCAACCGCAGCAGAGCCTGGCTTACCAAATGAGACTCCATCAACATCGAAGGTGGAATCGCATCCAATAATAATTGCAGGGTAATCAATCATCTCTCGAACGGTATGTGCCTTCGAAATAGCTAACGCAATCACCATATCCTCGGGCGTCATTGCGTTGAAGAATTCGGTCTCTTCATCAACATGGCTGACGATAATTGTTGGCTTCAACCCAGCATCTTCGAGTAAACGTCGACGCGACTGCGATTGTGAAGCTAAGACGATACGTGGCATCTATCGGTGCTTTCGTGCGCCGAATGTCATCTGGCGGGGTAGTGGTTGTCGAAGCTGCGGTAGCGCAAAGATACTTCGCTTGGTCACAGGTTTGATATCAACAGATTTATGGTTAGCTAAAACTGCTTGCAGCGCGAGAAGTTCTTCAGGCGTTGGATTGCCTGCAGTGACAGTAAATTTCATTGTTATAGAGGAATATTTCCATGCTTACGAGCCGGCAATGTGTCGCGCTTTGTCTTCAAGGTACGGAATGCCTTGGTGATGTACTGGCGAGAATCTTCGGGTTCAATCACGCTATCGATTGTTCCGCGCTCTGCTGCAAGGTATGGATTTGAGAATTTCTCCGTGTACTCAGTGATTAACTCAGCACGCTTTGCGCTCTGATCTTTAGCCTCGGCGAGATCCTTGCGATAGAGAATGTTGACGGCACCTTGCGCTCCCATCACTGCAATCTCAGCGGTTGGCCATGCAAAGTTGATATCGCTGCCAAGGTATTTAGAACCCATCACGATAAATGCTCCGCCATATGCCTTTCGGGTAATGAGAGTGACAAGTGGTACTGATGCTTCGGCGTAGGCGTAGAGAAGCTTTGCGCCGCGGCGAATAATGCCGTTCCACTCTTGTTCAGTACCTGGCATAAATCCAGGAACATCTACGAGGGTAAGAATTGGAATATTGAATGCATCGCAGAAACGCAAGAAGCGTGCTGCTTTCTCTGATGAGTTGATATCGAGGGTTCCGGCAAGCTGTGAAGGTTGGTTAGCGATAATTCCGATTGACTGTCCTTCAATACGCGCAAAACCCACAACAATATTTGGCGCATAAAGCGCATGAACTTCGAGGAATTCAGCTTCATCAACGAGGGCTTGAATAAGCACCTTCATGTCGTAAGGCTGGTTTGGGCTATCTGGGATCAATGTGTTGAGCGCCGTATCGGATGCACTCTTATCGAGAGTTTCGGTTGGAGGAAGCACGGGAGAGCCATCCATATTATTTGATGGAAGATATGACAAGAGCGCCTTCACGTAATCAATTGCATCGGCCTCAGAATCTGCCATGTAGTGCGCATTTCCTGATTTTGTATTGTGAGTGAAGGCTCCGCCAAGTTCTTCCATCCCGACATCTTCACCGGTCACAGTTTTAATGACATCTGGGCCAGTGATAAACATATTGGAGGTCTCCTTCACCATGACGGTGAAGTCGGTGAGTGCTGGTGAATATGCAGAACCACCTGCGCAGGGACCAAGAATTAATGAGATCTGAGGAATTACTCCTGAAGAGCGAGTATTGAGACGGAAGATTCTGCCGTACCCATTGAGCGATGCAACACCTTCTTGAATACGTGCTCCACCCGAATCATTAATTCCAATGAGCGGAATTCCTGATTTCAGCGCGAACTCTGCAATCTTCACAATCTTCTCTGCATGTACTTCGCCGAGTGATCCACCAAAGACTGTGAAGTCTTGTGAGTAGAGAGCGATTGGCCGACCATCAACAGTCGCTGTTCCGATAATGACGCCATCACCATAAGGACGGTTCTTCTCCATGCCGAAGTTCTGCGCACGGTGGCGAGCAAACTCATCAATCTCAGTAAATGAATCAGGATCTACGAGCATCTCGATACGTTCGCGAGCGGTGCCCTTACCTTTAGCATGTTGCTTCTCTTCAGCCCGAGCTGAACCAGCTATGACTGCTTCATCAATTCTTTCGCGAAGGTCTTCAATTTTTCCCGCGGTTGTATGCAGATCTGGACTCATGACCATAAGGTACTAGTCGTGAGCATAGTTATGCCAAGACCACCGCTTAATTATTCGGAGATCTCAGAAAAAATCTCGCGGTACTGGCGAGTAAGCGTGGTTGAAGTCACGGGCTCTACGCAAGATGATCTCGCTCAATTAGTAACAGAAAAAAAGGCGCAGACTGGTGACGTGATTGTTACAGAATTTCAATCAGCTGGTCGTGGTCGACTTGATAGAAAATTCGATGCGCCACAATCTTCCGCACTTATGTTCTCTTTCTATATCGAACCACAATGCGAAAAATCTGATTGGTCATTTCTCACTCTGCTAACGGGCCTCAGTGCAATTTTTGCTCTGACAAAACTTGATCCAGAAAGCTTGCCTACACTTAAGTGGCCTAACGATATTCTCTTGGGAGATGGGAAAGTTGGCGGAATCATTGCGCAAGTGAGCGGCGATGGAGTTGTCATCGGCGTTGGAATCAATGTTGGAATGTCTCAATCAGAACTTCCCGTTGCACACGCAACTTCACTTATGCTCAATAAGTTTGCCGTACTTGACCGTAATCTCATTCTTACTTCATTCCTAAATACATTCGAGGAACTCCTGGAACGTTGGCATGATGGTGAAGATCTGCGCCATCTTTACTGTGACCGCTCAGCAACTATTGGCCGCGAGGTTCGAATTGAGCATCCAGATGGAAGTTATAAAATTGGAAAAGCGGTAGACATTACGCCTACTGGAGAACTCATACTCGAAGATGGTTCTCGGGTAACAGTGGGGGACATCGTTCATCTACGATAGGCCCGTGAACGAAAGATTCCCCCGCGTTGGCGTCATAGGCGCTGGGCAATTAGCTCGCATGATGGTTGCACCTGCAACTGCACTCGGAATCGACCTTCTTCTCTTTGCTCAGAGTCCCGATGATTCAGGAGCCCAGATCACTCATCATGTTGTCGGTGATTACACCGACCTCAGTGCACTAAAAGAATTTGCATCCACCTGTGATGTCATTACATTCGAACATGAACTTGTACCGCTTTCAGTAATTAAAGGGCTTGAAGCAGCAGGTATTAAGGTGTATCCGCCTTCATCTGCATTTGTCTTTTCACAAGACAAGGCCGAGATGCGCCAGAAATTGTCTTCATTTCCAGCACCTGCCTGGAAGATTGCGACATCAACTGCTGACATCGAGCGCTACCCACTCATTGCTAAGGCAATTTCTGGCGGCTACGACGGCCGCGGTGTCTGGAAGATTAATTCTCAAGATGAACTAACAGAGGTATTAAAGTCAACGCCTCGCCTCCTCATAGAGGAGCTCATCTCATTTGATTCCGAGATTGCGGTCATGATTGCACGTTCACCGCATGGACAAGCAATGTCTTGGGCGCCGACAGAGACCGTACA
>CAIMXQ010000029.1 GCA_903845465.1 uncultured Actinomycetes bacterium
AAATCACCTTTACCTGCACCTTTGCGAGGTTTTAGGGCAGCAACAGTGATCTCTTCATCTTTGCGCACTACAGCAGAGATTTCATTTGCAAGGGTAAGAATTGATTGGTCGTTGCGATAGGTAGTAAGAAGTTCGTAACTCTCTTTACCTTGCGACCCCACAGCTTTTGGAAAATTCTTATTAAATGCACTAATAGTTCCTGATGATGCACCGCGCCATGTATAGATAGATTGACATGGATCGCCCACCGCCGTGACGGGATGTCCGCTGCCAAAGAGTGCAGAGAGCAAACGCACCTGTGATTGCGAGGTATCTTGATATTCATCGAGCAGAACAACGGGATACTTTGCGCGCTCGAGCATGCCGACATCGGGAAAGTTAACTGCAATATCTGCAGCAAGTGCGATTTGATCATCAAATGAGAGTTCGCCAGATTGACGTCTCGCTTCTAGAAAAGCCTCAACCATCGGCAACATCGAGATTCGTTGCTTGAGAACCTTTGCAACTTTCCTGGTCTCCTCATTTGTTGGACCAGTCATGGCAATCACTTGATGCAATAACTCTTCATCAACGCTGCGAATCTGATCAGAGGTAACTCGGTGTTCGAGAATCATTGATGTAAGGCCAAGTAAATCCTTCACGACAGTGCTAGCTGCATCGCTAGAGGCACAGGTGCCGTCATCCCATTCGCGCACCAATTTGTTGGCGCTCATCCATAACGCTGCCTCGCCCAGTGGTTGCACATCGGCATCGATACCGTAACGAATTGCATGTTCGCTCAAGAGACGACCTGCATAAGAGTGATAGGTAGTCACAGCGGTATCAAGGCTGGTGAAAGTGCGGGCTATGCCTTGCTTATCTTGTGCCAGCTGAAACTGGCGTAGACGTTTGCGAATTCGAGTGTTGAGCTCGCCTGCTGCCTTGCGTGTAAAGGTAAGACCAAGAATCTGATCAGGTCGCGCAATTTCATTAGCGACCAGATATACAACGCGCGCTGCCATCGTCTCTGTCTTTCCAGAACCTGCTCCTGCAATAACAACGGCAGGTTCGAGTGGATTATCGATAATCGAAATGATGGGACGTTGCTCATCTGATGGAAGATGAAACGATGGATCAATCGAGATAATCATCTCGGCGACTTGATCAGGTGTGTACTTCACGATCATTGATGCACCGCCTTACCTTCGAGGTAGAGCGGACAAGAAGGCTTTACTTTGCAGAGCTTGCACATATCGTTCTTGCGCGCTGTAAATGTTGCACCACCCATACCGACAGCAATCTCTTCGAGAATTGCAGTGGTTGCATCAACATCTAAGAGAGCATCTTGTTCGCGGGTGCTGTAGCTCTTATTCTTGCTTGCTAGATAGACAAGTTGCGCACCACTGACTTGGGTAGATTTCAATTTCTCTTCGAACCCATCGAGAACAACTCCAAGTTGATAACAAGCAAGCTGCAAGTTGGTCTGTGCATCATCTCCGGTGATCTCTTTCTTACCGGTTTTAAAGTCGATAATGAAATGCTTTCCATCGCTATCGACCTCGATGCGATCGACGTTTCCCTTAATCAGCGCTCGTCCTAAAGTGATTTCAAAGCTCTTCTCAACGGCTGCAACTGTCCGGTTGTTGTCGGTAAGTGATTTAGTGTGGAATACCGAGAAGCGCTCGAGCATCTTCTTGGCACGAGCAAGAGATGCATGGCTTATCCATCCTTGGCTATCATCGATGAGCGGCCATGAATCAATAAGCTTGCTCTGCAACTTTTCATCGGTAATTCCATGTTCTTCAACTTTCAATCGAGCAAATTCGTGGATAACAGAACCGAGAAGTTGTGCAGTGGAATCACCATCTGTGCCGCCGCTCTTTTCAAGGAACCACTTAAGTCCGCATTCGGTGAAATTTTCAGCACCTGATGGCGATACGGGAACAAGCGCGCCAGAATCGATAACAGGTGAAACGGTAGTGATTGGCGCTGACCCTAGCCACTGTGATGGCGCAGCCAGATAGATTCCACTGGCACTTAAGGTTTTCAGAAGTGCTGCTGCATCTTTGCTGCCAGAGAGATTTACTTCACGGCGAAGAGTTGCAACGAGCGCCGATGCTGTCAGTGGTCGTGGAACTTCTACTTCAGAATCTGGTGTGCCAAGTGATACCGCGAAATCTTCGAAGAAGATTGATGGTGCCTGATCTTCAGCAGTAATTGCAGTGACAAGAAGTGATTCGCGTGCACGTGTTGTGGCAACATGGAATAAACGCGCCTCATCTTGGGCAAGTGATGATGCTGCAATCACGTCGAGCTCCACCTTTGCGATTTCATCTCCATGCCGCACACGTT
This sequence comes from uncultured Actinomycetes bacterium, assembly GCA_903845465.1. GTDB lineage: Bacteria > Actinomycetota > Actinomycetes > Nanopelagicales > Nanopelagicaceae > Planktophila. The sequence goes on from CAIMXQ010000029.1 coordinate 2,332, forward strand.
CAACTAAACGTTCTGCACCTAGTAGCGAACTGCGTTGCTTGAGGTTTGGCCATGTACCTTCTTGCACACCTGCGACTGCAACGTAGCGCCATTGACGTCCCTTAGCAGAGTGCACAGTCAGGATTTCAACGACATCGGGGCGAACTCCGCGCGCTGTAATGAGGTCGGTAACGATTGTCTCTTTTGCAATTTCTGTCAGGAATGAATCAGGTTTGCTACCCGGGAAGCGTTCGATGTGACGTGCTGCAGAGTCAAAGAGTTGGATCATCGCATCGAGATCACGGTCTGCTGCTGCACCACGAGATCCGCCCTTTAGCGCAGCTGCGCGCCACACATCTGATAATTTCTCATTATCGCTAGAGAGTGCGTTATTCCATATAGCCCACAATAGGTCATGAATCGTTGCGCTCTTCTTTGCAATTGATTTCTTAGCAGCGGCAAGAAGTGTATGGATTCGCAATAGTTCAGATGAATCTTCAATTGCAACATCACCAGTAAGAATTGCATCGAGTATAAGTTGTGTTCCGGAGCGCTTATCACTTGCCTCATCACGGGCAGCCAGCAGAGCAGCACGAGTGCGACGAAGCGATACT
>CAIMXQ010000030.1 GCA_903845465.1 uncultured Actinomycetes bacterium
CTCACCGATGACTATCCATCGATCGAGCGCAATAAGAATATTGAAGTCACTTTTCCTGATATTAAAGAAGGAAAGTCACTCAACCGATGGCTTCCACTTGTGAAATGGTTCTTGGCAATTCCTCTTGTAATTGTGGGAATCATCTACTCTCTCATTTCACTTGGCATGACACTCGTTGCATGGGTCATCACTTCGGCCACAGGCAAATATCCAAAGTGGGCAGGAAAGTTTGTCTACGGAACCGTCAAATATTGGAATCGCGTCAATGGATACGCGTGCGTGCTTGTGACAGACAAGTACCCATCCTTCTCGCTTTAATGTCTACTTCCGTACGCCCGATACATGCTAGCGACAAAGATCGCTGGTTAGTTCTATGGCAGGGTTATCTTGATTTCTATAAGACGTCTGTGGCACCAGAACAGACCGAGCGCACCTGGAATCGCATTATGGATCCAGAATTCAATATGAAATGTGCTGTTGCAGTGCGCGATGGCGTTGTCGTGGGTTTTACAACGTACAACCTTCAGAATTCAACATGGTCTCCCAACGGACATTGCTATCTTGAAGATCTCTTTGTGTCGCCTGAAGTTCGTGGAACAGGGGCAGGACGCGCGCTCATTGATTATGTCAAAGCATTTGCCGTGGAAAATAAGTGTTCACGGCTCTATTGGAATACCGATGAAGATAATGCGGCAGCCCGCAAGTTATACGACACCTACGTTCTTGAATCTGGCAAACGTCAATATCGAGTGCAGTTGTAATTATGTTTAAAAAATTCGCAGTATTTGTCTCACTTGCAATTCTTCTTGCAGGATGTGGCACTGCGACCAAAACACCAACTGCTACACCTGCTTTTCAACCACCAGCAAATTGCAATGACACAAATGTTCTATCCGCTCTGCCTCAAGACCTCGCTAATCCCATGTATATACCGACAGAGTGGCAACCTGCTGCGGGTACAGATTTAGAGGCGATACTCAATGGTGGCGGAATTGCATGTACATACGGCGTGCAGCAAGCTGAAATTGGTGCGACTGTTTCATGGGTAAAGGATTCACAAAATCTCTTTGATTCGCGCGTTGCCGGATGGAAAGCTGCAGGATTTGAAGAGAAAGTTATTCCGGGAGTTTCGGCAGATAAAGTCTTCGTGATCAGCGAAGCTGCAATGAACGCCCGTGAGATTCACAGCTGGAATGCAAATATTCTCGTAAAAGGAAATTGGATTGGTGTATCGGCTTCCTACATTTACAAAAACGCTGATTCAGCAGCGCTGATTAACGCAGCAATTACTTCGCTGAGTTCCTAAGCATCCGCTGGTAATACAGGCCAGGTTTGCGGGTACTTTCTTGTTTCTCCCCCATCATCACAAAACCTAACTTTTCATAGGCGGCGATTGCACCGTAGTTATCTACCCAGACTCCAAGTCCTTGTATTGCCCAATCTCTTTCTAACGCGTGATCATCTACGTACTGAAAGAGCGAACGGAGCGCTCCGTGCTTGCGAAATTCAGGATCAACCCAGCAACTTCCAACCCAGCACGTTGAACCGAAATCTCCATCAAGGTTTTCAACAGTCATGATTCCAATATCTTCACCAGCAACACTTGCAGCAATTCCAATGTACTGACGAGCTTTCTCGCGCCACATTGCTTCAGTAAAGAGACGTTCACTCTCTAAATTTCCACCAAATGCGTGGCCATCACTTTCAAGAGCTGCAAGGCGCAGATCTCGGTAGCGCTTCCACTCATCTTCAGTTAGCGCTTCAACTTTTACAGCTGGATTCATAGAAAGGTAAGTTTAGTAGGCCCCAGTTGTTACGGGATTCTTCTCGAGAATTTCCCACTCGTGTTCGGTAAATAGGCGTGATCGGATGAGGAAGCGTTTTCCTTCGGGTGATTCGAGCGAGAATCCCCCGCCGCGTCCTACGACGACATCGACGGTGAGGTGGGTGTGTTTCCAATATTCAAATTGAGAAGCTGACATCCAGAAACTAATCAATTCCTGAATGCCAGCTACTTTCAATTCTCCGAGCAGTACATCCTGTCCGCCTACGCGGAATTCACCTGCTTGGTAACACATGGGAGAGGAGCCATCACAACATCCACCCGACTGATGAAACATCAATGGGCCGTGAACTTTATAGAGCGTGCGAAGTAAATCTTCAGCAGCGCTCGTGAGTTCAACGCGTAATGGAATCTCCATGTTTGAGAGTCTATTCGGTTTAGAAGAATCCGAGCTTGTTTGGTGAATATGAAACAAGCAAGTTCTTTGTCTGCTGATAGTGATCGAGCATCATCTTGTGGTTTTCGCGGCCGATACCTGATGCCTTGTAACCACCGAATGCTGCTCCGGCTGGATAAGCGTGATAACAGTTGGTCCATACGCGACCAGCTTGAATCTCACGACCTGCACGGTATGCAGTATTCATATCGCGAGTCCAGACACCTGC
>CAIMXQ010000031.1 GCA_903845465.1 uncultured Actinomycetes bacterium
AGGCTTGGATATCCGCGTCGTGCACTACGGCTACATGAATGCGCCAAAGTAATTACTTCGAAATATAAAGGCGTAATTCCTCGCGAAGAATCAGAACTTCGCGCACTTCCAGGCATAGGCGAATACACCGCTGCTGCAATGGTGGCATTTGCATTCGGTGGCCGATCACTCGTTTTAGATATCAATATCCGCAGACTCTTTGCGCGCATCTTCGATGGCGTTCAATCTCCAAAGCTCTCTGCAACCAAAGATGAGAAATCTAGGTATGAAGAGTTGATCCCAAAGAAGGATCCACATTTATGGGCAGCTGCAACGATGGAGCTTGGCGCACTAATCTGTACATCACAATCTCCCAAGTGTGGAATCTGTCCCGTGGCAAAAGATTGCACTTGGCGCAGCCTTGATTATCCAAAATCTGATGTCGTTAAACGAACCCAGAGTTGGCATGGCACCGATCGCCAATGTCGCGGAACTGTGGTTCAAGCACTTCGAGAGAATGAATCGCTTACAAAGGCGCAGATTGCACAGTTATGGGATGTTCCATCTCAGTTAGAGAAAGCGCTCTTAACTCTTCTCGATGATGGACTTATCGAAGCTCGAGGCAAGAATAAGTTCTCGCTGCCTCGTACTTAGTTAAGAAGAGAGATTAAGCAGTAGGTGCTTCAGCTAGATTCTCTGGAGTGTCAGGTGATGAAACCTTAGGGGAACCCTTAAATGTGAATTTAGCTTCTGCGCCTTCACCTTCGACTTCAACAACAATGATTTCGCCAGCCTTGAGTTCGCTAAACAAGATTCGCTCTGAAAGTGAATCTTCGATTTCGCGCTGAATAACGCGACGCAATGGACGCGCACCTAGTAATGGGTCGTAACCACGAGCTGCAAGGAGATCCTTTGCAGCTTGTGTGAGTTCGATTCCCATGTCCTTAGCCTTAAGGCGATCATCGAGTCCAGCAATCATCAGATCTACGATCTGAATAATCTGATCTCTGGTGAGCTGATGGAAGACGATGACATCATCGATACGGTTGAGAAATTCTGGGCGGAAGTGGTTCTTGAGTTCATCTTGAACCTTGCCCTTCATGCGGTCGTAATTTGTGAGGTCATCATCGGCATTAGCAAAGCCAAGCCCGAGTGATTTCGAGATATCGCGAGTTCCAAGGTTTGTTGTCATGATGATGACGGTGTTCTTGAAATCTACTGTGCGACCTTGCGCATCAGTAAGACGACCATCTTCGAGAACCTGTAGAAGTGAGTTGAAGATATCTGGGTGTGCCTTTTCGATTTCATCGAAGAGAACTACTGAGAACGGACGGCGGCGAACCTTTTCAGTCAACTGTCCACCTTCGTCATACCCGACATATCCTGGAGGAGAACCGAAGAGACGAGATGCTGTGTGACGTTCTGAATATTCAGACATATCAAGTTGAATCAAGGCGGTCTCGTCACCAAATAGGAATGATGCAAGTGTGCGTGAGAGTTCAGTCTTACCAACACCAGATGGGCCAGCAAAGATAAATGAACCACCAGGACGCTTTGGATCTTTCAGACCTGCGCGAGTACGACGAATTGCTTGTGACAAAGCTTTGATTGCTTGATCTTGTCCAATAACGCGACGGTGCAATTCATCTTCCATGCGAAGTAGGCGTGCTGTCTCTTCCTCAGTTAACTTAAAGACTGGAATGCCAGTTGATGCTGAAAGAACTTGAGCGATGAGTTCTTCATCGACTTCAGTGACCTTATCGAGATCTGTTGCCTTCCAATTCTTTTCAGCTTCCTGCTTCTCAAGGATAAGAGTCTTTTCTTTATCGCGAAGTGCTGCTGCACCTTCGAAATCTTGTCCATCGATTGCAGATTCCTTAGCTTTGCGAGCTTCAGCGATCTTGTCATCAAATGCACGAAGTTCAGCAGGGGCTGTCATGCGCTTAATGCGAAGACGTGAACCTGCTTCATCAATGAGGTCGATTGCCTTATCTGGAAGGAAGCGATCTGAAACGTAGCGATCTGCCATATTTGCAGCAGCTGCAAGTGCGCCATCTGTAATAGATACGCGGTGGTGTGTCTCGTAGCGATCGCGAAGGCCCTTAAGAATTTCGATGGTGTGAGCAACTGATGGCTCTTTCACCTGAATTGGTTGGAAACGACGCTCGAGAGCTGCATCTTTTTCGATGTGCTTGCGATATTCGTCGAGAGTAGTTGCTCCGATTGTCTGGAGTTCGCCACGTGCGAGCATTGGCTTAAGGATGCTCGCTGCATCGATTGCACCTTCTGCTGCTCCTGCGCCAACAAGAGTATGAATCTCATCGATAAAGATAATGATGTCACCGCGAGTTTTGATCTCTTTCAGAACTTTCTTAAGGCGCTCTTCGAAATCTCCGCGGTAGCGAGAACCTGCAACGAGTGCACCTAAATCAAGTGAGTAGAGCTGCTTATCTTTCAAAGTCTCGGGAACATCGTTCTTGGCGATTGCCTGAGCAAGACCTTCGACAACCGCAGTCTTTCCAACGCCAGGTTCGCCAATAAGTACTGGGTTATTTTTTGTACGACGAGAGAGAACCTGCATCACGCGTTCGATCTCTAGTTCGCGACCAATGACTGGGTCTAGCTTTCCTTCGCGAGCAGCTTGTGTGAGGTTACGACCAAATTGATCGAGGACGAGAGATGTTGATGGAGTTCCTTCTGCAGGTCCACCTTGTGCAACTGTCTCTTTACCTTGGTAACCAGAGAGAAGCTGAATAACTTGTTGGCGAACACGATTGAGATCTGCGCCGAGCTTTACGAGAACTTGTGCTGCAACGCCTTCGCCTTCGCGAATAAGTCCAAGCAAAATATGTTCTGTGCCAATGTAGTTGTGGCCAAGTTGTAGCGCTTCACGGAGTGAGAGTTCGAGAACTTTCTTTGCACGTGGTGTAAATGGAATATGTCCGCTTGGTGCTTGCTGACCTTGTCCAATAATTTCTTCAACTTGTGCGCGAACGCCTTCAAGTGAAATTCCGAGAGATTCAAGACCCTTTGCTGCAACGCCTTCACCTTCATGGATGAGGCCGAGGAGGATATGTTCAGTGCCGATGTAATTGTGATTGAGCATGCGTGCTTCTTCTTGAGCTAGGACAACAACGCGTCGAGCTCGATCGGTAAAGCGCTCAAACATGGGCAGAACTCCTTCTATTTAAGTGGTGCTGCGGTAAGCCTATAACCCAGCCTAGGGAAGGCGCGAGGTGGATAGCGGTGTAGTCAATAGAACCCCAGATGTGGGGTCGATATTCCCGCCAGACTCTAGAGATTGAGCAGCATCCGGGTATTGCCGAGGGTATTGGGCTTTACCGACTCGAGATCAAGGAATTCGGCAACACCTGCGTCGTAGGAGCGCAGAAGCTGTTGATAGACATCGGGGTCAACGGGTGTGCCGTGAATCTCTTCAAATCCATGACGACTAAAGAACTCAGTTTGAAATGTTAGGCAGAAAATTCTTTCGACGCCGACTTCGCGTGCACGTTCGATAATTCGTTCGAGAATCTTGTGGCCAATTCCTTGTTTCTGCATATTCTTCGCTACTGCAACAGTACGAACTTCAGCGAGATCTTCCCAGAGAGTGTGAAGTGCTCCGCAACCCACAACTTTTCCATCGAGTTCAGCAACGGTAAATTCTTGAACGCCTTCATACAAGGTAACAGTCTCTTTGGCGAGCATCTGTCCAGGGGCCGCATAGGAATCGACAAGTTCGCGAATTGCTTTTACGTCAGAAGTTTTAGCCGAACGAATCACCAACATTGTTAATCAGCTTCTGGCTTTACAAGTGGGAACAAAATCGTTTCGCGAATACCGAGTCCAGTGAGTGCCATGAGAAGTCGATCAACGCCCATTCCCATTCCACCCATCGGTGGCGCTCCAAATTCCATTGCGCGCAAGAAATCTTCATCTACTTGCATCGCCTCAAGGTCGCCCTTTGCACCAAGCTGTGCTTGTTCGACAAGGCGATTACGTTGAATGACTGGATCAATGAGTTCGGAGTAACCCGTTGCAAGTTCGAATCCATCGACATAGAGATCCCACTTCTCAACAACACCGGGAATGTCGCGGTGCGCGCGAACAAGCGGTGATGTATCGACTGGATATCCCATAACAAAGGTCGGCTCGATCAATTTATCCTGCGCTACATGCTCAAAGATCTCTTCGGCGAGCTTGCCTGTTACCCACTTTGGATCAATCTTCATTCCGAGCTTTGTAGCAATCTTCTTCAGGTCATCGATAGAAGTAAGTGCTGTTACTTGTTCTCCTACCCCTTCAGAGATTGAGTCATAGAGTGAAATTTCTTTCCAGTTTCCACCGAGATCTGCTTGGCGACCATTGTGATGTGTAACGACATGTGAACCAGCAACCGCCATCGCCGCATTTTGAATGAGCGAACGAGTGACATCTGCGATGGAACGCCAATCACCGTAGGCCATATATGACTCAACCATCGCGAATTCTGGTGAGTGCGACGAGTCTGCGCCTTCATTACGGAAGTTACGATTGATTTCAAAGACGCGCTCAATACCGCCAACAACGCAACGCTTTAAGAAAAGTTCGGGTGCAATACGCATATAGAGATCCATATCGTATGCATTACTAAAAGTTTTAAATGGACGAGCGGCAGCTCCACCATGCATCACCTGAAGCATCGGAGTTTCAACTTCGATAAAGCTTTGGGTGCTAAAAGTTTCGCGGAGTGAATGCATCACGGTCGGACGCATCCGTGCAGCTGCACGCGCTTCAGGGCGCACAATGAGGTCTACATAACGCATGCGAACGCGAGTCTCTTCAGACATTGGTTTGTGATCATTTGGCAATGGACGAAGTGACTTTGAAGCAAGAGTCCACGAAGTTGCAAGAATGGAAAGTTCTCCACGTTTGGAGGTAATGATTTCACCAGTAACAGAGACCATATCGCCGAGATCAATATCTGACTTCCATGAATCGAGTTGATCCTGGCCAACTTTATCGAGGGATAACATTGCTTGGAGTTCAGTGCCATCACCTTCGCGCAGCGTTGCAAAGCAGAGTTTTCCTGTATCGCGCTTAAAGATAATACGCCCCGTCAGGCTTTCAGTGTCGCCAGTTGCTACATCAATATCGAGTCCGACATATTTCTCGCGGACTTCTTTGAGCGATTTGGTACGAGGAACCGCAACTGGATATGGCTCAACTCCACGCTCGATAAGGCTGGCACGCTTTTCACGACGTATCCGTAATTGTTCGGGGAGGTCGTCTTCTTGCGCGGGCAGATTATCGGTTGTCATGATGAACGGAAGTCTACCTTTTTAGCTAGAGATTCTTCTCATGGATAAGGCGAAGTCCGATAAGAGTCAGATCTGGCTCGTGCTCATCAATAGTTTCTGAAACTCCAATGATTAGTGGTGCAAGTCCACCCGTTGCAATCACAGTTGGCACACCGTCGTAATCCTTAGCCAATTCGGCTGTGATGCGATCGACCAACCCATCAACTTGACCTGCAAATCCAAAGATTGTTCCTGATTGAAGGGCTTCAACAGTGTTCTTTCCGATAACGCTCTTTGGGCGAACCAATTCAACTTTTCGCAGTTGTGCAGCACGTGCAGCTAAGGCATCCACAGAGATTTCAATACCAGGAGCAAGTGCGCCACCAAGAAACTCGCCTTTGGGAGATACAACATCGAGGTTTGTCGATGTTCCGAAGTCAACCACGATTGCAGGTCCGCCGTACAAAGTATGCGCTGCAAGTGTATTTACTATTCGATCTGCGCCAATTTCCTTTGGGTTATCGACAAGCAACTGAACGCCTGTTTTGGTTCCAGGTTCGACAATTGTTGTATGCACATCTGAGAAATACGTTGCAATCATTGTGCGCAGTTCGCGCAAAGTAGCCGGTACTGTCGAACAGATTGAGAGACCGGTAAGTGAATATCCACTTATGAGCGCACTGTATTGGAGCCAGAGCTCATCTGAAGTTGTGCGCGGATCGGTCTTAACGCGCCAGGATTTGATGAGTGTATCTTTATCGAAAATTCCAAGAACTGTATTGGTATTTCCTACATCGACTGTTAATAACATTCTTACTCCGCTCTCAGATCTAGACCGATATCTAAAACAGGTGCGCTATGAGTTAGTGCGCCAATTGCTAGGAAATTAACGCCCGTGACTGCGTATGAAATTGCGTTCTCGAGTGAGATGCCACCGGATGCTTCAAGCTTCGTAGAACCTGCGGCGATCGCGACTGCCTCAGAGCATTGTGCAGGGCTCATATTGTCGAGAAGAACTAGATCTGGCTTGAGAGGCAGAACTTCTCTCAGTTGCTCCAGAGTATCTACCTCTATCTCAATATCAGAGGACGGGTACTGTGCACGTACCTGAGAAAATGCTTGTGTAACGCCTCCTGCTGCAGCTATGTGATTATCTTTAATCAGAGCAGCATCGCTGAGAGACATTCGGTGGTTAGTTCCCCCGCCCATGCGCACTGCATATTTTTCGAGAAGGCGCATGCCTGGCGTTGTCTTGCGTGTATCGCGAATCTCGCAAGAAGTGCCTGCAATTGCATCAACCCACGTACGAGTAAGTGTTGCAATTCCGCTGAGATGGCCCAAGAAGTTCAGAGCGGTCCGTTCTGCAAGGAGAATTGCACGAGTGTCTCCGCGAACTGTCATCAGCACTGTGCCCGTTTTTGCAGTTGTTCCATCCTGAACAAGAACGGCAATATCGGATAGTCCAACTTCCTCAAGTACTGCTCGCGCCATATCAATTCCAGCAATTACTCCATCTTTACGTGCAACGAAATCTGCAACCACTTTCTCTGTGCCAGAAACAGTTGCAATCGATGTGATGTCTTCTCCACCTTGAAGGTCCTCAGAAAGAGCATGCTTAATAAGTTCGCGATCAATCATTTCTTGCCCACTTCCTGATATCCGCTAGTCCAATAGCCTGCCTGATCAACTTGTTGAACGATGCGCTTCTGCCACGTATCACTAGTTTCTGGGAAATCTTCACGCCAATGAGAGCCACGAGTTTCTTGTCTAATTAACGCCGCTTTAAGAATTGCTTGCGCAAGTTGAAATAAGTTAGTTGTCTCCCATGCCTCAACACAGGGTTGCGTGCTCTTCTTATCTTCAATGCGAGTTAAATCTGAGCTCGTCTTGAGTAGCGAATCAGATGAACGCAGAACTCCAGCACCGCGGCTCATGCTCACTTGAATTTCATGTCGCACTGAAGGGTCAAGAAGTATCGCTTGTGATGCGTTCTCCACCGGATCGCTCTTCTCTGGAAGGTTCTCCGCAATATCTGCAGCGATGCGTGCGCTAAAGACGAGTCCCTCAAGCAGTGAATTAGAAGCTAAACGATTGGCGCCATGCACCCCAGAACATGCGGTTTCACCACATGCATAGAGGCCATTGACGCTGGTACGTCCATTGAGATCTACACGTACTCCACCTGAGGCGTAGTGCGATGCAGGTGCAACTGGAATCAAATCTTTAAGCGGATCAATCCCGTGTGAAATACACGATGCATAGATAGTAGGAAAACGTTCCTTAAAGCCTTCAAGGTGGCGCACATCGAGCCATACGTGATGAGCGCCCGTTTTATTCATGACACGCATTATTGAAATAGCAACAACATCGCGAGGCGCTAGCTCTGCAAGCGGGTGGATATCCTGCATAAAACGATGGCCCTTATCATCAAGTAGATATGCGCCTTCTCCACGTACTGCTTCGCTAATGAGAGGTTGTTGACCTTCTGAATTATCTCCAAGCCAGAGAACTGTTGGGTGGAATTGAATAAATTCAACGTCGGCAACTTTTGCCCCGGCACGAAGTGCAAGTGCGACTCCATCACCAGTTGAAACGGAAGGATTTGTTGTCTGCGCAAATACTTGACCAAGTCCACCAGTTGCAAGAACTACTGCGCGTGCCAAACCTCGACCAACTCCATCACGGCTACCAGCGCCAATGACGTGAAGAGTGACACCGCATACTTCGCCAATATCGTTTTTAAGCGCATCCAGTACTAGCGCGTGTTCAACAACTTCAATCTCAGGATCGTTCTGCACAGCTGCAAGAAGCGCGCGCGAAACTTCAGCGCCCGTAGCATCTCCTCCAGCATGAAGAATGCGGTTACGAAGATGTCCACCTTCTCGGGTTAGCGCCATCTCACCGCTTGCTTCTTTATCAAAGATTGCACCACGTTCAATTAATTTGCGAACAGCTTCAGGTCCTTCAGTAACAAGTACTCGAACTGCATCCACATCACAGAGTCCAGCACCTGCAACAAGCGTGTCTTTCTCATGTGCCTCTGGTGAGTCACCATCGCCAAGTGCTGCGGCGATTCCACCCTGAGCCCATTTCGTAGAACCTTCATCAACGCGTGCCTTTGTGACAAGTAGAACTGATAATCCATATGTTCTAGATTGCAGGGCAGTCGTGAGACCTGCAATTCCGGATCCAACGACAATCACATCGGCAGATGCTGTCCACCCCGGTGCTTGTGCAAGGAGCTTCATGCGCGGATTCCCATAGGCATATTGTCAATCAATCGGACTCCATTTATCCACCCAGCGACTATCGCCCTTATATCTCGAGTATCTGATTGAGCGTGTGCAAAAGTTTTCTCATCGATGTAATCGGCGTAATCGAGAGTAAATGCTGGCTCTGTCGCCAATATCTCACGTAACTCAACTTCGGTCTTTGATTGCGATAGCCCTCGATAGATAACTTGAGCTGCAATCCTTCCTTCAGGCGAGAGCCGACTATTACGTGAAGACATTGCGAGTCCATCTTCCTCGCGAACTGTTGGCGCTGTAATGATTTCAATATCACCAGCAATTGTCTTAATCAATTGCAACTGTTGAAAATCTTTCTCACCAAAGATTGCAACTTTTGGTTCTATCAATTCAAAGAGTCTGTTCACAACCGTCAGGACTCCATCAAAGTGACCAACTCGTGATTTTCCTTCGTAGATATCTCCAATAGAACCTGCGACAAGTTTTCTATATCCATGAGGGTAGATCTCTGACTGTTTAGGTAACCAGAGATGTGTGATACCTGATGCAGCAGCTATCTCAATATCTATTTCAGGGGTACGTGGATAGCTTGCAAGATCTTCTTTATTCTCAAATTGCAGCGGGTTCACGAAGATACTTGCGACAACATGATTGCTGTAGCTTTTCGCTAATATGAAGAGTGAGGCATGTCCAGCATGTAACGCCCCCATAGTCGGAACAAATGCGCAGGCAGAAGGAAGATCCCTAGCATCTGTTACTACTTTCATGGCTCCAGTCCTTTCAGGTACCGGGCAGGCAGTGAGGTAATTCTAAGGCGTTACGGTAATTGCTCCAAAAGGGAAGAAATTTTCCCGTGTGTGAGCAGAACTGCATCCGGTTCAATCTCATGCCACGGTTCTAAGACGAAACGTCGCTCATGTGCTCGCGGATGTGGAAGTTCTAATTCGTCAGCTTTACTTAACAATCCCCCGAATTGAATGAGATCTAGATCGATCGTACGCGGCCCCCATTTTTCGATTCGCTCTCGTCCAAGTGATTTCTCAATTCCATGAAGTAATGCAAGTAAATCTAATGCTGGGAGTTCGCTTTCGAGGATACAGACTGAATTGATGTAATCAGGTTGTTCTGGTCCACCTACAGGTTTTGTCGTGTAATACGAAGATACAGCGATGACTTCTGTTGCCTCTCGCAATAACGAGATAGCCACATCCATCTGCTCCTTAGGATTTCCAATATTTGCACCGAGTGCGACAACTGCTTTCATCGAGTAATAGTTACTGAAATATCAGTTGCTTGCGCCGAGATTGGAGCCTTTGGTTTATGTACTGTCACAGCAATATTAGTGATTTCAGGATGTCCAGCTTTAATCCGATCTGCAATCCGTCCAGCCAATCTTTCGATTAACTGAACTCGCTCGCCAGTGATTTCCTCAACGACAAGATCGGCAAGGACACCATAATCAATAGTCTCTTTAAGGTTGTCAGAGATACTTGCACGCGATAAATCGAGATGAATTTCAAGATCAACAAAGAAATCTTGACCGTTCTTTGCTTCATGATCAAAGACTCCGTGATACCCAAAGCCCCAAATACCTGTAAGGCTGATGACATCGCTCATGAGCGAACCGCCTCAACATTTTCCTTCACGCCATGAACTCTAACTCCCCAGATACCTTTGCCGACAAGGGAACGAGTTACGCCAACAGTGGCCTCTTCGCGCTCATCAGGTGTATCTCCACCAAGAAAACGCTTACGCGAATGGCCGATGAGAATTGGATAGCTCAATGCTGCAAATTCATCAATCCTGCGAAGGATTTCCCAATTATGTTCTGCATCCTTTGCAAAGCCGATTCCCGGATCGAGGATGATCTTCTCTCGCTTGATGCCGGCTTCAAGTGCCTTCACTAATTGGGAATTTAACTCAGCAATAACTTCTGTAACCACATCGGCGTAGATTGCTTTGGAATTCATATCTTTAGAGTGTCCGCGCCAGTGCATCAGGATGTATTTACAACCAAGATCTGCAATCGTCGCAAACATTTGAGAATCTGCGGCGCCTCCGCTCACATCATTAATAATCGTTGCACCTGCTTCGACGGCGAGTTTTGCAGTCGAAGCTCGCATAGTGTCGGCGCTAATTTCAACAGAACTTTCAGCAAGTGCGCGTATTACAGGAATTACTCTGGCTTGCTCTTCACCTGCAGGTACGCGATCTGCGCCAGGTCGAGTGGATTCACCACCAATATCGATAATATCCGCACCATCTTCAACCATGTGAAGGCCATATGTAATGGCGCTTTCACTATCTAAATATTCACCGCCATCAGCAAATGAATCCGGCGTTACATTTAAGATCCCCATTACAAGCATTAGAACTTATCGATTCGTAATGAGGCTAATTGCTTCTGCTCGAGTGGCTGCATCGCGCAGAACTCCGCGTACTGCAGATGTCGTGGTACGTGCTCGTGACTTACGTACACCTCGCATCGACATACATAGATGTTCGCAATCAATAATGACGATGACGCCCATTGGATTGAGAATCTCCACAAGTGCATCAGCAATCTGAGTTGTTAGGCGCTCTTGTACCTGCGGGCGTCGCGCAAAGAGATCGACTAAACGAGCAACTTTAGATAGGCCCGTAATTTTCCCGCTTGGAATATAGCCAACATGAGCAACTCCATGAAAAGGAGTGAGGTGATGTTCGCAATGTGAAAAGACTTCAATGTCACGGATGATGACAAGTTCTTCATGTCCTATATCAAAGGTCGTCGTTAATACATCTTCTGGCTTCTGCCATAGACCTTCGAAGTTCTCTTTAAAGGCACGTGCCACGCGCGCTGGGGTCTCTTTAAGTCCTTCGCGTTCTGGGTCTTCGCCTAAGGCAAGAAGTAATTCCCGCACTGCTTTTTCGGCGCGCTCCTGATCGTAAGGATGTGATGCTCTTCCATCATCAGGTCCCATCGATACAGAAGAAATGTCACTCACTCGAAGTTGTCTTCTTTACTCGACGATTTTTACGTGGAGCATCCGCCGTTACTGGAGTGCGTTCTGGAATATCAACTGGAGGTTGTGTTGAAGGAATACGCGTTGCAGAACCTGTCCATGCTGGACGATTTGGCCACGCTTTAACCTTTGCAAATATCTGAGAGATTTCCTCTTTATTGAGCGTCTCTTTTTCGAGTAGCTCTAGAACCATCTCGTCGAGAATACTTCGGTTTGCCTCGAGAATGTCATAAGCCTCTTGGTGTGCCTTCTCGATGAGCTTACGAATTTCTGCATCAACGGTTGCCGCAACACTTTCTGAGTAATCACGTTGGTGGCCATAATCGCGACCCATAAATGGTTCGGACGCATCGCTGCCGAGCTTGATTGCACCAATTGCCTCAGTCATTCCATATTGAGTAACCATTGCACGAGCTAGAGCAGTTGCTTTCTCGATGTCATTAGATGCACCCGTTGATGGATCGTGGAATATGAGTTCTTCTGCGGCGCGGCCACCGAGTGAATACGCCAATTGATCGAGGAGCTGATTACGCGTTGTTGAATACTTATCTTCGTCAGGTAAGACCATGGTGTAACCAAGTGCGCGTCCGCGCGGCATGATCGTAATTTTGTGTACTGGATCTGTATGTGGAAGCGCATGTGCAACAAGTGCATGCCCTGCTTCGTGATAAGCAGTAACGCGACGCTCTTCTTCAGACATAAGTCGAGATTTACGTTGTGGACCTGCCATCACGCGATCGATAGCTTCATCCATCTGCGTATTGGTAATTGTCTTCTGGCCCTCGCGAGCAGTTAATAACGCAGCTTCATTGAGAACATTGGCAAGATCTGCACCTGTAAATCCAGGTGTACGTCGTGCATAGGCAACGAGTTCGACATCCTTAGCAAGTGGCTTGCCCTTTGCATGCACTTTGAGAATATCTTCACGTCCCTTGAGATCAGGACGTTCTACTGGAATTTGGCGATCAAAGCGACCGGGGCGAAGAAGTGCTGGGTCGAGAACATCCGGACGGTTTGTTGCTGCAATCAAAATGACTTGGCCATTTGCTTCAAAACCATCCATCTCAACGAGAAGTTGGTTCAGAGTCTGTTCGCGCTCATCGTGTCCGCCACCCATCCCTGCACCACGTTGACGTCCTACTGCATCGATTTCATCTACGAATACGATTGCTGGAGCATTTGCCTTCGCTTGTGCAAAGAGATCGCGCACACGTGCTGCACCAACCCCTACAAACATTTCAACAAAGTCAGAACCTGAAATTGAATAGAACGGAACTTTTGCTTCACCTGCTACAGCACGAGCAAGAAGAGTCTTACCTGTTCCGGGAGGGCCGTAGAGCAAGACTCCCTTTGGAATTTTTGCACCGAGAACCGCGTACTTTGCTGGATCTGCAAGAAAATCTTTTATCTCTTCTAGCTCGGCAATGGCCTCGTCAGCACCCGCAACATCATCAAATGTATTTTGGGGAACTTCATTGTTCTGCAACTTGGCGCGAGATTTTCCAAATGAGAAGACTCGGTTTCCACCCTGTGCCTGCCCCATCATTAAGAAGAATAAGAAGCCAATAATCAGAATTGGCCCAAAGGTGAAGAAGAGTGAAGTCAAGAAGGATTGAGTAGGTACATCAACATTCCAACCCTTTGTAGGTGGGTTTGCAGTGAGAGCGTCAACCAGAGTCGGCTCTTGTCGAGCTACATATGATGCTTCAACTTTGCTCGCACCTTTAATTGTGTTTCCGGCAGAGAGAATCAATTGAATCTTCTGTGATTTATCAATTATCACCGCAGATTCAACTTGTGCCTTAGAAATGGCATCAACAACTTGTGAAGTCTCGACTTGGGTGTAGCGATTAGAAGCGCTCGTGATTTGACCGAAGATAGTTACAGCAAAGATTGCAAGGATTATCCAAAATAAAGGTCCCTTAAAAATCTTCTGCGAACGAGTCAAGGGAGCCTTCTTTGCGCCCTCCTTTGCTGCAGGCTTTGCCGACTTCTTGAACAGCTTCAAATCTAACTTCTTCTTATTGGGATTGTTGCTCGGTGTTTGGGAAGTCATATATATCCTTATGAATACATGTGCTTAGCAAGCACACCAATAAATGAGAGGTTGCGATACTTCTCGTCAAAATCGAGACCATATCCGACTACGAACTCCTTAGGAATATCAAATCCGACGTACTTCACGTCAACATCCACCTTTGCAGCTTCTGGCTTACGAAGGATTGCAAGGATTTCAACCGATGCTGCTCCGCGAGATAATAGATTTGATTTAAGCCATGACAAGGTCAAACCTGAATCAACAATATCTTCAACAATCAAAACGTGGCGGCCGGTGATATCGCGATCGAGATCTTTAAGGATGCGAACAACGCCACTAGATTTAGTGCCGGAACCGTAGGATGAAACAGCCATCCAATCCATTTCGATATGAGTTTGCATGGCACGAGTGAGATCAGCCATCGCCATAATTGCGCCCTTAAGCACGCCAACGAGTAGAACCTTCTTATCTTTGTAATCTGCATCAACGCGTGCTGCAAGTTCTGCAATCTTTGCTGCAAGTTGCTCTTCAGTTGCGATAACGCTTTCAACATCGGTTCCGACTGCTGCTAAATCCACGTGGTCTGCTCCTCGGTAATTAAGGCTGGGCTAAGAGCGAAAGTCTGCCCGAAATTCGCTCAACCTTCACACCACCCGGAAGGTTGAGAGCGCCTTGACCGTGCCATTGAGTGATGAGCGCCTCAATTGCCGCCACGTGATCCCAGGTAATTGAGCCTGAAGGCGCTCCAGCGGCGTAGAGGGCTGCTCGGATGATGCGGGTGCGGATAGCACGGGATAGCTCACCCAAACTCTCACAATCAAGGTCGGTGAGGTCTAGGTGTGAGATTGCAGCATCGGCAATTGCATCGAGGGCATCGGCATCATCGCGCAATAAGGATGCACTTCGAGATAAAGCTGCAGAAATTCCGGGGCCAATCTTCTCTTCCATCAATGGAAGTACTTCATTGCGAACTCGGACTCGAGAAAAATCTGGACTCATATTATGTGGGTCATCCCAGAATTTAATTCCGATTTCTTCGCATGCTGCAACAGTTTGCGCACGGGTAATTCCTAGGAGCGGACGGAGATACATACCGTTCTCGCTCGCCATCCCAGAAAGTGATCGTGTGCCTGAACCACGAGCTAATCCAAGTAAGACGGTCTCTGCTTGATCATCACGCGTATGACCTAAGAAGATTTTTTCTGCTCGCTCTTTTTCAGCGCACGCGCTAAGTGCACGATAGCGTGCATCACGTGCACCAGCCTCGATGCCGGACTTAACATCAACTACAACTTTTTCAATATTAACTTTTTCATAACCAAACTCTTTCAATTGACTCTGAACTTTCTCCGCCTGCCGAGCTGAATTCTCTTGAAGTTGGTGATCGACAGTTACTGCAACAGCTCTGATTGCAAGAGGTTGTGATTCCTTAAGGATTGCATATGCCAGCGCAAGCGAATCGGCACCACCAGAGACTGCAACGAGTACGACATCACCGGCTTCGCAGCTTTGAAGAAAAGGTTTTACAGCGTTGCGAATGGCAACGATGGAATCTGTCATAGATGAAGGTTAGACCCGCCCACCAAATGGCATAAGCCCTTTAACGCTATAAATACTGGAGTAAATAAGGCCAGTCTTTGTGGAATTGGCCTCCCACATCATTCCGCCACCTGCATAGATGGTGATGTGGTGAATAGTTGAAATCGTTCCCTCATAGGAATAGAAAAGTAAATCGCCTGGCTGCAGCTCAGTAAGCGGAACATGCTTTGTATACCCTGCATACAACGCTGCATTGAGTCGATCCCAATTAGGCCAGTCCAGTCCAGCAGCCTTATAAGCGGCGTAGACCAAACCTGAACAGTCAAATGAGTTTGGACCTTGCGCACCCCATACATATGGCTTACGTGCAAGGACTTGTTTCTTCGCAAAGGCAACTGCGATTAAACGTTGAGCCTCTGTTGTACGAATTGTTGAACGACCCTTAAATCCGATATCTGGCCAGACCTTCGCCTGATTAATGACCGTCGTTGCAATAGTTGCTTGGTTCTCTTCAAGCAACGCTAATTGACGTTGTTGCTCAAGGGTGACTCGCACATTACGAGCGGAGGCAAGTTCTTTCATTAATTGATTTTGAACTGCTTGAAGTTTATTTACTTCCTTTTGCTGAAGCGCTTGGGCATCGTCGGCGACTTTCTTTGCAGCCGCAACTTTTGCAGTTGCAGTAACTTGAATTGCTTTTGCATCATCAGCCTTCTGCTTTGCATCTCTTGCAACAATCTCAGCCGCTTTATATCGCTCGAGAGCAGTTGTGTTTCGTGCTCCTAAAGTGTTTAAGGTGGAAAGTTGATCTACCAATTCTTGTGGACCGTTTGAACTCAGTAGCGGTTGAATATCGCTCATATTTCCACCAAGGATGTAGGCATTTGCTGCCAGCTTTCCGATGATGCGATGTGCCTGCTGAACAGCTGCAGCTGTCTCGGCTGCATGTTTCGCTGCCGCTGCTGCTTGTGCAGTTGCAACTGCTAACTCTTGCTGCGCCTTTGTATACAGGGCACGTGCAGCATTTGACTTAACTGTGAGTTGCTTAAGGGTCATATTTGCTGCAGCAAGTTTCTTCGCTGCAGCATCGGCTGCCGCTTTCTTTACCGCTTCAGCCTGTTTAGCCGCTTCAATTTCAGCGAGAGTTGGCTTTGGGCTGGCAATAGCTGGGGTCGTTGAAAGCGTTAAGCCCGCAATGATTGCAAGGCTGAGTAATCGCTTTCTATGCTGCACTTCTTAAGAATAATTGGACAACCTCGTGAAAGTGTTGCGATCAGCCAAGTGTCGCTAGTTACTCACATCTCGTCGAGAGAAGAGCACAGCAGCGATGATTGCTCCGACCAATACATAGAGACTTCCCAAAGTAAGCGCATGAGAATATGAAACGTCTGGGCTGCCACCTTGTGCAATTGTTCTGAATTGATTGGCAGGCATCCACTTAAGGAAAGTTGGCTTCACGGCACCCAGAAGATTTTCAATAATTAAAATCCAAAGAACGCCGATAGAAATCGCTGAAATAGGAGATCTGAGGAAGAGTCCCAAAATCATTCCCGTAATTCCATAGTAGATAACAGAGATAGTTACATTTAAGAGCGTCTGTCCGATTGCGTGATAGCCCGCTGATGTAAACCAAAGGTCTGTCGTAATTTTGGCGCGATCAGATAAGTAATATGAGAGCGAGATACTCACTGTCGCAGCAATTGCTACCAAGATGAGCGCAAATAACTTCATTGCAATGAGCTTGCCGAGCAAGATTCGGATACGACCAGGCTGTCTTACGAGAAGATTACGGAAAGTGCCGTATGTATATTCCTGGGCAGTTTGCGCGGCAAAGACGCAGAGCGCAATGATTCCGAGCAGCCCACCGACAGATGCAAATCCATAGACAGAACCACTTGCAAGGTTTAATACTTCACGGCTGACTTGGCGGCCGCGGTCTGAACTTCCGCGGTGAGAATCAATCATTAAGTAGAGAAAAGTCGTAGTGAGACCAGTGAAGAAAAGCGATGCACCAATAGTTCCAAAGAAGAGTGTTGGACGGCGAAGTTTGCGCCATTCGGCGAAGATGACGCGAATCATTTGCGATCTCCAGTCATTTCGAAGAATGTTTCTTCGAGGTTAGGTAATTGTGGAGCGAGTTGAGTAAGAACTATCCCGGCTTCAAATGCTTGACGATTAAGAGTGCCTGCCCATTCGGCAGGGCCTTCAATATGTGCAACACCTGAACGAATCGTTGCTTGGTGGCCATCGCCATGGGCAATGTCAATAATCTTTTGAAGATCCGACTCTTTTTCGGTCTTAACTAAAATAACTGGTTGTTGTTCCAGTAGAAGATCATTCATTGTTCCTGCAAAAACGACCTCTCCCTTTCGCAACATCACAATGTATTCGCTTATGAGCTCGAGTTCGGAAAGCAGATGTGAAGAAACAAAAACTGTTGTACCTTGGCTAGCAAGTCGTTTTAGTAAGTCACGTACTTCCTGAATTCCTTCAGGATCTAAACCATTTGTTGGTTCATCGAGAATTAAAACCTTTGGGTTGGGAAGAAGTGCCGCTGCAATACCTAAGCGCTGTTTCATTCCAAGTGAATACGTCTTGTACTTTGATCCACCACGTCCTTCGAGTCCAACTTCTTTAATTAATTGACCAACTCTTTCAATCGGGAAGCCGCCTAGAGTTGCTAAGACTTTGAGATTTTCTTCTCCAGATAACGCAGGATAAAAAGCCGGTCCTTCAATCATTGCGCCAACTTGTGAAAGATATTTATCTGGGTGCTTGATTGATTCGCCAAGAATCTCTGCCGTTCCGCCTGTTGGTGAAATCAGACCTAGAAGCATTCGAATTGTTGTTGTCTTGCCTGCACCGTTGGGGCCGACAAAGCCGCAAATTGTGCCGAGTGGAACTTCAAAATTTGCGTGTGAAACTGCAAATCCTGAGTCATATTTCTTGCTGAGGTCACGTACTGAGATAGCCATTGTGGTCATATGTGCAATATAGCGGTCAAACCTTAAGATATCTCTGTGAGCAAAGAGGTATGGGGCTATCACGAACACCCACAACGTCGTCAACCCAACTGGGAAGTCAATTCTCAGACAGCGGCAGTACGTGAAGGTTTAGCTCGCTCAGGTTTCGGTGAAACTTCTGAAGCTCTCTACCTCAATAGCGGTTTTACCTACGCAGATTCTCAGGAAGCCGTTGATTCTTTCACTGATGAGACTGACCACTTTCTCTATAGCCGTTTTCATAATCCCACCGTTGCTATGTTTGAGAAGCGTTTGGCTGCGATTGAAGGCGCCGATCACTGTGTAGCAACCGGGTCTGGAATGGCTGCGATGTTTGCATCCCTTGCCTGTCTCGTTGAATCTGGAGATCACATCGTTGCATCTGCGTCGATGTTTAGTTCATGTCACGTAATCATCACGGAAATTCTTCCAAAATGGGGAGTGACATACGAACTCGTTAAAGCGAACGATAAAGCTGCCTGGGAAAGGGCGCTCTTAAAGCCGACAAAAGCTGTCTTTATCGAAACTCCGAGTAACCCGCTTTTAGAGATTGTAGATATTCGCTTTGTGAGCGATCTTGCACACAAGGTTGGTGCAACAGTTATAGTCGATAACGTAATGGCATCTCCAGTATTGCAGAAGCCGCTAGCGCTAGGTGCAGATGTTGTTATGTATTCTGCAACAAAACATATTGATGGACAAGGCCGAGTCCTTGCAGGAGCCCTACTTGGTTCTTTTGAATACATATATGAAAAATTGATTCCTTTTACTCGCCATACAGGACCATCACTCAGCGCATTTAATGCTTGGGTACTTGTGAAGTCACTTGAAACTATGGAACTTCGAGTTACACGTATGGTTGATAACGCCCAGAAGATTGCTGAATTTTTGGAAGGTCGCAAGGAGATTAAATCAGTGCGATATCCAGGACTTGCATCCCACCCTGATCGCGATGTGATTAAGAAGCAGATGACAGGCGGTGGAACAACTATAGGAATTGAATTTTCCGGTTCTCAGAAAGATGCATTCGCCTTTATGGATGCGTTATGCGTCATTGATATCTCCAACAACTTAGGTGATAGCAAATCACTCATCACTCACCCTGCATCAACCACGCATCGCCGGCTAGCCCCAGAAGTTCAAGCAGAGATGGGAATTACCCCATCAGTCTTACGTTTATCAGTTGGCCTTGAGCATGTTGATGATCTCTTAAAAGATATAGATCAAGCGCTCACTAGCTGAGAAACAACTAGCAAGACGGAAAATAGACTCAAATAAGTAATCGACCAGTGGAATATCCCTGCTGCAATTTTATTGTAATTATCTGAGTTCTCTTTGAGAGCAAAGAGTTGAAAGGTAAATATTGCACCGAGAAAAACTGTCGCGCACAGTACCCATACAGGTAAATGCGCCAATTGAATCATTGCAGCGGATGAGACAACCATCGCGATTGTGTGAAACCACATCTGGCTAATAACAACACCTTGTGACGATACAGATGGCAGCATCGGAATTCCTGCAGCCGAATAATCATCCTTATATTTAATTGCCAGCGCCCAGAAATGTGGCGGAGTCCAGAAGAAGATCACCATAAAGAATGCAACAGGTACCCATGTGAGATCTCCGGTTACTGCCGCCCAACCAATGAGAACGGGCATGCAACCAGCAGCTCCACCCCACACAATGTTCTGCGCAGTATTAGGTTTAAGAATAATTGTATAGATAACGACATAATAGAAAATCGCAAGTGCAGTTAGCAGAGTTGCAAGAGTGGTTGTAAAGATCTGAAAGATTGTTAAAGAGAGCACAGCAAGAAGTGATGCAAATATTGTTGCCTGCACCTTTGACACTGTGCCAACAACAAGTGGTCGCTTGGATGTACGAGCCATCAACTTATCAGTCTCTGCCTCGATGACCATATTAAATGCATTGGATGAACCGGCTGCCAGAGTTCCGCCGATAAGTGTTGCTGCGACTAAGGTGAAAGAGGGCAGGCCCCTTTGCGCCAGAACCATTGCGGGCAGAGTTGTGATGACAAGGAGTTCGACAACGCGCAATTTCATCAGAGCTACATAGGCGCTAAGAGTTGTCACGTGCTTAGGGTATCGAGAATTAACACCTATATAGAAGGTAAATCTCAGATTACTCTCAGTCTCTCGCTCTACCTTGTTGTCAACGAAAGGGGTCCACAGTGACTTCAGAAAAGCCAGAATGGTTTGAACTATCCGAAGGTGGCGATCAAAGCTCGACACCTCGCAGAGCGAAGAAGAAGTTGCCTTTCATCGTCGCGTTGGCAGCTGGTGTCGCAATCCTGGGTGGTTCACTCTTGGCCAATGCACATGACGAACCCAACGCAAGCGCATCTACTATTGCAATTTCAACACCCGGATCTACACCAAACACAGCGGCATCATCGAGCGCCCCATCAGTGGCTGGAGCTCCAGCTATCGCCCCAGTTCCACAAAGCACTGTAAGTAATCGCCGCGGCGAAGGTGAACATGGCGATGGTAATAATCGTGACGGCGAACGCCGCGACGATTAATTTGTTGCGGTGATCTGATTTCCAGATTGATCAGTAACGGCTAATTGTCCTTCGGGTTGTTCGACAACGCCAGGGAGAATTGGATAAGCGATTTTCCCTAAAAGACGATCAACGGTATCTCGTGCGCGATTTTCTGCGGTACTTGTCTTAGTCAATTGATCTGCAAGAATCACAAATGCATACTCGCGATCTCCGCTCTCGACATATCCCGCAAGGTTGGCGGTTCCATTTAAGGTTCCAGTTTTAGCTTTAATGAGGCCAATTGCCTGTGGGGCTGTCTTGATAAATCTATTCTTTAACGTTCCTGAAATTCCTCCTATTGGTAAGCCACCAACCAAAGGAGCAAACTTTGAATCTTCTTGAATCTTAATAAGAAGGGTTCCCACTTGCCGAGCAGTAATGCGGTTTAACTTCGAGAGCCCGCTTGCATCGTGAGTTATTAAATCTTTCGACTCAATCCCAAAGTTACTAAGAACCTCACTAAAAGTTTGTGCAACACCGGCATCATCAGATGTATGTCCGGCAGCCGATGACGCAAGGCGAGCGATTCGCTCGGCAAGCAAGTTATCACTCCATGTCAGCGTAAATGCGAGAATTTCCTGAAGTTCAGGAGATTCAGATGACAAAATTTCTTCGCCAGAAAGTGATTGTGCAGTTTCATTACTTACTCGCTTCATAATGGCATGCACTCCATGTCTGGAGTAGAACTTCTTAATATTGGCAACATCCTGCGAATATAAATTTGTAAAGTAAATCGTTATATATTTGATTGAACCCACATTTGCCTTCTTTAGGGCGTTCAATGTGCTGAATTCAATTCTCGGAAGCGACGTTCTGCCCATCTTCACGGCTTGAAGATGTATCAGACTTATCCAAGGATCGAGCGAACCTTGGATAACGAGGCTCTTCGCCTTTGTACCCACATAAGCCGATGTTGTAAATCGTTGAGTCGGTTGAAGATAGGTGTAAGCCGCAGTGGCTGTCAGAAGTTTTAGTACTGAAGCCGGCTTGCGTGGAGACGTTGAATTCTTCTCGTACACAACTTCGCCCGTCTTTTCATCAATGACAACGATGGATGGATTTGCTAACTCCTTGTTGGAAGATAAGTGGTCAAATATTGCGGCAACAGAATTTGGGTCAAGCGCATCTGCTTGCTGAGTAAAGAAATTGGGGATGGCAAGAATGAGGCATGCCAATACAACCAACCTCTTCATTAGATTCTTACTTCCAGGCTGAAGCGATAACTACATTGAGAAGCGTGAGTCCAAGCATCGTTGCCCATACGGAGTTCTTCAATACTGGCTTCTTCACATTGGTATAACCCAGAGCAAGAATTACGAGAATTACTAATCCTTTGACTCCAAATTTTGTGTGGTTGAGGACTTCATTGGGATGAACCTTTGTATAAAGACCAACCATTACTCCCCCGGCAATCAAGGCTGTGAGAGTTGCGTGGACGACTCCTGGGTTGAGCTTCTTCTCACTCTTCTTTATCTGTGAGAGCAGCATTCCTAAAATCGCGACAACACAGAGAATATGTATTCCAAATATTGAGTAGTAAAAGGCTTTCATGGGTCTCCTTGGTAAATACGTTGAGTTAAGTTTAGAGTGCATCTATGGAAATCAATACACCTGCAGTCATTGGACCGGGTGAGTTTTTCCCAGTTGTCGGAGTCGGCCCTCATGACAAACCATGGCCTACTGGACCTCAATTTGACCCAGAGCTCCTTGAAAATGGAGATCGACGAAATGTCTTGGATCATTACCGATATTGGACAGTCGAAGCGATTGTCGCTGATTTAGATAGCAAACGACATAAATTGCAGATTGCAATCGAAAATTGGCAACATGATTTAAATATCGGCTCGATTGTGCGCACTGCAAATGCTTTTAATGCAGCTGCAGTACATATCGTTGGCAAGCGCGATTGGAATAAGCGTGGCGCAATGGTTACTGACAGATACCTCAAGGTTATTCATCACCCAACCATCAGTGACTTCTCAGCGTGGTGTAAAGAAAATCATTTGCCTATTATTGGAATCGACAATGTTCCTTCATCGAAACATTTGGAGGGAGCAAGCTTGCCCGAAGAATGCGTTCTGCTCTTTGGCCAAGAAGGCGCTGGAATGTCAGATGAAGGAATCGCTGTCTGCGAAGTTCTCTATGCAATCGAACAATATGGATCGACAAGATCTATGAACGCCTCAGCTGCTGGCGCTATCGCCATGTATCACTGGGCACTTCAACACTTGCCGCGTCAGGTATAGCTAAGACGCCACCTTTGCAGGGCGCGTTGCCTCCAACAAGGTAAAGCCCAACATCAAAGCTACAACGGCCGGCATCAACCACCATGATGATGCACCGATTGCATGAAGTGCAAAGAAGCCAGCGACAACACCTGCAGCTACCCGCCAATCATCTCCGATGATGAAGTCATACCAGAAGTATAAGAATCCTCCGACCCAACGAATAAGTAGCGAACTATCTTTACTTGGCTCTGAGAAAGTTAGAAGGTTGAGTTTACGAACCGGCAGGTTCTTCGCCTTTCGCACTTTCAAAAGTTCGATTAACCCGAATGAGACGAGTAAGACAAAGGGAATGATTGCAAGCAACGATAAATCTTGATGTGGCCATTCGGCTCCTGCGCCTTCAGCGCCCCAGAATATTCCAAATGATGTCAAGAGGGTTCCAACAACAAACTTCATTGTATTTTCTGGAACTTTAGAGAGCGGCTTATGAATTGCAAATCCAGCGATGGTAACAAGAACTACTGCAATCGCAGCTGCCCAGATAGCGAGTGCAAATGCTTGTGGGTTAGAACCCTTTTGAATAATTCCAAATGTCACAACGATAAATACAACTTCAAGTCCTTCAAGTAGCACACCTTTAAAAGAGAGCGTAAAGGCATACCAATCTGAGACAGCAAATCGAGAGACCTTTGCGACTTTCCTGGCTGCTTCTACTTCATCTTTAAAAATTTTGTCTTCATCATGCAGAGCCTTAAAACCACTGGCGCGAAGTATTGCCTTGCGTAACCACTGCATTCCAAATACAAGGAGAAGTCCGCCTACCGCTAACCGCAGAGTATTCTTGGGCAGGTTTTCGATACTTGGGCCGAGAATAACTATCAATCCAGCCAATACGACTAGACCTGAAATCACTCCTTGGAATGTAGATCTCCAATCTCGTGAAGTACCCGCAGCGAGGATTATTGTGACTGCCTCGACCGCTTCGACTGCACATGCCAGAAATACAGATACGAATAGCGCTATGTCGTTACCGCTAAGTGAATGGATCATGGGTCTCTCTCTTTACTTAGTCTCGGTGGGGAAAGCTATACATCTATCCGGATCAATTGATACTGAAATTCTGCCACCTCGTGGGTGAGATACGGTGTCAAAAACTCCGGTGAGAGAGCCATATTTTGTTGCGATTGCATGTTCGTAGCCGCGGCCTCTATATGCAACATCTGTGATTGTCGCTGCAAGACT
This sequence comes from uncultured Actinomycetes bacterium, assembly GCA_903845465.1. Lineage (GTDB taxonomy): Bacteria > Actinomycetota > Actinomycetes > Nanopelagicales > Nanopelagicaceae > Planktophila. The sequence goes on from CAIMXQ010000031.1 coordinate 24,124, forward strand.
ATTTGTAGAGTCTCTATTGAAACTTGTGGCAGCGGGTCGAATTAAAATATCGACGCCTTGGCCAACTTCAAGTCCAACAGTGTGGCGCACTTTCAACTGATCCTCACCAAGTGAAACAACACAGCTTGTCTTAGAAACTCGCTTCACTTTTCCAGTAAATGTTCCAGC
>CAIMXQ010000032.1 GCA_903845465.1 uncultured Actinomycetes bacterium
ATTCCAGCCGGGCGCACAAGTGTTTTAGCCTCTCTTGCTGTGAGTTTTAGGGCAAGAAAAAGCCCCACCTTCCCTCAAAGGTGGGGCTTTCTTATTTCTTTTAAGTAGAGAACTACTTAATTATGCACCGAGCTTTGCGATTTGAGCTGTGGCAATCTTTCCAAGTGGTGATGTTGGATCGATTGTTGTGAAGCCATAATCGTTGTTCTTAGTGCACTTGAAGGTCAAGTAATCAATTGCTGCCTTCACTGCTGCTGCCTTATCTGCATTGCCATACTTTGTGAGAGCAAGTGCATATGTGACAACTGTGTATGGATATACACCAGCGTTAGCATTCTGGTAGTCGTAGGTAACGACGCCTGTAGCTGAATCGATCTTAAGAGATGCGATAAAGCCGTTTGCTGCATCAGCATTTGGCTGTACAAGATCACCATGAACGTTGATCACGTTTGCAAGGCTAAGGGCATACGTAGCCGCGTAGTTTGTCTCTGCATATGTGATCGAGTACTTGGTCTTACCAGCAAGGGCTGCGACACCAGCAGACTTCTGTGCAGACTGGAAGTGGATTGGATCAGCAGAGATTTCAGTCTTGCGGTAATCAGCAAATACCTGTGAACCCTTTGTAGGCCAGTCTGTTGGATCGATCTGGTTGAAGGCGTTCATAAGGTTCTGTGAAGTACCTGATGAGTCACCACGGTAGATAACAGTGATTGGCTGGGCTGGTAGTGAAACCTTGTTGATTACAGTTCTTGTTGAAAGAACTGTTGGATTGCCCTTGGCATCCTTGACAATCTTTCCTGCAGCATCTTTACGGTAGTTAACAACAACTACTGAACGATTGTTATCTGCGACGAGTAGTGGGTCGTTCCACATCTTGATCTTGCCTGCGAAGATCTTCGCAAGGTTAAGAGCAGAGATTGAGACCTTCTTCGATGTGTTGAGGTTGTATTCAAATCCGATTGGCCAAACATAACCTGGGATATGGATTTCAGATGCAGGAATTGCTGCGCCAGATTGTGATGCAGTGTGTGCGCTGTCTGAGTACGCAAAATCGTACTTTCCATTTTCCATGTTTGTCTTACCTGTTCCAGAGCCCTGAGAATCGTAAGTGAATGTCACTGTTGATGGAAGGGTTGGAACGCAAGATGTAACGACGGTGTTAACGGAAGTAGCTCCGCCAACTGTGATTGTTGTAGCAGCTGCTTGAGCTGATGGTGCGAATGCAAGAACAACTGATGATGCAATTGCTGTTGCAAGTGTTAATGAGCGTGAAAGCTTCATGAACTACCTTTCAATTAAGGGACCCGTAAAGATCTGGACTTGGCCGTACTGTGGAGAACTGTAGGAAAGTGAAGAAACTCTGAGCCGACTGAGTCTGAATGGGCCGTGAATCAAAGGTGAACAGAAAGTAAACAGACCTTATGAATCCCTTGTGGGGCGAATAAGGTCTGTGAAAGAAACTCCTGGGTTGGGCTTAGCCGAAACGTCCTGAAACATAATTCTCTGTTCGCTCATCCTTGGGGCGAGAGAACATCTCGTTGGTAGGGCCGACCTCGATCATTTGGCCAGGGCCACCGTCAGCCAAGAAGAAAGCTGTGTAATCAGAGACACGAGCAGCCTGCTGCATATTGTGGGTGACGATCACAATTGTCATGGTCTTTGAAAGTTGTGAGATCGTATCTTCGATACGAAGAGTTGATCCTGGATCGAGCGCTGAGCAAGGCTCATCCATCAACAAAACTTTAGGATTTACGGCAAGTGAGCGAGCGATACAGAGGCGCTGCTGCTGTCCGCCAGATAATCCGCCAGCATGCGCGCCGAGACGATCCTTGACCTCATTCCAAAGTCCCGCACGAGTGAGGCATTCTTCTAAGAGATCATTCTTATTTCCTTCATACTTTATTTGAGCAAGCTTTAATCCCGCCAGCACGTTCTCACCGATGGTCATGGATGGGAATGGATTTGGCTTCTGGAAGACCATGCCGATTTGAAGGCGGACTTTGGTGACATCCGTGCCTGCTGCGTAGATATCTTTGCCATCCAGGAGTACTTCGCCAGCCATTGCGGCTGATGGGATGAATTCGTGCATTCGGTTAAGTGTCCGAATAAATGTTGATTTTCCACAACCTGAAGGTCCGATGAGGGCAGTGACTGTTCCGGCCGCAAAATCCAAAGATACATCTGCTAGCGCCAAGTGAGATCCAAACCAGGCGTGCACACCGCGGGCTTCGAGGCCAGAGCCAAGTGGTGCATTGCCAGGCACTCGTTGGCGCGCCGCAGCTACGCCAGCCAATGAATTCGGCTGCGATGAGTTATCTGTGCTCATTTTCTCTCTCATTTCCATTTACTTGGTCTTGACTTTTCTAGTTCCGAAAATTCGTGCAATAACAAAGAGGGTTAAGACAATGATGAGTAATACAAGAATGGCTGCCCAGGCGCGGTCAATTCCAGTTTGGGAACCATCTCCAAGTCCACCCCAGATATAAATCGGAAGTGATGCTTGACCACCAAAAAATGGATTCCAATTTGCTTTGCTTGCAACGCCGATTGTGAAGAGCAACGGAGCCGTCTCGCCAGCTATGCGAGCAATTCCCAAAATCACCGCGGTGATCAATCCGTTACGAGCTGCGGGCACAACAATGGTTGCGACGGTCTTCCACTGGGTGGCACCCAGTGCTTGGCCTGCCTCCCTGAGATCTTGCGGAACTAATAGCAAAACCTCTTGAGAAGTTCTTGTAACGGTTGGAATCATCAGAATCGCCAAGGCAAGAGCGCCCATAATTGTGGAACCGCGCAGCGAAGTTGTGAGCAGGAAGGCGGAATAAATAAATATTCCAGCAACGACTGAAGGAATACCTGACATTGCTTGAATCAGAAATTGGATAAAGCCAGCAGCCTTTCCCTTTATCTCAGTAAGATAGAGAGCGGTCAACAAAGATAATGGGAGTGAAATCATTGTCGCAAGAAGAATTAAGTAGAGAGTTCCAACTATCGCTTGGAATACTCCGCCTTGATTCAATGGGCTTTGATAGTTGGTTACCGACATATCGTGAGTAAAGAAACCAAAACTTAAACCTTTGTGTCCTTTGATAATTGCGGTTGCCAGAATGCTAACAACGGGTGCGAATGCCAGGACTGCCCCTGAAATAGCTACAGACCCCGCAAGTGAATCGATTGCAGCGCGACGCCCGTAAGCTCGATACTTTAGCGCCATCTGGAAGCCTGCACCGAAAATAAAGAAGAGGAGTACGTAGGCGATTTTGCCCTTCATGGGAGTGAACGCTACAACTGCATAATCAGCAATTGCAGCTAGCACGAGAGCGCCAAAAATAGGGATCAGTTCAAGTCGGGTCGCTTTCCAGGGCTTGCGTGGTGCGACAGGTGCCTGGATTGTCGTCATCTTACTTTCCTGACTTCACTGCGCGTTGAACAACTGAATTGGCGACCATGTTGACAAGAAGAGTCAATGTGAAAAGAACGAAGCCTGCAGCAAGCAGGGCCTTCTTCTCGTTAAATGACGCTTCGCCGAACTTAGAAACAATCATTGAAGCTACGTTTCCACCAAATCCGTAAAGTACCTGTAAATTAATTTTGAATACAATATTTAATACTGAATAGACGGCAACTGTCTCGCCGAGTGCGCGACCGAGACCAAGCATTGCGCCACCAACAATTCCTGATGCGCCAAATGGAAGCACAACAGCTTTAATCATGCCCCACTTCGTAGCACCAAGAGCGTATGCAGCTTGGATTCGCTCGAGTGGAGTTTGGGCAAAAATTTCACGCGAAATAGATGTCACGATAGGAATGATCATGACAGAGAGCACAAGGCCAGCTAGGAATGGTGAACGTTCAAAAGCTTGCGTTGGAACATTGAAAACAGGAATCCAGTGAAGATACTTATAGATTAACTTTGCCCAATATGTCGCCATGGGAGCAAGGACAATGAAGCCCCATAGGCCGTAGAGGATTGATGGAAAGGAAGCCATGAGATCTACAACTGTCACTAAAGTTTTTTTCAAACCTTCAGGGGCATAGTAAGTAAGAAATAAAGCCGTGAGAACCGAGATCGGAACGCCAATCACAAGAGCAACTGCCGAAATCATGAGGGTTCCAACAAGCATTGCTGCCATGCCGTATGGACCGTTGCTATCACCAGTGCCTGAGTTCCAGTCAACGTTTGTAATGAAACCGATTCCGTTATGTTTAAATGCATCAAAGCCACGAAATGCTAAAAATCCGCCGATTGCTGCAAGAATTAGTAGAGACGAATAAGACATCACATTTAACGTAGTTCGAAAAGCAACATCTGATGGACGAGGCTTGGTCGTCAGGGCACGCTTTTCCGGCAGCACCCGCTCAATAAGAGTTGAACTCACCTGCGGATCCTCCCCCGAATTCACCACCGGTAAGCGTG